>CAZILH010000049.1:0-1502 GCA_964540095.1 uncultured Gammaproteobacteria bacterium | reverse complement strand
GCATTACTAAGTTGCGTGGCAAGGGCAGAGGAGACCAGATAGTGATTGTGGATGTGGCTGTGCCGACTCACTTGACCAAAAAGCAAAAACAACTGTTGGAAGAACTAGACAAAGAATTCAAAGGCAAAAAATCTTGGCTGTAAACACGAATTATTTAATAGTTTAATTTATAAAAACTATGAATCACGCAGAATTTCCTCAACAGGAGGCGCAAGAGAAGTCGGAGAAAGAATCAAAAATTGAAGTAGCCGAAAGATCTTTGCGTAGTTTTTTAGCTTTACAGCCAGATGAGAAAGTTTTGATTATTATTGATGAGCCGACCAATAAAGAAACTATTGGGATTATCCAACAAGCTTTGGATAAAATGGGTAATCAATACACTGTTTTTAGTAATGGGCCAGAAGTTACTGTCAAGGAAATCAAAAAACTTCTAAAGTCGCATCAGGTGGTAGTTGATTTGGCTAGTAAGGCCTATGATTCCAGTGAAGATATTTATGATTATATTGAAGAGACAAACAATCGTTTGTTGACATTACTTAATCCAGAGCCAGATTTGTTTGACACCAGCGGTCCTTTAAATGAGGATTTGGTTGCCATGAAAGAAAGGCTAAATAGGATGGAATCAGTCTTGAAACAGGCGACTGGTTTTCATATTACTTCTAGTTATGGCACAGATCTAATGGTGCCCATGCGCATGGCTGGTGAAAGAACTTGGGCCAAAGAAACAGGTGAGATCAATCGCCCTGGCCAATGGGACAATTGGCCTGGTGGAGAAATATTCACTACGCCTGACGAGACAAAGGTAAATGGTGTTTTATACTTACCTGTTTTGGAAACAAGCATTGCCTCTGATCAGGGTGTTGACCAGATTGTCCGCCTGGATATAAAAGACGGCACTATTGTCAGCATCCAGGGAGGTGCTTCAGCAGAAAAATTGAGAGAGGCCCTGATGTCAAAAACAGCTGAAGAGCAAAAAGAGACTGGCGAGCCTTGGAATGTTTTGCGGATTGCTGAAATTGGCTTTGGCGCCAACAGCACAGCTCGTCCATATGCTCTAGACCCAGAAAAGCCCTATGATGCTCCTGGCACGAACGTAGCTGAAGCGGAAAAAAGACATGGCACCATGCATTTAGCTTTTGGTGATGCCGAGCACGGCGAAGATGGTGCCGAGGGCTTTAATGAAGCGGTGTCCCATTATGATTTTGTTTTACCGCGTAACGGTTTGACAGTGGAGATGTACACCCATGAAGATGATCAGCGCCATGGTAAAAATGGTCGTAAAATCATTGATCAAGGCAGTATAAATTTTGGATAATATAATTTAGTCAACAAAAAACACTCATTATAAAATGGGTGTTTTTTGGTAATTGCTGTGTGACGAAGATAGAGTGTTTTTGATAGATATTGACAAAATATTAATAATATGTTATTATAATATATTGCCATAATTACGTGGCATGTACATAGTTCGGAAATAAGGGGGTGACACCTTGGCTGATACT
>CAZILH010000048.1:0-1524 GCA_964540095.1 uncultured Gammaproteobacteria bacterium | reverse complement strand
AGCCTATTATACAATTAGTTGTCTGGTCTCCCCGCGAGGAATCGAACCTCGATCAAGAGCTTATCCCGCAAATGTTCACAAGCGCAAGCGAGAGGCTACATTTGCGAGGACCCCGCAAAAATGTCGGTGGTGCCCCGGCCAGGGATCGAACCTGAATCTAGAGCTTAGAAGGCTCCTATTCTATCCATTGAACTACCGGGGCTTAAAAAAATTCGTGTTGCGGGACCCCTTAAAATATATTCGCTTTGCTCGTATATTTTGCGGGGGAAGAACCAAAACTTATATTTCTCTATCCGTTGAACTACAGGGAGTAAATAATTAATTGATTAATAGAATAATTGAATAATTGCTATTTTTTTAAATTTATCATTGTTCCTTTTATTAAGCCATTTATCTCTCTGGGAAAATCCTCAATAATTACTTTTATATTATCATACTCTGAATCTCTGATTAAGCCACGCTTATGTGCTTTTTCAAGCCAATCTATTGTTTCATAAAAAGAACTCCTAGCATAGTTAAAAAACAATATCTTATCTTTCTTATAATACCTGCTCCAACCCTCCGAAATATTACTAGAGATAGAATCCACTGATCTAACCAATTGCTTACCAATAGTGTTCTGGGCAAGTATATCCCAACTTTCTAACAATCATCCAAACAATATTGGCTAATTCAAAACCAATCTTATAGCTTTTGTGGTCACTATGTTTCATAATCGCTTTTCTTGTGTTTAATAATTATATAACCAATTAATCTATTACCCTATTAATCTAATATACAATTAATAAAACACAGCCAAGTATAACAATAAACAACGATTACGTCAATGGTAAAAAACTCCAAAATATGCTAAAGTTTATCCATATAAACAAAGCTAAGAATATTCTTATGGAAAAAGGATTTAAAGTTTATCTGGGCGCTGATCACGCCGGCTTACGCTTAAAAAATGCCATCAAACAATATCTATCTGAAGCTAAGATTGATTATCAAGACTTTGGCGCTGATAAGCTAAAATCAGATGATGACTATCCTGACTTTGCTAATAAAGTAGCCAAGGCCGTCAGCCGTCAGCCGAAAAATTATGGTGTCTTGATCTGCGGCAGTGGCCATGGTATGTGTATTGCCGCCAATCGCCACAAAAAAGTACGCGGTATCTTGGGCTACAGCGTAGGAGCTGTCATGATTGGCCGCGAACACAATGATGCCAATGTCCTCTGCCTAGCAGGACGCTTTTTGAGCACTGCCCAAGCCATCCACTTGGTTGAAACTTTTTTGAAAACCGACTTTCCTGGAGAAGAAAGACATCTGCGTCGTATAAAGAAAATCGGATGATCCCCGTTAAAAAATCTGGGGTAAAAATTATCCCTTCGGTTTTGGCTAAAAATAAAAAAGATTTTTTTAAGGAATGGGATAAAATCGCTCCGCTTTTTTCCTATGTACAAGTAGATATCATGGATGGTAAATTCGTCAGAAACAAAAGTAATATCAAGCCAAGCGATATAAAAAAAATTACCCACAAACATG
>CAZILH010000047.1:0-1531 GCA_964540095.1 uncultured Gammaproteobacteria bacterium | reverse complement strand
CTCCATGATCATAGCCACGGCCAAAAATATAAAGAATTTTTGCTCCTAGAAAATATTTTTACTTTATTAAATGATGAGCATTTGCCCTTGGACCACAAAATGCAATTAGTGCGGGTATTTTTATGGAAATATTTTTCTTTGTCCGGCTGGCAACCACGCCTAGATAATTGCTATCATTGTGGCAAGACCACGGACAAACAGTCTAGCCAATACGTGCCTGGACGAGGTATAATATGTAGTGATCACAATGACCAAATGGCCATAGCTATAAGTCCGGCGCTACTTGAATGGCTGAATTTTATATTAAATAATGGTTGGACAGATATTTTGGATTCACCAATCAATCAAAAATTAAATAAGGAGTGGGGTCAGCTATCAAAACTTTCCTATCAGACAGTTTTTGAACAGCCGGCCAAAGCTCTCAAGCTTTTAAACTATGCCTAAAATCAAAAAAAATTTAGACGGCGTCAAACCTTCACTTGGCCAGAGGACAGTCAGCGATGGCATTGGTCCGCGTGGCGGCCAGCGTCAAGTACCGACCGAGTATCGCACCCTCAAGCGACCGGGAAAAAATAGAGCCAGTTGCTTGTGGCTTTTGTTTTTTTTGTTTTTGGCAGCCGTGGCTGGATTTTATTATTGGAGCCAGCGGCCAATCACCAAGATAGATAAAAGTTTGGAAATGTCGGTGACTGGCCCGCAAGAGATTATTTCTGGCGATCAGGCCACCTATTTAGTCAAATATAAAAATATTGATACAGTTGCTTTGCAAAAATTAGAATTGAGCGTCAAATGGCCGGGGGGTTTTTATTTTGATAGTGCTGACAAAGATGCGGCTGACATCAATGCCACCACTTGGGATTTGAGCGATTTGGCTCCTGGCCAAGAAGCCAGTCTGGAAATCAAAGGCCAGCTAGTGGGCAACAAAGACGAGTTATTATCCGCTTTGTTTGCTATGCAATACCAGCCTGCCAATTTTCACTCTGATTTTACTGTCAAACAAAGCGTGGACACAAAAATCACTGATAGCAAACTATCTTTAAATGTTGAAGCAGCGGATAAAACCATGGTCAGCGTGAATCAGGAGATAAAAGTGGTTTTCAAGAATTTGACCAATGAGGCGATTACCGGCTTGTCTTTGGATATTTTGTATCCGGACGATCTGGATGTAGCTTCAGTAGATCCCCAGAAAGATGGTCAATATTGGAAAGTTGATCTTCAGCCCAATGAAGAAAAGTCAGTTTTGGTCAAAGGGACCTTTGGCAAGGACAGCAAGCGCGATCAGCAGATTGTAGCTGAAGTCGGCAGTCTAGTAAATGAAAAATTTAGGCGACTAGCTAGATCAGAAAAAGATCTGATGGTAGTCAATCCGCAGTTTGATATCAATTTGAGCATAAATAATCGCAATGATAATCAAGTGGTCAATTGGGGTGATGTTTTGCGCTATCAGCTAGAAGTCACCAATAATAGCGAGACCGATCTTAGCGATGTCAGTGTCACAGCTTTACTGGATGGCGCAGTATTGGATTGGGAT
>CAZILH010000046.1:0-1754 GCA_964540095.1 uncultured Gammaproteobacteria bacterium | reverse complement strand
ATGATGGTCAAGCAATAGTGGCAGTTGGCTCTGGCGACACAAAAACCAGCAACCCTATAAAATGGTTTAATTATTTTTTTAATTAATTTATCTCCAAAATACAGACATGAAAAAATTACCCATTAAAATACCAAAACCAAACAAAAAATTTTTATTCATAATCGTGATAATTATTTTGTTGGCGGCTAGTCAATGGTGGTCAATCCGCATGGTTTACAGCCAACAATTTAAAGGCCAAACTGCTTTTTGGCTAGCCAAACTTTATCATCTATCAGCCGGTCAAGTAGAAAAAGATAATAAAAAAATATCCATAGCCCTGACCGATTATTTAGCTAATCAAGACTTAGGTGAAAGATATATTGCTAAAAAATTGGCCAGCGGGTCTAATCAAGACACAGTATTATCGGCAGAAAACATAAGTGATTCTACTTGGCAAAAAGTTTTGCAAGAAGCTTGGATTAAAGAAATTGCCCAAAAATACGACATTAAAGTAAGCAATGAAGATACAGAAGAATATCTAAAAGGCATTGATGATATAGAAAACCTAAAGAAGACCATAAATGCTGATTTTGGAGTTTCTTTTGAAACTTATCAGAACTTGGTAATAAAACCATTGATTTTACAAGCCAAAGTATATCAGTATTTTCTAGAGAATTTTAATGACATGGAGGGTATGAAAAATGCCCAAGCCGCCTATGATGCCCTAGTAAAAGAAAAGAGGGATTTTAAAGAGGTAGCGAAACAATATTCTGATGATTTGCAGTATGTAGATAGCAGTTTATTTTTGAAGGACAGCCAATTGGGTAGTTTTGGTGATCCAATTAGGAATTTGGAGCCAGGCGGATACAGTAAAATAGTTATCTTGCCGGGAGATCCTGGTGCTTATGTTATTTGGCGACTTGAATCTAGGGCTAGTGACCCAACGAGCCAGGAAAACGTTTTTGAATTAAGAGGTATTGCTATTGCCGCCAAAAGCATGGGACAGTTTTTAAATGATTATTTGAGTGGAGCACAAATTAACCGCTTGTATAAATGAAGAAATTTTTTCGTTTAATATCATTGTTATTTATTTTTTCTTTGTTCTGGCCTATAGGTGGCAGGGCGGAATTAGATGTTATTAACACTGATTTTTTTCATAGCCTGACCAGAGATGGGTTGACAGTGGATCTAGTGTCCTTTGAGCCAACTATTACACAGTGGGTGGTAGTGATCGATAAATCCGGTGATTATCAACAAATTAGTCTTTATCCCAATAATCAGAGCGTGAGTTATACGGTGAAGGCCAAGACACCATTAGAATATCAGCCTCTGGGCACAGAAGAGTGGCTATCAGCCGACAAGGTAGTCATACAAGATAAACAGATAAGGGTGCGGCCAGCGCCAGTGGCTAAACAATGGGCACAATCAGATGATGGTCAGGTGGTTTTGAATATAAAGCCAGATCAAGCAAGCATAAATTTATTTGACGTGTCTCTAGAGACCGATTTGCCTAATCTGGGTTCGGAGGTTTATAAAATATTTAGTCTGGTGCCAAAATATCAGCTCAAATTTTATTATCAAGCAGAAGATAGTTTGGCTAGGACAATATATGCTTATAATCAAGAGCAAGATACTTGGCAGCCATTAAAGTCCTATCATAATCCAGAAGAGAATTTTTTGACAGTGGACATAAAAGATCAGGGTCAAGAATTAGTTGTGGCTATTGTGGTTGACGCCAATGCCTATGATGGTGTGGCTAGTTTTTATAATCAAGC
>CAZILH010000045.1:0-1867 GCA_964540095.1 uncultured Gammaproteobacteria bacterium | reverse complement strand
TGAATGCTATTGCCCCAGGCGTGATTACTACCAATATGACCAAGGATTATTTGGCTGATCCTAGTTTTCAAAAAATGGTGGAGGCTATGACCCCCATGGGTCGCACCGGTGAACCCAATGATATTGCTGATGCCGCCTTATATTTGGCTTCAGATATGTCATCTTATGTCACTGGACAGGTTTTATTTGTTGACGGTGGCTGGGTAGCTAAATAAGTGCACAGTCAGGAGATACTTATTTATTGTAACAGCGCCCTGTGATTGGTGTATATTATTTCAGTAGGTATATTATTAATTAGTAATAAAATAAAAATTATGAAGAAACTTGCAATTTTTCTAAGCGTCTTTGTTCTTTTGGCCTTTGTTGGCACAGCAGTCTTTGCTGAGAGCAACAATAAAAACACCCAAAAGAAAGAGGAGAATAAGTTTAATTGGCAATACAAGCTTTCTACTTCTACTATTCCTTGGAATGCCACTACTACGCCAGCTGAAAATTTGGCCTGTTTGCAGGCCACGGTAGCTACACGCGAAGCCAGCATTGATACAGCTTATGATACCATGAGCACAGCAATCAAAAGTGCTTTAGCTACTCGCAAGAGCGAGCTCAATACTGCTTGGGGTTTAACAGTAAATAAAGATAGAAAAACAGCTATCAAAGCTGCTTGGAGCAAATTCAATAAAACTAATCGCGATGCCCGCAGTGCTTATAAAACAACAGTCAGGGCTGCTTGGAAAAAGTTTACTACTGATTCCAAGACCTGTAATGTTCCTGGGAGATTACTTGAGTCGCCAGGCACAGACATAACTTTATAAATATAGTAAAACGCCTCCCTTGCCGGAGGCGTTTTGTTTATGTTAAGATTATTTCATAATTAATAAAATTTATATTTATGAGTAAACATGAATTAAATCCGGATTTAATAATGCAAGCCCACGATGCTAGATTAGATTTGATTAATAAATTGGAAGCCAAAAAGGCCACGGCTACAGGTCAAGATTTGCTGGATATAGAAAAGCAGCTCAGAGGCCTGATTGCCAGATCGCCCGATCAAGATGTTGCTACAGCGGCCCTAATAGATAAAGAATTAAATAATGCGGTCGCTAGATCTGCCGAGGGCATCACTCAAGCGCGGACCGAACAACAAAAATTGAGTCAAATAAAAACTGCCTGGTCCCCCATGGACAATATAAATGAAATGATGGATCATTTACGTGATTATAATGATAATAAAGATGCAGAGGTCTCAAGGATGTTAGAAGATATGAGATCAATATTCGAACAGATAAATAGTGAACGACGATATATACTTCAGGAATTTTTACCTAATTGTGCCAATGAAAAAAAGGCGTTAATTGAAGGCAATCTAGAAGATTTAGAGCCTAAAGTCATTGCTGAATATCAAAATTATCTTCTGGATGTGGCCAAGCAAAATATAACTGCTGACCAGCTGAGAGAGTATAAACAAAAATTTGAAAGTTTTCGCGATCAAATGATTGGCATTTACAAAAATAACGATAACTAGCTAGTCTTAAGGATCGGGACAGTAAAACACCCCGTTTAAGGGTGTTTTTGTTTAGCTATTGACATTAAATAACTTTTGTGTTACAGTACTCAATTAGTAGCACATTCGGAGGGCTTCCTTAGGGAAACCATGAGCAAAAGGCAGCTCTCTGCCTAAGCTACTGGATCCCCTGGATCCTCCACCAATATTGCGGTCTGAGGCCGATAATCCTATTGGCCAGAATGGCCGCAATACCCAGCGTATCGCTGGGTAATGGTTTGCCCCCGCCGCAAAGGCTGGCCACTTAGCGAATTTGGTGGTCAGCAAAGGCAGATTGCCGATGGGGTCGTAAGGCACAGCAGCATG
>CAZILH010000044.1:0-2183 GCA_964540095.1 uncultured Gammaproteobacteria bacterium | reverse complement strand
GTTTCCGGTGCGCTATCTCCCCCGTTTATGGGTATGACAAACTGGAAAGTACTGCCCTTACCCTTGCCTTCGCTTTCTGCCCAAACTTGGCCGCCGTGTTCTTTGATGATTTTTTGAGCAATGAATAAACCCAGGCCAGAACCGCCAGTGTGAATCTGGGCCACGCCTGTACCGCGCACAAATTTCCTAAACAAAGTTTTGGCTTCTTCTGGATCTATACCAATACCGGTATCTTTGACCACAAAATGAAAACCCTGCTCATCAGTATAAGCCGAGGCTGTGATAGAACCCTCAAGAGTATATTTGATAGAATTATCAATCAAATTCAATATTACCTCGCGTAATTTATCACTATCAGCATTGATCAATGGCAGAGGTGCTTTTGGCTCCTGATAGCTTAGTTTTATTTTCTTTTGTTCAGCTTGGTTGCCAAGTTCTTTGATGACGCTAATAATCAAATCATTGACTTGCAGAGGATGTTTTTCCAGCTTCAAGCGGCCAGACTCAATCCGGGAGACATTTAAAAACACATTGATTAAGCGAGCCAAGCGAGACGCGCTTTCAAACAAATCTTTGATGACCTGTTTGATTTTGTCTGGTATGGGCCCAAAGTCTCCATCTATCATCATGGATAAATAGCCCTTGAGAGCGGAAATTGGCGTGCGCAACTGATGGCTGGCAATGGACAAAAACTCTGACTTGGCTTTGTCCAGCTCACGCAAGCGCATATTGGCCTCCTGCAATTCCATGTTGGTTGACTGTAGATTGTTGTACAGACGCAAGTTGCGGGAAACAATGCCTACTTGATTGGTCAGGGCTGTCATTATCTCAATGTCCATAGCTGAAACATGGCGGCGCTCCACGGCTAGTAAAAAATGGATGATACCAATGATTTTGTTTTCCGAAAAAATCGGCAAGCCCACAATAGTTTTCACGCCCAAGCTGACCTGAATCTGATCCATGACGGATTTTTCTACTGGCGGTGAAAAAAAGTCAGACATTTTATCGGAAAAATTTATCTTACCGGACAAAACGGTCTGCGCGCCCAGAGAGTAATCCGCCTTTAGCTGGGCCTCAAAAGTACGCGGATCTTTACCCAAGACTTTTACAATTGATTTGGTCTGTTCATTTTCCGTTAAAGCGCCAATGCGCAGAACATGGCTTGTTTCATCAATAAAGCTCAAGACACCACCAATATAGCCAAGCTCCAGGGCGATACTATTGGCAATCATTTGATTTACCTGCTTCAAATCCAAAGTACGACTAACCATGTTGATCACCACCTGCATGGTAGTCAAAAACTTATTCCTCTCTTCCAAACCAAGGTTGGCCTCTTTCAAACTCTTGGTCCTAGCTTCTACTTTTGCCTGCAATTCGCGATTGAAAGCTTGGACTTCTTCATAAAGCTTTGACTTGGCAATGGCTGTGGCAATTTGCGGAACTAAAATCTTTAGGAAATTAATATCTTCTTGATTGTATAGATCACCGGAACTCTTGGAACTAAACAGAAAAATAGAACTTAGAATATTATTGTCATCAAAAATCGGTACCACCATTTCTATTTTTAGGGCTTCCGCTTCTTTAAGAAATTTATCTAATTGTTTATAATATGGCGTGTCAAAACCCATGTCGCTCTGAGTACTAATAAGTTCTTCAATAATTAGGAAATCTTTGCGCCCTCTAACTAAATCAATAAAATTTGCAGTTAAGCTCAGTTGTTTTTTATTTTTTTCAGAATTAGAGATAAGCTCAAAACTATCTCTTTGAGCAATTAAAATATAAACTTCTTTAATTTTTAACTGCCCAGCAATCAGAGCAGACAAAGAGTGAGACAATCTTTCCAAATCAATTTCTTTAGCAACAACTGCGCTGGCTTGCTGTAAAATATTTTGATAATCTATGCGATCTTTGTAGAAAATACGATCAGTTAGACGAGCGAAAAGACGTTTAAGTGGATCTAAAAAAATCACTATAATCAACGACGTAATAATATATATAACTATATTGTTTGATTGGTTGCCTTGACCCAAATAAATACCAGATAAAAAAACCGACAAAGCAAAAAACGATGATACTAATGCAGTCAAAAAAACATAAAGTATCCCTTTTGTTAAAACTAATCTTATGTTCATTAAACGGTATCTTATAATAGCATATGCCATTGAAGCAACCATAAATATTGT
>CAZILH010000043.1:0-2310 GCA_964540095.1 uncultured Gammaproteobacteria bacterium | reverse complement strand
CTTTACCATGTTTGTGTGCCAAAATAATGCCTTCAAAAATCTGGATTCTTTCTTTTTCCACGCCCTTGGCATTTTTTTCTTTGATTTTTTCATGCACACGGACAGTCATACCTGGCTTGATTTCCAAGGTAGATGTTTTTTCTGGCTGTGTTACTTTTACGGAAGACATAAAAATTCTATTAATAATTGATATTTTTAGTTATTAATTTAATAATAACTAGCATATTTTAGCTTAAAATCAGCTATTTGTCAATACTATTTATTTAGTGTTTTTTGTAGATAAACCCAGGTTTTATCAATAGCTTGTTTGGCATTTATATGGCTAGTATCTAAGACAAAATCATAATGTTTTGTCTGGCAATGATTAAGGTGGTAATATTTTTTGTACCTGATTAGTTCACTTTTCTTACGGATTAGAATTTGTTTTTTTAGCTCGGATATATTTTTTACCTTGGCCTCATTGCGTTTTTTGTTTTTGGCAGAATTATTTAAATCTTTCCAAATTCGTTTAGCCGCTTGTTCTAGATTGGCTTTAATAAATAATTTTATTGATTCTGGTAAAAAATGAAATTGTACTCGGCCCTCAACAACCACTGGGTAGCGCTTGGCTAATTGGCGAGCATTTTTAGCAGTTTCTTTATCAGCCTTGATATCTATTTTTGGATCCGTCTGGGCCAACTTGCCTAATTCTGCTAGAGTCATGCCCTTTTTTCTGGCCAACTCACGCATGTATTGCCCAACGTATATACGCTTGGCTTTTAATTTTTTACAAATCGCTTTAGCAATAGTGCTTTTCCCACTTCCTGGTGTGCCAGAAATAGTTATGATAGGGTGCATAAAAACTATTTTAACTCTTTTAAAAAGTCAGCAAGTTCCACGGGTAATTTTGAACTATATTTATGCCAGCGGCTATTGGCATCTTGGAATTTCAATAAATCAGCATGCAAAAAAATTCTCAAATCAATATTTTTTTTCTTTTTGCGTATGTCGCGAGTCTGATAAAGCTTGTCGCCAACTACCGAGTGGCCAATACTATACAGGTGGGCGCGGATTTGGTGCATGCGGCCAGTTTTAATCTGGACTTTTAGTAGAGTGTAGTTGGGATAGCGGCTACTTACTTCATAAATAGTGTGAGCGACTAAGCCTGGCTTTTTGGTGTGCACTTTCATTAGGCCAGTCTTGTGGTCACGCTCCAGTGGCGTGATGATTTCGCCAGTATTATTGAGTATGCGCCCGTGGACTAGAGCCACATATTCTTTGGTCAGAGTCCGTTCTTGAAATTGTTTTTTTAAAATTTGAAAATATTTTTGGTTTAGAGCCACTACCATCAAGCCAGATACTTCTCTGTCTAGGCGGTGTACTATGCCTGGACGCGCCGGATCATCGCCGACTTTTTTGACTTGCGGAAATTCTTTCAGCAGCCAATTGGCCAGGGTGTTGGTCTCGTGTTTTTCTGTGGGGTGGACCAGTAGGCCGCTAGGTTTATTTATCACCAAATAATTATCAGTCTTTTTGACGATTTTCGGGACTAATATCTTATCTGCTTCAGATATTTTTTCATCCAGTGGCTGGCTGACTTTTTTTCGTCCCAAGCTAATGACATCGCCATTTTTTAACCAAAAATGAACAACAGCAATTTTGTCGTTGACTTTTACTTGGCCAGCTTGGATGCTCTTTTGGATTTGGCTACGGGATTTTTTCGGCATCTGGCTATGCAAAAACTTATCCAGTCTTTCTTTAGTTTTTTCTTGATATATAAATTTCATATACTTACTTTAGCAGAAAAGGTGGGATAAATAAAGCCCAAAGAAAAAGACCAGCGCGTGGGCACTGGTCTGGGCGGGGTGGGATCCGATCGTGGGGCTAGCTATTGGGGTGGGAGCAAAAAGGCCCACGGAGATCATCGGGAGTCAACCCACGATCGTGTTCGTCGGTGGCAGCGGGATAGGGAAGCGTGAGGGAGACATCCAGGGGCAGATTGTCTGCCGGCTGTGCCGGTGGCGGCGGAGTTGGTGCTAGCTTACCCTTGTCTTTTTGCATGACGGTCACTCCCTTCATTGGCGGTAAGAGCTAGGTTTCACCCTTAATTTAACAGGCTAAAAAAGCTTTGTCAATAATAAAAAAACAACCCAAGAAGGTTGATTTTATGGCCAAAGGCCACTCGTAGCGATAGCTACACAAATACTCTTTCAATAGATTATTAGTGTCATCCTTCGCCAAAGGCTTTGGATAACATTCTTCGCTATTGCGAAGAGTGGTGCCCCCAGCAGGACTCGAACCTGCGACCGTTTGCTTAAGAGGCAACTGCTC
>CAZILH010000042.1:0-2320 GCA_964540095.1 uncultured Gammaproteobacteria bacterium | reverse complement strand
ATACGCCAGCGTATCCCCACCCTTTTCTCAAAACATTTTGTAAAAAAATATATGATAATATCAATAATTATAATCTTCATCCTTCTTGCTGTCGGGGCTATAACTTTAGGCGTCAGAGAAGATAGAAGAAAAAAATAAATATGAACAAACCTAAGGCAATTTTTTGTTGGAGCGGAGGCAAAGATTCTGCCTATTGCTTGCACCAAGTTTTGAGTGAAAAATCGTTTGATATAAAATATCTACTAACCACCGTCAATGATCAATTCAAAAGAATTTCCCTGCACGGAGTGCGAGAAGAACTCTTAGGCCAACAAGCCGAGTCAATTGGCCTCCCTCTCTTGAAAGTCAGAGTAATCGAGGGCACGAATAATGAGTATGAAAAACAAATGGCCGCAGTTTTATCAAGGGCCAAATCAGAAGGGATTAATAATGTAATTTTTGGTGACATTTTTTTGGAAGATTTAAAAAAATATCGTGAAAAAAATTTAGCCAAGATGGGCATGAGAGGCATTTTTCCACTGTGGAAAATGAACACCAAGATTCTCCTAAATGATTTCATTAACCAACAATTTGAAGCTATTATCTGCTGCACCAATGATGGCTACCTCGGAAAAGAATTGTTGGGTCAAGAAATAGACCAAAATTTTATAAAACAGCTACCAGCCAGTGTCGACCCCTGCGGAGAAAACGGAGAATACCACAGCTTTTGCTATGACGGGCCGATATTTAAAAATAAAATAAACTTTACAGTTGGTGAAAAGATTTATAAGGCGCTGGAAATAAAAACTATTAATAACTGCTCTCTTCCCAATAATGTAACAACCAAAGGATTCTGGTTTTGTGATTTACTGCCTCTATCAGATAATTTGCCGTAAGAAATATCAAAAAATCCAAACAAATTTATTGACAAGTTTATTAACGATGGAAAATACTGGGTTGAAGTATTTGATAAATTAGAAAAAAAGTAAAAAAATAAAGCCCGCCGTTCGTCAAATCGTATAGTTTGACGAACGGCGGGTGAAGGACTAACCGTGCTAGCCCTAGGCCGCCTCGGGCGGATCGCTTTCTTCATCCCACGCACCAGAAACTGGTCGTGGAGTACCATCGCTCCTTACATGCTCCAGATCTTCCGCGCTAAGGTGCTCACCTCCCTTGCGAAAAAGCCGCACAAACAGCACCAGCAAAACGATCGAGATCAGAATCTTGGCAAGCAGTGGCATACCCACCTCCTAAAGCATCTGATCGTAGTGCTACAATTTCACCGACGGAATCTCGCCGAGGTTGGACAATGCTACCACATCAACGGCCGCCATGCTGATGATGCCGATGATGGCACCAATCGTCCAGAAAGCTGCCCCGATGTGTGCCAACAGCTGAGCCATCAAGCACTCCTTTCCTTAGGAAGCAAGTCCCAAAACAGGTAAATGGCCAAAGCTAAGGCGCCGGTGCTTGGAATCTTAAAAATCCAGTGCCAGCTCCCAACCCAAGGAACAAGCCCTGCCAAAAGCAGGATCACACCCCAAAAGTGCCTCCTCTGCCATACTTTCATGACTGCCCTCCTAAAAATGGCCAGACAGCCGGGGGATATACACAATGATTTAACCACATAACAAAATATCATGTCAAACAACAACCCAACGCTAGTCGACAAAAAATGTTTAGCTTGTGATAGCGACACTCAGACCCTTGGCCATGAAGCAATTAATATTTATTTGCCCCAATTAAAAAATACTTGGCAAGTAATTGATAACAAAAAAATTGAACATATTTTCAAATTTTCTGATTTCAAAGAAGCTATACACTTTGTAAATGAAGTAGCCGAACTAGCCGAAAAAGAAGGCCATCATCCAGATATCGAAATTAATTATAATCAAGTAAAAATTATTTTGTGGACGCACAAAGTCAACGGCCTGACTGAAAATGATTTTATATTGGCCGCTAAAATTGAAAATTTAAAATAAGGCCTGCCCGGTTTTGACGCCAGACAGGCCAGATAGCACTCCGATCCTCAAGGCGCAGCTATTTGCCACCGAAGATCAGCACGATGATGAGAAATACCCCTGCCAAACCCAGCAGAATGAAAAAGAACCTTTTCGCTCTCCGATCAAGGACCCGCTGATAGGCCTTGGCTTCAGCACTATGTTCCATGATAAAACCTCCTCCGTGGTTTCTGGTTGGGACCCGATCAAGAAGAATACTTTGAAACATTAATATCATTTTAAAAATATGTCAATTTCTAACCCAGCCATGATCCAAATTTACACTGGTGATGGCAAAGGAAAAACTACTGCCGCTTTGGGGCTAGCTATCCGAGCGGCTG
>CAZILH010000041.1:0-2467 GCA_964540095.1 uncultured Gammaproteobacteria bacterium | reverse complement strand
CCTCGCCGTTTTGGTGGGGGTTTATAGTAAATCGCCCTTAGCCCGCCCGAGGCGGGTCCGCCTTGGGCGGAAAAAATCTTAAAAACATGAAAAAAATAAAAGAATTATTACTGGCAATTATACTATTTGCAATTTGTGTTTTAGCCATAAGCTATCTTTATAATAACAATACTTGGCTCACAATAGCCTTTATAATAATCACCATTTTAATATTCCTAAAATGGCACGAAAAAAAAGATGTATCGTATTATTTTACTGCTTTTATACTCGGCCCAATAGGAGAAAGCCTGACTATATACCAAGGTGCTTGGCAATACAACAACCCAACCTTTTTTGGTCTGCCACTATGGGCACCGCTAGCTTGGGGCGCGGCCGTGACAATAATTAGGAGAGTTTCTATTTTTATATTAAAATAATTTAAAAGCCATTAGAAAAATCTTAAACTTTAAAAAATATGAGTGAAGAACTAGTAGATATAGTAAACGAAAATAATGAGCTTACCGGAGAGCAACGCCCAAAAAGCGAAGCTCATCGTCTTGGTTTATGGCACCGTGCTGTCCATGTCTGGCTTTATAATCAAAAAAATGAAATCTTGCTCCAACTAAGGGCTAAAGAGAAGAAAATTTTCCCTGATGTTTGGGATGTGGCTGTAGCTGGCCATATTAGCGCCGGAGAAGATCCGATCACTACTGTCTTGAGAGAGACCGAAGAAGAAATAGGCCTGACAATTGATCCTAAACAATTATCATTTTTCAAAATATTTAAAACCCATATAATTTATAAAGCTATAAATAATAATGAATTTTTGTATACATACTTCTTGCCATTTAACGGAAAATTGGCTGATCTAAAACTGCAAAAAGAAGAAGTTCAAGATATAAATTTTTTCCCCTTGCAACAATTGATTCAGGGAGCAGCAAAGACTCCAGATAAGTTTGCCGGTAAATTTATTAATGATGGTAGTTATTGGACGGAAGTGTTTGATAAATTAAAAAAAATTAGTAGTACATAAATATTGCGTAGGCAAAACGCTTTGAGAAGAGGCCAAGTCACCACTCACCCCAAGGAGAAAGGCCATGTTCACTAACACCACTTACACCTGGCGTTGCCCCCAATGCCCGCACGAGGAGACTGGTCCCGCTGAAGAGCTTGATGCTGTCCTCAATATGAGACCGTGCCCCAAGTGTGGAGCGATCATGGATGGCGAGCCGATCAAGAAAGGCGGACCTGTACCCGAACACCCTTTCCGCAGGGACTGAACACCGCCCTCCACTGGGGATGCCACCAGCATCCCCGCTTTTTCTCAAGGCATTTTGTCAAAATAAAAAAGGTGCGATGCCGCCTTGGCAAATCGCACCCTGGCCGACCACAGATTCCCGGAGGTTTCCATGGGCAGCTGGAAAGCTTCGAACTGCGGCCCTAAGGCCTACCGGTTCAGACCGAGCAACCATGACCAGGAATCGCGCCCCTGAGCCACCACGGGCCTCTTCGGAGGGACGACGATGCTGCTGCGGGCGATCTGGCAGTCGCACTTCCACCCCTGCCGAGTGAAGTACCCCATTGAATTGGGGATATCGATGACCCCCATCTTCTGCAAGATGGCTTTGGCCAGAGGCCGACCGGGTTCGTGACCACAGGTGCAGATAGTCCCGACCTTCGCCTTCTTCTTCTGACGGAAATTCACCCCCTCCTGGCCGCACAAACGGGCCATGAACTTGTCCCAATCGGGGTGATCCTTGGTCATCGCGAAGACCGGCAGTGAACCCTTCTCCATGAGACGCCTCCTTGATGGACGTGTGGACAGGGCGACCGAAATGAACACGTAGACAGCCATTTCCAACCTTACTTGACTATACGACGTATCACTATATCATGATAATATAAAATGTCAATAATATATTGTTTATAAAAAACCACCCAACGACTTGTCGTCAGGCGGCTTGAAAAATGACAGAAAGATCAGAAATTTGGGTGGAGGGGGGTCTCCTGCTGGGTTTGACCCAGACGCCCTTCGCAAAGGACGCTTGCCGCGAAAGACCCCCACCCCACGAACATGTATTATTATATATATAAATAAGGAATAAAAGCAAGCTTATAGTAAAAATCTAAAATTTATAAAAATATGAAACAAAAAACTCAAATCCTCTACATTCACGGCGGCATGACCTTTAAATTGGCTAAAACACCGGGAAATCTCTATTGAAAAAAGAGTTAGCTGGAATGGCGACTATTTAGAAAAAAGTTTAGGTAAAAATTTCCAAATAATCAGACCGAGAATGCCCTTGGGCGACGACGCTAAATACAGCGACTGGGTCATCCATTTCAAAAGATATTTCCCCTATCTAAAAAATAATTTGATTTTAATCGGCGAATCTCTAGGCGGAATATTTTTAGCCAAATATTTATCAGAAAATAAATTACCCAAAAAATTATTATATAAATGTGTTTTCTTTTGGAAATTAAGTTG
>CAZILH010000040.1:0-2737 GCA_964540095.1 uncultured Gammaproteobacteria bacterium | reverse complement strand
GACATCTGGCCACCAACATCCTTGCTGATTACCAGTGTTTTGAAGGCGCGCCGCACTGTATAGATGGCGGCCGTCAGGCCAGCTGGGCCACCGCCAACTATTATAATATCGTAAATTTTTTGTACAGGCATAAATTTAGGCTAAGTGTTGTTTTATTTTATCAAGTAAAAAATTTTTATTCTGCAAACCGATAAATTCTTCTACAACTTTGCCATCTTTAAATATTTTTAAGGTTGGTATACTCATGATTTGCCACTCTTGAGCTGTCTGCTGATTATCATCAACATTCAGTTTAGCAATTTTTATCTTGCTATCGCTAGCTAGCTCCTTGGCCATATCTTCAATGATTGGTCCTTGCATTTTACAAGGCCCACACCATGGAGCCCAAAAATCCACCAAAGCAACGCCGGTAAAGTCCTTTATCTCGGCAGAAAAATTTTGATCGTTTAGTTCTATTGTCATAAATTTTGTAAGTTAATTGTTATTTAATTATTTAAGTGTGTTGAAAAAAAGTCTCAATCAGGGCCAAGAGTTCTTTACGCTTTACTAAATCCGGCCCCTGATAACAACCATTGACTTTGGCAGTAATTAAATTTTTGGCCACTGAATCCAAAGAAGCACGGGCCGCTTTCATCACTCGGACAATTTCTTCAATTGATCTTTGCTCATTATACATCTTTTCTATGGCCTGTACCTGGCCCCCAATGCGATGCAGCTGAGCAATGATTTTTTCTGGCTGGCAAACTTTATTAGTCATATTTTTATATACCCCCACAGGGTATATTAACATATCTTAAATTTACTGTCAAATAATGGTGTGGAAAACACCTTAATCTTGACAGATATTTATATTTGTGTTATTATTTATTGTTAGGTTGGAAACCGTGTCTCCATCCCTAGGAGGTGACCCAATGGGTACCTTTCTGACCGTGCTCCTTCGCAAGTCCGCCAACACCCTCTGGACCATCATCGCCTGGGTCGCTGCCATCCTCATTCTGTCTTTCAACTACAGGTGGCTGTTCCGGCCGGCGATCAACGATGAGTGGGCTTTTGGCACCACCTTCTGGTGTGTGGCCAGAACAGTACTGTTCGTTGGGATGCTGGCCATCCTGTTCATCGCCTTCAGCTGCATCATCGCGGTCTGGAAAAAGAAGGCTCCTGTCGCATTCTACATCCTGCTGATCCTTCTCTTCTGGATCGTATCGCACTACTTCCTGTTCCCAACAGTGTTCCACTGGCTGTCGCCCACCTACTACTAGGTGGATCAGCCGAAACCCAATGCGGGGCTCCGACGCGTAACGCGAAAGCGTTATTGTCTGTCGGAGCCCTGTTTCTTTTGTCTAAAACTGTAAAGCATGGTTAAAAACATAATATTTCACTAATTTTCAAATAAAAATGCTAATTTACAACAATATTAGCCAAAAAAAGACTTTCTTTGTGAAATTAAGCAAAAATATACAATATAAAAAGGTGTAGAATATGCTACACCTTTTTATATATAGATTTATTATAAGAGGTCTAATTTGTGACCAATGAATAATGAAGCTCAAAGTAGTGACCGTGGGAGCTTGACCAAACTTTACTTAAATAATGTTTTTACAAAACCAAATTCGGCTTAAATAATTCTATGGCACAGGCTCAACTAAAATGGTGACCCCACCAGGAATTGAACCTGGATCTGAAACTTAGGAGGTTCCTGTTTTATCCATTTAAACTATGGAGTCAAAAAAATAAAGCCCTATTTTTATTTGATATTAGCCAAAATATTGTGTCGTAATATATTAAGGAAGCATCCCGGTCAATAAAGAGCGACTGCTCTCCAAATAATATAAAACAGCAAAAACTACGGCTATAAACAATATTATAAAAAATGTTCTTTTCAGATCTTGCTGAACAAACTTAAAGTCCTGCATACAATAATTTATTTAAAAATTAATACCCATATTCTAATATAAATTGCCCGACTTGTCTATTATTTTTTCTTTGACTTTTCCTGGTTTTTCCACTAAAATTGATATGCTTTATTTTTAAACTAAAAACAATCCATATGTTTAACAAAAACCAGCCCTTAGTCAGCCAAAAAAATATTGAAACAATCATCGGCCCATCAGTCAGAGTAGAGGGTGATTTCCGCGGTGAAGGCGATCTAGTTATTGAGGGCATGCTGGTCGGCAGTCTACAGACAAAAAACAATCTAAAGATTGGCCAAAATGCTGTTGTCGAAGCTAGCATCCGAGCAAACAATGCTTTTATATCCGGCAAGGTCAAGGGCAACATTATTGTCAAAGGAAAACTAGAGATCACTGGCACGGCCGTAATCTTGGGCGACATCAAAACCCAAATCATTTCCATTGAGAGTGGTGCCATGCTCCAAGGAAATCTATCAATGCCCGTGAGTGGTGTTGGTAAAGAAGAGCCAGCGCGCAGAGAAAAAGAAAGTAAAAAATCAGAAGACGATTTAGACGAAGTTACACCAGAAGCATAAAGCTTTGGCCTCATTATGTATCTATATATTTACGACTCTTTTTTAAACGACAAAAAGTATGCTGACCTATTGGTGCAGATTGAAAAAAGAGTTACTGATCTGGGCATCAAAGGACGCATAGCTCGTCTTTCTATTCTAAAAAATATGAAGGAGCTGATTACTGATGGCGTCAAAGATGGCATCCAGACTGTAGTGGTGATCGGCGACACCCAAACCTTTGCTAAGGTCATAAATATTGTAGCTGATCTAGAC
>CAZILH010000039.1:0-2798 GCA_964540095.1 uncultured Gammaproteobacteria bacterium | reverse complement strand
GGCGCTTTGCGCCGAGGCTGTTTCTTACGATTTCACAAAAAGTGAAAATTGGCGGAGAGGACAGGATTCGAACCTGCGAGGGTTTTGACACCCTACTCGCTTTCCAAGCGAGCGCACTAGACCAACTATGCGACCTCTCCATGATTAATTAATCTTTCCAAAGACCCAGTAATCTTTTAAACTTTATACCCCCTTTGTATGATTTTATTTCCAACTCTCTTTTGTAGGCCTCCGACCTAGTTTTATATTCTTCATTATATAATAACTCCCATGGTATACCACTTCTCGTTGATTTAACAGACCCTGAATTATGTTTGATTATTCTATTTTTTAAATCTTCCGTGTGTCCGATATAGTGTCTGCCATTTTTCTTGCTTTTTAAAATATAAACTTTGTACATCTTGGTGTTATGTGTTTTCTGCCGCGTAGCGGCATCCCGCTGCGCGGGACAAGCGAGCGCACTAGACCAACTATGCGACCTCTCCATGATTAATTAATCTTTCCAAAGACCCAGTAATCTTTTAAACTTTATACCCCCTTTGTATGATTTTATTTCCAACTCTCTTTTGTAGGCCTCCGACCTAGTTTTATATTCTTCATTATATAATAACTCCCATGGTATACCACTTCTCGTTGATTTAACAGACCCTGAATTATGTTTGATTATTCTATTTTTTAAATCTTCCGTGTGTCCGATATAGTGTCTGCCATTTTTCTTGCTTTTTAAAATATAAACTTTGTACATCTTGGTGTTATGTGTTTTCTGCCGCGTAGCGGCATCCCGCTGCGCGGGACAAGCGAGCGCACTAGACCAACTATGCGACCTCTCCAAATAGATAAATATTTTTCAAACTATGTTTACCCCGTAGCCAGCCGAGCGAAGCTCGGATGTGTTACGGGGCGACCTCTCCAAAACTATATAAATATAATAGATTAGGGGCCATAAGTCAATGCTAAACTCATTGTGGGGCGTTGTTTTTTTTACCTATATTTGCTATAGTTTTACATAAGCAGAATCAAACATCTTTACAAAAATATCTTAGAAAAAATTAGGATATGCCCTCTTTTTTTAAAAAAAACATTGGCTGGATAAGCATATGCGCATTGGTCGCTTTGCCGATATTGAGGTGGTTTTTTTTATATCCTTTGAGTTTTAGATTTTCCGATATAAATACCACCACTACCAGTTTGGGCCAGATCTTTGGCTTATTGGGCATGGCCATGTTTTCAATAAATCTGATTTTGAGCAGTCGTTTGCAATTCTTGGAAAAATTTTATCAGGGCATGGCCAATCTTTACAAATACCATCGGCGCATAGGCTCTGTATCTTTTTCCTTATTATTATTCCACCCGCTATTTTTAGCAGTCAGTTATCTGCAGATTTCTTTGCGGAGCGCGGCCTTATTTTTGTTGCCATCCAACAATAGTGCTATAAATTATGGCATTATCGCCTTGGCCAGCATGATGCTTCTTATGGTTTTGACTTTTTACGCCAAGATGAAATATCATCACTGGAAAATTTCCCATAAATTTTTGGTAATAGTATTTATTTTTGCTATCTTACACAATTTATTTATCACTAGCGACATTACCCAGGATAATATTTTGGGTGGCTATATGATAATATTGGCAGTTGTTGGCTTAGCTGCTGGTTTTTATCGGGCATTTTTGAGTAAGTATTTTAATCGTAATTTTGATTATCAAGTAAAGGAAGTCAGACAAATTGGCCAAGACATTTGGGAGATTGTTTTACAAGCTAAAAATAAAGTAATTAATTTTATGCCTGGGCAATTTGTTTTTGTCAGATTTTTTGGCTCGGGCATAAGCACAGAAAGCCACCCCTTTTCCGTTGCTTCTGCGCCAGGAGAAAATACATTACGCCTAGTGATAAAATCTTTGGGTGACTATACTAGCCATTTGGGTAATGTAAAAATAGGTGATAGCGCCAAAATATCCGGTCCATTTGGTAAATTTTCTTATAAAAATATAGGCAATAATAAACAAATTTGGCTGGCTGGGGGCATAGGTATTACCCCTTTCCTAAGTATGGCGCGAGACTTGTCAGACGACAATGGGGAGATAAATTTATATTATTGCGTCAGTAAAAAAGAAGAAGCGGTTTTTTTGGATGAGTTAGAGAAAATTAGTTCTGGGCACAAAAATTTTAAAGTAATTCTTTGGTGCTCTAATACTCATGGCCATATCACTAGTCAAAACATCACCGGATTAAATCAGGATTGGGCCAAGTGTGATATAATGATCTGCGGACCAAGCCTTTTTATGAATAGTTTAAGAGAACAATTTCTAGCTTTAGGGCTAGATGAGAAAAAAATACATTGGGAAAACTTTAAACTTGTATGAAAAAATTAGTAACCGTATCTTTATTTATTTTTTGGGCAGTAGTCACGGCCTTGCTAGCGGCTGGTTTGGTGTTTTATCAAAAAAATCAACCCTGCTCGTCCGGCACCGTAGTGCCGTTGGCTGATAGCAATTTTTCTGGCAACCAGCTGACCTTGAGCGCTCAAGAGATCGCCAAACACAACTCCTTGAGTGATTGTTGGCTAATAATCAATAACAAAGTGTATAATGTGGCCAGTTATTTGGCGGCTCATCCTGGTGGAGTAGGTACCATATCGTCCTATTGCGGCCAAGAAGCCACTAGGGCATTTCAGACCAAGGGCACCAGTCAGCCACACTCTAGTTTTGCCAGTAGTCTGTTAGCCAATTATTATGTTGGCGATTTTAATCAGGTTATTGGTCAGCAGCAATTGCAGCAAAATGTCCAAAACACTCAAAAT
>CAZILH010000038.1:0-3291 GCA_964540095.1 uncultured Gammaproteobacteria bacterium | reverse complement strand
ATTGGGTACACAGTTGATTTATTCACGGCGAGCTTTTTTCCAGGCTGAACAGGGGTTTAATTCCACTTTACCAATAGGTAATGATGAACTATCTGTATCTACCAATATGAACAGCTCACCAATTGCCTCTTCTTTTCCTTTTGTGTCTTCAGAGTTGACGTCAGATGATGGGATTTTATATGGCATCAATCGGCACAACAACAGTTTGATATTATTTGATCGTTTTAGTTTGCAAAATGCCAATATGGTCGTGTTTGCTACTTCTGGAGCTGGTAAGAGCTACGCTATCAAGCTGGAGGTTTTACGTTCGTTGATGTTAGGGACAGATGTCATCATTGTTGACCCAGAAAATGAATATCAGCACTTATCAGAAGCAGTCAATGGTGCCTATATCAACGTTTCTCTGAATTCAGAAAGCAAGCTTAATCCTTTTGATTTGCCGCGCGGAGTGGGCGGCGATTCTAAGCCGGAAGATATTTTGCGCAGCGCGGTGATCACTATCAAAGGTTTGGTGAGACTAATGATTGGTGATATTACTAATGTGGAAGATTCATTATTGGATAGAGCGCTTTTGGAAACTTATGCCAAAAAAGACATTACCCCAGCTAGCGACCTAAATAATATTGAGCCGCCACTGATGTCAGATTTGGAAGCAGTCCTTATGAGCATGGAGGGTGGGGAGGATATGGCTTTACGCTTGAAAAAATATACCGAAGGTACTTTTTCCGGATTATTTAATAGTCCCACCAATGTCAAAGTAAATAATCAATTGATAGTTTTTTGCATTCGTGATCTAGAAGATGAGCTACGGCCGATCGCCATGTATGTGATTATGAATTATATTTGGAACATTATCCGTAGTGAGATGAAGAAGAGAATCCTAGTAGTAGATGAGGCTTGGATTATGATGCGTCATGAAGATAGTGCAAAATTTATGTTTGCTCTAGTCAAGCGTTGTCGTAAATATTATTTGGGGGTGACTACTATTACTCAAGATGTTAACGACTTTTTGACTTCGCCTTTTGGCAATGCCATAGTGACCAACTCTTCCATGCAGCTATTACTCAAGCAATCTCCAGCCGCTATCAATCTAGTGCAAAAAACTTTTATGCTAACAGAAGGTGAAAAATATTTGCTATTGGAGTCTGGCGTGGGTGAGGGTATATTTTTCGCTGGCGCTAAACATGCGGCTATTAAGGTACAAGCCTCTTACGCTGAACATCAGATCATTACCTCTGATCCACGGCAATTGCTAGAAATTGAGGAAGCCAAAAAAGAATTTGAGGAAGCCATGTTGGCCGAAGCGGAAAAATAATTTATTAATAATATTTTTTAAAATAATCATAAATTTATGACCGTGCAAACCAGAAAAAAAATTATCATCATAGCCGTGTCTGTTTTGGTATTATTGGGTATTTTGTTGGTGATTTGGAAATTGACAAATTTTGGCAATCCCAAGATAAATACCAATACTAATGAAGCACCAAAATTTGTGGCGCCTAGCGCTAAGCTGGAGTACAAAGAAATACCCCCGGCAGTGACCGATGCAGAATTCACAGCCATCAATCTAGCTCGTAATTATGCCGAACGCTTTGGTAGTTGGTCAACGGATCAACCGGGCCACAATCTTGAAGAATTATATCCATTAAGTACTAGCAAGATGGTGAATTATTTAAAAACTTTAAACTCCGCATCTGATGATGGTCAGTTTTCCGGCATTAGCACCAAGAGCTTGACCACTGAAGTGAATAGTTTAACTAGTCAAAGAGCGGAAATTCTGGTGAAAACCCAACGCCTAGAGACAAAAACAAATGGGCCAGCCCTAGTCAAGGATACGATTTATCAGGATATCAAGATCAGTCTAGTCAAATCAGATGATGACTGGCTAGTAGATGGAGCTTATTGGCAGGAAATAAAGCCGTAAATTATGGCCGATGTTTTAGCTAATCAAAGGCGCCAGCTGTGGGCAGCCCAACGGGAGACAGCTGACGAGTCCGAACAAGATCAAGCTACTACTGATGTGGTTGAGCAAGATTTGGCTGCGGGCGAGGATGCTAGATCACAAGGTAGGGTTTTGCAGAGGCAACAGCAGGCAGCCAAGCAAAAATCAGCCACCGAGCAGGTTGATGACAAGGTGGGCCAAGCAGTCCAAGAACAGGTCGCAGCGGCAGCCAAACAGAATACTCTGCGTATAGTTAGCACTGTCTTTGGCTCAACAATATTTTTGTTCTTTATTACAGTATTGATTTGGACTTTTCAGTTTATTGTAGGCAATGTAATGAGTTCAAAGATAGTGCCCGCCTTAAAGCTTTGGGAAATAGTATTATGGTTGGCTTCGCTTTTTTTGCTGATGGGTGTTGTTTTGCTGGTAGTCACCATGATTTCCTTTATAGTCAAACTGACTAGTTTTGATTGGGATGCTATAAAGATTTTGGGTACAGCTTTGTGGGAGGGGTTCAAGGGCGCTTTTGGCTTCTAATAATTGGAAAAATTTATTATTTTAAATTTATGGATAGAAAAAAAATGTTTATTGTCTTGGGGTTTCTGTTGCTGGTTATGCTTTTGGGTTTTGGTTTATATTGGGTATTTTTTAGAACAACACCAACCACGGTTACTAATAATAATTTTCAGCCAGGAAATATCATTAATGCTGGCCCAGGCAACACAAGTGTTATTACTAATACTAACACCACCACAGTTCTGCCTTGGCAACAGTATGTTAAGGATAAAATTTCTCCAGTAGCCAATGGTGGCTTGACTTCCGTGGATAAGCTCACTAGTGGTGAGGCCTTGGGTTTAGGTAAGGCGCCACAGGGTGTGCAATATTATGATGCAGATAAACAACAGTTTTTCCGCGTGGATGCCAATGGCCAAGTAGTAGCCTTAACTGACAAAAAGTTTTATCAAGTAAAAGATGTTACCTGGAGTAATCTGGCTGATAAAGCCATTATTGAATATCCGGATGGCGTAAAGATTCTGTATAATTTTAAGACCAACAAACAAGTTACTCTACCTACTGAAATGCAGAATTTTTCTTTTAATACAGCCGGTAATGCTATTGTGGCTCAGTGGATAGGGGATAATCCAGACAATAATTGGCTAGTAACTGCCAATGAAGATGGTTCTGGTTTAAGACTAATTGAATCCTTGGGCGATAAAGCTTATAGTACGCAAATGATTTTTTCTCCTGATAGCCAAGTGGCTGCTTTGCACACCAAATATATAGATGGCCAGCGCCAGGAGGTGTACCCCATTGGTTTAAATGGGGAAAATTTTAAATCTTTTGAAGTG
>CAZILH010000037.1:0-3663 GCA_964540095.1 uncultured Gammaproteobacteria bacterium | reverse complement strand
CGCTGGCTGACTTTACCTTTGTCTTAAAGAAAAACGTCACGGTTGAGGCTGTTAATCGAGCTTTGACTAGAGCCTCAAATACTCCGCGCTTTAAAGATATTTTGGGAGTGACTGATGAGCCGGTTGTTTCTTCGGACTTTATAAAAGATAGTCGTAGCTCGATTGTAGATTTGTCGCTGACCAAAGTGGTTGGTGGCAATATGGTCAAAATTATTGCCTGGTATGACAATGAATGGGGTTATTCTAATAGATTAGTAGAGATGATTGATCAGGTAGCCTAGCCTTTTGTTTTTAGTAATTTAAATTTATGATCAAATTTTTTAAATACAAAAAATATTTTTTAGTTTTCTGGCTTATCATTATTTTGATGGCGTTTTCTTTTTATTATTCTACCAAAGCCAGCGCCGCCACTTCTCTTGCCTCTCGTCTCCAGGGCTACATACTTTTGCAAGTAGAGAGTGTTGGTGAAGCTTGGTATGTGATCCCCAAAGATCAACAGCGGGTATATATGCAAAATGGCAGTGTGGCCTATGAGATAATGCGCTATCTTTCTTTGGGTATAAAAGATTCAGATTTAAAAAAAATACCAGTCGGTGTAGAAGCTAGGTTTAATGATGCTGACGTTGATCAGGATGGCCTATCGGATAATCTAGAAAATGGTCTGGGGACAAATCCAAATAAAGCTGATACTGATAATGATGGTTTTTCCGATGGCGAAGAAATAAAAAATAATTATAATCCTTTGGGTAGTGGAAATTTGACTTATGACACTTCTCTTATTACTAGACTAAAGGGCTACATACTTTTGCAAGTAGAAAAACAAGGTCAAGCCTGGTACCTAAATCCTAAGGATGGCAAAAGATACTATATGCAGGATGGGCCTGCTGCCTACCAGATAATGCGCTATTTGTCTTTGGGTATCACTAATCAAAATTTAAGTTCAATATCAATTTCTTCAAAAACTTTTAATGTTGATACTGACCCACCGACTAATCCACCCATCATTCCACCCGTCACTCCGCCTGTCACACCTACTACCACACCGCCCATATCACAAAACTCAGCTGATCAATCAATTATATTTCTTCACCACTCAACCGGCGCCAATCTTTATAATTCGGGCAATGTAGCCAGTTGGTTTGCTAGCTATAATGCCAGCCACGATACTGATTATTCTATTTCTGAAATGTGGTATCCGACTGGAGTTTACAACCAGTTCAATGATCCGATAAATTATTATCGTTTATGGGTCAGCAATTTATGCGCCAATGCAAATTATGGGGCGCAATGTCTGGATGCACTCGCGGCAACTAAAGATGTAGTGGTACTCAAGCATTGTTATACTTCAGCAAACATTGTGCCAGATACTGGCAATCCGCAGATTAATTCAGCTACTCTTAGCCAGGAAAATTATAAATTGCAATATCGAGCTTTAAGGGACTTTATGGATGCTAGGCCAAGCAAATTGTTTATCATTTTGACTTTGCCACCGCGTCATCGTCTGGCGTCAGTCACCAGTGGTACAGCAGCCGAAACTGCGGCTAGAGCTACTGCTTTTTCCAATTGGGTCAAAAATACTTGGTTGACTGAAGACGCTAAAAGCCACCCCAATATAAAAGTCTTTGATCTGCATAGTTATTTGATCGGTACGGATAATTTTTTGCGCTATGAATATGAGGCTAGCCATACTGTTGGTGATTCGCACCCAAATTCTAAGGCCAATCAGACACTAGGACCCTTATTTGGCCAATTTATTGTTGATGCTACTGCTCAATATTTTGACTAGTATTATGAAAAAAATCGCCTTTGGGGCGATTTTTTGATATAATTAAATATTGTGATAATATAACGATATGCCAATATATTTTTATAATAGTCTGACCAGGAAAAAAGAGGAGTTTAATCCTATAAAATCAGGCCAGGCCGGCCTATATACTTGCGGGCCAACGGTTTATAATTCGCCACACATAGGCAATTTTATACCCTATATCTATTGGGATATTTTGAAGCGTTTTTTGATTTCCCAGGGCTATAAAGTCAAGCACATCATGAACATCACTGATGTGGGGCATCTAGTATCGGATGCTGATGAGGGCGAGGACAAGATGGAAAAAGCCAAAAAACGCGAAGGCAAATCTGCTTGGGAAATTGCCGATCATTATATAAAAATTTTTGCCAGCGATGCCAAAAAATTAAATATTTTAGCACCCAGTCAGACTTTGCGCGCAACCAAAACCATCAAAGAGCAGATAGACTTTGTAAAAATTTTGGATAAAAAAGGAT
The DNA here is from genome assembly GCA_964540095.1 of uncultured Gammaproteobacteria bacterium. Lineage (GTDB taxonomy): Bacteria > Patescibacteriota > Patescibacteriia > UBA1558 > GWA2-36-10 > CALMZN01. The sequence goes on along the minus strand of CAZILH010000037.1, from coordinate 1,380 downwards.
TTTTGTACAAGACTTCGGATGGCCTGTATTTTGATACTAGTAAAATAAAAGATTACGGTATTTTGGGTAATTTACAAAATGTTGATTTGCAAGCCGGCGCTCGCGTGGAAATAAATAAAGAGAAAAAAAATCCAACTGATTTTGCGGTCTGGAAATTTTCGCCAATTGGCAGTCAGCGTGATATGGAGTGGGACTCTCCTTGGGGAAAAGGATTTCCGGGCTGGCATTTGGAGTGCTCGGTAATGAGCCGTATGACTTTGGGTGATACTTTTGATATTCATACTGGTGGTATGGACCATCTGACTGTGCATCACCCAAATGAAATGGCCCAGTCAGAAGCAGTGACCGGAAAACAGCAGGCCAATTATTGGTTGCATAATGCTTTTATGAAAGTAGATGGCCAGCGCATGGGCAAGTCTTTGAATAATTTTTATACTCTTGATGATCTGGAGAAAAAAGAAATTTCTCCTTTGGCCTATCGCTATCTCTTGTTGCAAAATTATTATCGCACGCCTTTGAATTTTTCTTGGGAATCTATAGCCGCGGCGCAGACTGGCTTGCAGAATATAGTGAAAAATATCGCTGCCTTTGACAAGGCCGGAAAAGTAAAGGAAAAATATTTGGCTGATTTTTATAGTGCTTTGTCCGATGATCTAAATACCGCCAAGGCCTTGGCTGTTTTACAGCAATTATTGGCTAGCACAGAAGACTCGGGACAAAGATTGGCTACGGTCTATAAGATGGACGAAGTCCTTGGCTTGGATTTAAAAAAATTGCGTGAGCAGGCCTTGCAGATACCAAAAGAAGCCAAAATTTTATTGAAGCAAAGAGAGATGGCCAGAAAAAATAAAGATTATAAGTTGTCCGATGATTTGCGTCAGAAACTAGCAGACCTGGGCGTGGAGGTAGAGGACACTGTTCAAGGCCAGAGGGCAATAAATATAAAGCTATAGGCATTAAATTCAGAATTAAATTAACAAGCCCCAATTTTTGGTATTGGGGTATATTTTGCGCTTGACAATTTTTGGCTTGGTGCTAGCATATTATATTGATGGCGGCGCCGGGGTGCCTTGAGCCAGTAGTGCTGCACGTCCGCGAGCATACGGTACGGCCACGGCTATTGGCAAAATAGCGTCTTGGCGCCGCCTCCAGTTCTTGCTGATCTCTGGCACTTTCCAGAGAAGCGCGTATTTCAAGACAGAAGTCCACTAGCTAAAGTGGGGGTAGGGGTATCAAATCCCCTCGCGCTAACACAATCTGGCCTAGCGGTTTGAAGCCGCTAGGCTCTTTTTTTATAGACAAATTGACCTATTTTTCTAATTATGTTAATTTGCAGGTGAATACGTTCTTGGCGTGGCTACTCAAGCCATAGAGATAGAG
>CAZILH010000036.1:0-4126 GCA_964540095.1 uncultured Gammaproteobacteria bacterium | reverse complement strand
TGGTGCCCCCAGCAGGACTCGAACCTGCGACCGTTTGCTTAAGAGGCAACTGCTCTACCAGCTGAGCTATAAGGGCATGTGTATAAATAATTTTTTAGCCCGTTTGCTTAAGAGTCCGCCAGTTGGCGGATCTACCAGCTGAGCTATAAGGGCATAATATAATAATTTTTTGGTGCGGCCGGTAGGAGTCGAACCCACAACCCCTTGGTCCGAAGCCAAGTGCTCTATCCATTGAGCTACGACCGCATATATAAAAAAATAGCATGAAAGCTATAGGGTACGGGCATTATAGTACATCGTGTAGAAAATTTCAATACTTAATAAGGCAGGTCAGCATACTCTCTTTTTAGAGAGTTTTCAGCTTCTTCCCATTCTTGTGAGCGGATGTTCTGGATCAAGCCAGCCAGCTGGTTGGCTAGGGCCTCTAGCAAGATAATATTATTGGCACTGTATTCTTGACCATTGGCTTTGTAGGACAAACTGATAAAACCAATGGTTTTTTGACCAGCCAAAATAGGAGTGATTATACTTTGTTTGTTGGACAAGGGCCACAAGACAGCACCTTGGGGCAAACTTTTTGGGTCAAAAATAATTGTACGCGGAGATTTTATAATATCCTGTAATAGTGGTAGATTTTTTAGCGGGTAATAATTATTTTTTTTCAAAAAGGGATAATTTTTTACTTCGTAGATATGTATTTTTTCAGTGGTATGCGAATAAGAACAAAGTAGAGCTTGTTCGGAAGGGATAATTTCCAAGATTGTTTTTAAGATATAACTACTGATTGCTTTTAGATCATTTTGTCCAGTCAAATATTGTCCAATGGCAAACAAGGCAACAAGTTTGTTGTCGGCGTGCTCCAATCTTTGGTGCAAAATCATGGTGAGGTTGGTCAGCACTTTTTCTTTGAGGGTTTTATTTTTTTTGATAACGGTGTACCAGTTTTTGTTGGATAATTCATAAGTCATCAAAGTCGGACTGCTGACTCTTAAGCTGTGCTGGTAAAGAGCATGGTCTTTTAGTAGGCACAGCTCGCCGACAAAATCATTGTTTTTAAAAATTGCTAAATTTTGTACACGATTTTCCAAAGCGGCTTCGAGAGTGGCCTGTCCAGAGGCAATGATTATTAATTTACTATTTATTTTTTTGGCTTGGAATATGTAATCGCCTTTTTTGTATTTTTTTTCCACAAAAAAACCACTTAGCAGGATTAATTCCTGTTTAGTCAAGCCCTCAAACAAATCTATTTTTTGCCAGAAATTGTTCATTAAGAACTATGGTGATTAAGGTAGGCCAAAGCAGTTGTTTCATCAATGGAGTTGTTGTCTAGCAATTCTTTGATGTTTTGTTCCATGCTAAACATACCCTCATCAGCGCTGGTTTGAATGACACTTTTGATTTGCGGTATTTTGTTCTCGCGAATGATATTGGAGATAGCCGGAGTATTGATCAAAATTTCGCGGACAGCCACTCGTCCGCCACCAACTTTGGGTACTAGTTGTTGAGTCAAGACGCCACTCAAGGAAATAGACAATTGTAGACGGACTTGGGATTGCTGGTGAGGAGGAAAGACATCAATAATACGATCAATGGTCTGAGAGGCGCTATGAGTGTGTAATGTTGCCAAGACCAAATGGCCTGTTTCAGCCAGGGTGATGGTAGCAGCAATGGTTTCTAAGTCACGCATTTCGCCAACCATAATGACATTGGGGTCTTGCCTGAGAACGTGTTTCAAAGCGTCTTCAAAACTCAAGATGTCAGTACCCAACTGTCTCTGTTTGATAATACTTTTTTTGGGTTGGTGCACAAACTCAATTGGATCCTCAAGAGTGATGATGTGGGCGGAGCGAGTTTGGTTGATCCGCTCTATCATAGCGGCTAGAGTGGTGGATTTACCACAGCCCGTAGGACCAGTCACTAAAAATAGACCACTAGTTTTTTGAATAAGCTGGGTGACTATCTCGGGCATTTGGAGGTCTTCCATGCTGGGTATTTGGTTGGAGATGACGCGAGCCACCAGGCCGACATTGTCTTTTTCGTAGTGCAGGTTGACGCGGTAGCGTGAATATTCAGCAATTTCATAGGAAATATCCAGCTCCCTCTCATCAATGAATTTTTTTTGTTGGCGTTCGGTCAAAATGCCAAAAATTATTTTTTCGGCTAGCTCGCGAGTCACTACTTCTATGTCAGGAATAATTTTTAGTTCACCATCTACTCTCAAGATTGGTGGTTTGCCGACGATGATGTGCAAATCAGAAGCCTTGTTTTTGGTAGCTAGTTTGAATAGGTTATTGATATTCATTGTTATATAATTATTTTTGTTTTTCTTTTACCGAATATATTATAACATATTTTGATATAAAATAAAAAAGCCCACCACCTTGTAGTTATGTTATTTTAAATCTCATGCTATTATTAATTTATGGCCAACAAATATAAACATTTACAAACTCCCCAAGCTGAGTTTGATTTTCATAATTTAGGCATACTGACTCATGATCAGATCTTGGGCTTAACTGATGATTTCATACAGGCCAGTGTTGCTAGTGGCTATAAATTAGTCAGTATTATCACTGGTGCGGGTCTACACTCCAAAAATGGTCCAGTGGTAAAACCAGTGGTAGCTGATTTTTTGACCAGCCATCCGTCGGTTCAAAGTTTTAGCGAGGGCAAATACACTCAGGGCGGTCAAGGTGTTTTTATAGTCAAACTAAAAACGCTCCAATGACTTGGAGCGTTTCTTACGTGTTTATTTAGCAGTTATAATTTTTTTATTGACTAGTTTTTCTTGAGCAAAAGCATAGGAGCCGAACAAGAGCGAGGAGTATAAAATATTACTAGCTAGAGTGCTTTTGAAAAACGGCACAGCCAGAGTGAAACAAAGTAGCAAGCCACTGGCATCTTTGGCGTACCAGTTGCTCATCATCCAGACGGCCAGGTTGGTAATGACAAAGAAACTGATAGCGGAAAAAATTGAAGCGGAAAATATATTTAATAGGCGATGGTTTTTTTTCAAGCTGTAGCCGATTACAATATTCAAAGCTGTGGCTAGATAAACAGCCAGCATGACGCCCCAGTGATAAAAACCAAGCACTAGGTCTGAGGCCAGTAGTGCCAAAAGTGGCAATAGAGCCATTTTTTTGTTAGTGACCAAAAAAGCGGAAAATATAATAATGCTGCTCAAGGGTGAAAAATTTGGCACATGCCAAATTAGGCGACTAGCAAAAGCCAAGATGCTTAAGGTAAGTATTAATAGAAACTTATTTTTGTTCATAACGGCTGGTTAATTTTATTTAACAGGGTTAAAATGTTGATTCAACAAAAGTCCACTTTATGCTTTCACCATTTTTTGGAATATATTTATCAGCGCTGACCTGAGGCATTTGATCATCGACAAAGTATTGCCAGTATTTGTTGTCTTGGCCATTTTCTAGTGCATCAATTTTGGTTACCAGATAGCCCATTTCGCCATAATCTTTGTATTGAAGATCCCAGGCCTGGCTAGAGGCCACTTCTTGGGTAATGACGAATAAGTTTTTGGTGTTATTTTCTGGTAATTGATAGTCAACGGTGTTTTGCTTATCATCAGCAAAAACAAAGGTTATGTTTATTTTTTGTTTGACCTGCTCCTGACTCGTCTGCTCTAGGGCTTTATTTTTTGTTTGCAAAACTGAGGATTGCCAGAGGCCGATCACGCCAATTATTAACAGGGCCAATACTAGAAATTTTAAATTTTTTTTCATAATATTTTTATTTAATTTAATTAATATTCTATACCTCTACGGGCGTCTAGGCCTTGGTCAAAGTAATGTTTGGAGGCCCTCATGTCAGTGATTAAATCAGCTAATTCCATGACTTCTGGTGGGCAGTAGCGGCCAGTTAGCACCAGTTCCAAGTGTTTTGGTCTTTGTTTTATTAAAGCTAGTATTTCCTCAGTACTTAAAAGTTCGGTCTTTACGGCTGTATTTATCTCATCTAAGATCAAAAGGTCAAAATCAGATTTGAGCCATTCTTGAGCTTGTTTGAGAGCGGCTTGGGCTTCTTGTAAGTCCTGTGGCAGATTGTCAAAGGCGATGGCGGGGTTGTAGGAGAGGGGTTCGACGAAGGCGCCGTGGGCTTCGGGCTT
>CAZILH010000035.1:0-4433 GCA_964540095.1 uncultured Gammaproteobacteria bacterium | reverse complement strand
TATAGCCCTGATATATCTGATAATCGGCGGTGTTACTTGGCTTACCTCCCAAGGAAATAAAGATCGTATTACTAGGGGCAAGGATACAGTGGTTTGGGCCATTTTTGGGATATTAATGATCTTTGCTAGCTATGTAATTTTGAATTTTGTTATGGGCACGCTTCTTATTACTAGATAGGCCTAGGTAAAACTTGAAAAAAAGCCACTTTTAGTTTATACTTTAGTAGGTTTAGTCCATTTATTTGATAATAGCCTAAAACAAGAAAGGGGGTGAAAAAATGAAAAAATTATTAGCTTTATTGCTTTTATTGCCCAACGTAGGGCACGCTGCTGTCACTGTTGAAAATTTTGGTACCGAAAATCTAAACAACTTGTTAGTTTATTCTACCAAGAATGTTTATGAAACAGTATCAAATATTATTAACATTATTTTGAGCTTCTTGGGCGCTTTAGCCATTTTGTTATTCTTATTCGCCGGCTTTAAGTGGTTAACTTCTCAAGGTAATTCCGATAAGATTGATGAAGCCAAGAAGTTGATGGGTGCAGCTGTGATCGGCATTGCCATCATTTTTGCCGCTTATGCCTTATCTACCTTCATCATTGGTTCTTTATTCAATAATACAGTTGGAACCCCAGCATAGTTTTTAACTTAGACATATAGTCTAGACTATAGTAGGCTATTATAAAATAGCCTACTAAGGTGTGGATTATAAAGCTATAAATTAGACAGGATTTTATGCGACATCTCTTAAAAATTATTTTTTTATTCACCTTATTGTTGCCGAGTGCGGTTTTGGCTAATGCGGTTGACCCCTTGGAGTCTTTGCGTCGAGCCGGTGGTAGTACTGGTTTGATTACTGACCGTGACCCAATACAGATTATTTCGGCAGTCATCAATGTTGTCTTGTCTTTTGTTGGTGCAATATTTATAGTATTGATTATTATGTCCGGCATACGCTGGATGACCTCATCTGGTAATGCGGACCAAATAAAAAAAGCCAAAGAAACCATTGTTAATTCAGTGATCGGCTTGCTGATTATCTTTGCTTCTTATGCTATTGTCTATTATGTTTTGAAATTTTTGACTAGCGCAAGCCTTAGTCCGGGTACTGGTGGTGTCACCGGCGGTGGGTAAGAATATTTTTTAAACAAAAAGAAGAAGCCCTGGTCCCGCGGAAGCGGAACCAGGGCCCTTTTGATTACCAGCGCATGGGCACAACGGTCGGTTCGACGTTGACCTTCCATCCCACTAGGTGGGACACGCCACGCTCGTCAACCCAGGTATAGTCGTCGCCTTTGTTGTCGACCATGATGGAGAACGACCGGATCCCACGGTCATAGCTGTAGCAGCGGTCACTGGGCCGAGGTACGATCTGGACATAGAAGGTGACCGGTCCGGGCATCAGTTCTTTGAAGCCGGATGACTGCCTTGGCCCGATCTCGCCGTAGTCTATGTCGCGGTCATTCCAGACCCGCACCGTGACGATCTCCGAGTTGATGATGACTCCGCGCTGGATCATCATCTTGCGCAGGAAGAAATCGTCGATGACGATGGGTTTCTGGTCATAGAGCATCGTCACTTCGAATGACATCTGCTCTTCGGTCTGCCCCACCTCGGTGGGCGAACAACCGGCACAGAACCACTTGACGGTGAGCCGGCTCTTCCAATAGGTCTTGGAGTCGATTTCGTAGGGCTGACCAGGATCGACTTGCTGGAAGTCGGTCGCTGGCCACCGATAGTCGACGAGGATCGGTTGGCTGGAGTGATTCTCGAGCGCCACTGTAGCTGTTGGCGTGGGGTCGCTGCGGTGGCCAGTCAGGATCTTGCCCGAGGGGCCATGCACCACCGTAGCACAGCCGCTGGCAAGAACCAGCAGGCACAGAAGGGACAACAGACGTTTCATGACGACCTCTCTTCCTCGCCACAAGGGCGGATAAAGCGCTGATTGCGTATGAAAAGGGCAAAAGCCGTTAACCTCGGGATTGAGGCACGACTTTTCAGTTAACAATATATTATATAATACATATATACTTTTGTCAAGAGGTAAGAAACTTTTGGCCATGTTATAATATCTTCATGTTTTTATCTAAAGATAAAATTAATCTCTTTTTTGATAAGCGCGCCAATCTTTTGTTGTGGCTGGCCATAGGTCTTTATGTTGTTTTGTTTATTTTTTTGACTTTTAAGAGGTATTATTATTTTACTTATAATGTCAGTGATCTGGCTATTTTTAATCAAGTGTTTTTTAATACTCTGCACGGCCGTTGGTTTCAGGAAACTATTACCTTAAATAGCTATTTGGGTGATCATTTTTCACCAATCATTATTTTGCTATTACCTTTTTATAGTATTAAGCCCGGACCACAGGCATTACTAGCCCTGCAAACGATTTTTTTAGGTCTATCAGCCTGGCCACTTTTTTTGATTACCAAAAAAGTATCAAAAAATATTCAAGCGAGTTTACTAGTGGCTATTGCTTGGCTACTTAGTCCCTTTGTCCAAAGCGCCAATATGGATGAGTCACACCTGATGCATGTGGCAGTTTTTCTAGTTTTTTTCTGTGTTTATTTTTATTTAAAAAATAATTTTAAAACGTTTTTATTGTTTTTTATTTTAGCTTTACTAGTCAGAGAAGACATTAGTTTTATTTTAATAACTTTTTTTGTCCTAGCCTGTTTAGACAAGAGAAGTATAAAGTGGAAAATATCCACCATTTTATTGCCCATTATTTATTTTGCTTTAGCTGTGCTAGTGATCAAACATTTTTCTTTGGCTGGTGGCTACAAATATTTTATTTATTATGGCTGGCTAGGCGGTAAAGACTTGGGCTCCATTCTTTTGAGCTGGCTCACGCATCCCTTGGCAGTTTTAGCCCACCTATTTTCTTGGAGAAACATTTCCAGTGTAGCAATCGTGCTATTACCTTTGCTATTTTTGCCTATTTTGAAACCAAAATATTTATTATTATCACTTTTGCCATTTCTGCAGTTAGCCATGGGTACAGCCGGATTTTCTAGCGTAGCTTACAGTAGCCGTTTTGTGTTACTGGTTCTGCCCGGTATTTTTATTGCTTTTATTTTTGCTTTATGCAAAATTAGTTTGCGAGAAAAATTTGCTGGTAGTAGCTTGATTTATCATAACCTGGGTTTTGCTAAATGTATGCTGATTTTTGCTCTAGTATATTTTACCGTTTTTCTTTCACCAGCCAGATATATTTTGGCCAAGACTTATCCAGCCAGATACCATCAGCGCATAGCCAGCTTTTTGGACAATATCCCAGCTACAGCTTCAGTCACTGCCCAGGTAAATTTGTTACCCGCCTTGAGCAATCGGCCCACACTATATAATTTAGACTATGCTTATTTTGGAGTTTCTCAATTTGTTTTTACTGAGTTTGAGATGCCGGAAGTTGATTATATTGTGGTTGATTATACAGATTTTTTGACTACCTTATCAGAAGCCCAGAAAGCTCCTACCAGTAGCTATTGGCCGGGCATGGCCGAGCATTGGCGACAGATACTGTCAGGCTATACTTTAGTCAGAGCCGAAGACAATATGTATTTGTGGCAAAATAAAAAAATTGGCCAGCAGCCAGAATTGAAGCTTTATGATATTGGTGACAAAGTAGACGATCAAAAAAATGGTGGATTTTTGGTGGACAGCCAAAGACAAATTATTGCTGATAGACAAACTTTGAAATTAACTTTTCAGAAAATTGATAGTCAAGACACGAGTTATCTAGTACGTTTTTACCAAGGAAAATATTATTTTGATTTGCCGCTTGGCTATGGCTTGTTGCCAAGCAAAGATTGGCCCAGTGATAAACTGGTCAGCTTTTATTATTATCTAGATCAATCAGTCAGTGGCTATGAGATCTTTTCCTGGCAAGGAGATAATAAATTAGGCCATATCAACGAGGTTTATCTGGACGCCAAATTACAACCAGTGGGCGAAAGGGTCAGTTTTTGACCTTGTATAGTATAAATGAGTCATTATCAATAATGGGTTCAATGTATGGTTCTTTGGCCAGCCATTTTATCTGCTCAAACTCTGGCACATAATCTCGGCTAGCGAAGACATAAGTGATTTGATTATTTTTTAGCCAGTCGGAGATATTTTTTTTGCTAGTCCAAAGCAAAGCAATTTGGGCACTTTTGTTTTCTGGATTTGGTGTCAGTATTAGATTGCCAAAATAAACGCTTCGGCCGGTAAAACCAGGCAAGAGAGCAGCATCATTATTTCGGCTCAAAATAATATCATTGTCAGAGGTGATTTTTTTTATAAATTCATAATTCGCCATTCTTTCCTGGCCAAGAAAAAATACGGGCTGGTTATTTTTTTCATTGGCCACAATAATACTATTAATAGTATAACCAATGGTGTCGAATATGCATACGGTGATTAATCCGCCCAAGACTATCAGGCGCCAGCG
>CAZILH010000034.1:0-6170 GCA_964540095.1 uncultured Gammaproteobacteria bacterium | reverse complement strand
GAGCAGTTGCCTCTTAAGCAAACGGTCGCAGGTTCGAGTCCTGCTGGGGGCACCATAAACCATTCGCTACACTCGGATTTATGGCGCAACTATTTTTTCAACCCTTGGGGTTGTTTTTTTATTTGACAAAAATCTTCCCACTTGTTAGTTTATGCTTATAGATCGTCCCTTCAGCCAAAGGAATATAGCCATGTGTAAAGACACAGGAAAACCACCCCAAACACCGCCCAAGACGCCACCTCAGACGCCACCGCCAGACATCACGTTGATTCCACCCCTGCCGACAGGAGACGAAAACACTGACCGGGGCTTGGGCTCCGGAAATTTCCGCGGACAGTGGGGTAGGCATCCTGACGACTAGCTCGTCACTTGGCCTTCCGCCCACTCCAGCCAGCGTCCCAGACGCTGGCTTTTCTTAACCTTTATTTATCCTGATTTTTCTGCTAAAGTACTCATATGAATCCCGTTAAAAATTCACGGGATCTAACTAAAAATACAAATTTATAATATTTGTTAAAAAATTTTACTTTAACTGCTAACGATTTTATTAATTAAATTTCTAACGGGATGAAAACCACCTACCAAGGCAAACAAAAACAACGTCTAGACATATTCTTGAGTGAATATTGCCCCGACATTAGTCGTAGCCAGATCAAAAAATTCATCCTTGATGGCCAAGTAAAAGTAAATGACCAAGTGCCGTCAGTTCATTTTTGGCTCAAAAAAAATGATGTTATTAATTATGACTTAAAAAGCCGTCGTATAGATGATACTGTTTTGATCGAACCCAAAGTAAAAAAAGAAACTGCTGACTATATCGTGATCGAAAAGCCGAGCGGCTTACTAGTGCACCCGACTGACAAAGGAGAAAAAAATACTCTGATTACTTGGCTATTAAAAAAATACCCTCGAGTAAAAAAAATAGACAATGATACTTTACGCCCTGGTTTGGTCCAGCGCTTAGACAGAGATGTTTCTGGCCTAATGGTCATACCATTAAACAAAAAATTTTTCGAGGAACTGAAAAAACAATTTGTCGAGCGTCAGGTACTCAAAGAATATTTATGCCTAGTAAATGGCCGCGTACTCAATGATACTGGCGAGATAAATTCCAACCTAGCTCGTGATCGACAAACTGGCTTGACCAAGATACAAGCCACAGGTGAGGGGCTAGAGGCCCACACTATCTATGAAGTAGTGACTAGATACACCAATTGTACCTTGCTCAAAGTCCAAATCAAAACTGGACGCACGCACCAAATTCGCGCTCACCTCTTCAGTATTGGCCACTCCGTGGTTGGTGATAAATTATATCAAACTAAAGATGTTCGCAAAAAGAAAAAGCAAGCTGAGATTCGAATATTTTTGCATGCTCATCTCTTAAAATTTTTGGGACCAGACAAAAAAAGCGTACGCACTAGTTCTCCCCTACCCCAAGAGCTAAAAAATTATCTAAAAGATTTGAAATAATATTATGCAACGCATCATAACTATTTCTGGCACACCAGGTAGTGGTAAAAGTACCGTGGCCAAGGCCTTGTGCAAAAAATTCAAGGCTAAGCGCATCTATGTTGGCCAATATATGCGCGAACTAGCTCGCCAAAAAAATATGACCTTGGCCGAACTCGGGAAATTGGCTCAAAGAGATCCAAGCATTGATATCAAAGCTGACAAAGAAACCGCCAAACGCGCTCACCGCTTAGCCAAAAAATATCCGGTAGTGGTTGAAGGTCGCGTCCAATTTCATTTTCTACCTGAATCAACAAAAATATTTATAAAAGCTAATGTAGCAGAAGCGGCCAAACGCATTTGGAAAGATCTAAAAGATGCCCAAAAAAACAAAGAGCGCAATGAAGCCAAAGTAAAAAATATTGGCGAACTTAAAAAACAAATATTAATTAGGAAAAAGAGTGAACTTTTGCGCTACAAAAAATATTACCACCTCAATCACTATCTACTAAAACACTACGACTTCGTGCTAGACACTAGCCACATCACTGCCCAGCAAGCCATTGATAAAACTCTAAATTTTTTGGCTAAAAAACCAAAATAAACGACTAAACACCCCAAATAAGCCCCGCCTAATTTTATTGACAAAAAATCAAATTTAGGCTAAAATAGCGTAGTTATTATTAAGGGAAATAGTAACTTTTTATTGAATAACTAACTAAATAAAGCAAATTTATGACTGCTGTAAAAATTTCTGCCAAAAATCCTGCCCAAGAATTGTCTGCTATCAAGTCTGGCATGGTAGTTAAGGTGCACGAAAAAATCAAAGAAAAAAACGCTAAAGGCGTTGAAAAAGAAAGAATTCAAATTTTTGAAGGATTGGTCTTGGCTCGCAAACACGGCAATGAAGCTGGAGCCACCATTACTGTCCGTAAAATATCCGATGGTATTGCTGTTGAAAAAATCTACCATATTTTTTCACCGGCTGTTGCTAAAATCGAAGTAGTCAAAGAATTCGCTGTGCATCGCGCAAAATTGGGCTATACCAGAACAAGCAAAAAGAAGCTTAGAGAAAAAAAGTCTTAAGCTAGCGATAAACAAACTTGCCTGCAAGCTGTGCAAGTTTAACGGGCGGGTGGTGAAATGGTATACACGCAAGCTTGAGGTGCTTGTGGGAGCAATCCCGTAAGGGTTCAAGTCCCTTTCCGCCCACCACTTGCATTCATTATTTGGGCTGTTAGCTCAGTTTCGCCCACAGGGCGACCACCCAGTGGGTGGGGCTAGTCACGCTGACTTGCTAATCAAAGTTTTTACAAAAAATTATTCTTTGGGCTGTTAGCTCAGTTGGCTAGAGCGCCGCGTTTGCATCGCGGAGGTCGCAGGTTCGACTCCTGTACAGTCCACCAGGACGGCTAGCTCAGCTGGTTAGAGCGCCTCGTTTACACCGAGGAGGTCACAGGTTCGAATCCTGTGCCGTCCACCATCCTTCGCTCCTTTGGAGCTATGGATGGCATTGCCACCCAATTCATAACCACATGATAAATAATATAGTTTTAATATCAGACCCCCGGGTTTTGGAAATAAAAATTATTGAGAATAATGATCCTCTGGTAGATACCAGACAATACGGAATCTTAGTCGATGATAGAAAAAGTAACGACTCAGATTCTTTTTTTTATATTAGAAAAATTGTTTTGGACAAGTTGCTGGTAGTGCAAAGTTTTTTGCCAAAAAATATAAAAATCAAGTTAATTGAGGGCCTGCGTCCAATTTCTCTGCAAAAAATATATTTTGATTCCTACACACAAAAACTACGTGAAAAATATCCAGCCTGGGATGAGGAAAAAATATACAAAGAAGCCAGCCAGTTTGTCTCTCCTCCAGAAATTGTTCCCCCACATTGCACCGGCGGAGCAATAGATATAACTTTGGTTGATGAAAATAATAAAGAATTGGACATGGGCACAGAAGTAAATATGGATCCACAAAAAAGTCAGGGGGCTTGTTTTACCGAAGCAATAAATGTCTCCAATCTAGCCAAAAAAAATAGAAAAGTATTAATAAATTGCATGGAAAAGGCTGGTTTTATAAATTATCCGACCGAATGGTGGCACTGGTCATACGGAGATAAATATTGGGCTTTTATCAGTAAGAACTCTCATGCTCATTTTAATATAATTAAATAAATATTTAAAAATACCCACGGAAATAGTTTTGTAAAACTATTTTTGTTTTATAAAAATTTAAAAAAATATTATTTATACACAAAAATTATTACAAAAAAATATTTTTTTACAAAAAGTTGTGCAAAACTATTCTCAACATTTAAATAATGTGCTATAATAATTACTAGAAATGTTTTTGATATTGTAATTTCATTTTATGACATTTGAAAAATTTATCTTCGGTATAATAATTGCTGGCATTGGATACTTGGTTGTTTGGAAATCTGAATGGTTGTTTGTAAACTTTGGTGCCATTGGTTTTGCGGAAAAACATTTACAAACTTCCGGAGGCAGTCGTCTATTTTACAAAATTATCGGTTTTCTTTTGATAATAGTGGGCTTGTTGGTGGCGACCGATTTAATGAGTACTTTTTTTGAGGCAACTCTAGGCAATATGTTCGGTCCTAAGCGGATGAAATAAAAATTAAAATTAAAATAAATATTTTTTAATTAAGAAAGGGGGTGAGTTCCCGTGGCAAAGAAAAGAAAAGTAGCTAAGAGAAAAGTAGCTAAGAAAACCACCAAAAAAAGAAAGGTGGCCAAAAAAACAACCAAAAAGAGAAAGAGATAATTCTTTTTCAAAAACATAAAAACCCTAGACCAATTGGTGGGGTTTTTATGATTGTTTAAATATTAGAACAATGTTTCCTGTGGCGCAATAATCTTGGATTTTTGTCGATCTGGCTCGCTGAATATTTTTACTTGCCCATACTGGCCGTCAAAGCCAGGCAAAACTTGCATTTCTCGAGCCCGCATTTTCATAATGCCCAAAGCCAGGCTGGTGGGCATTATTTTTTTTAATTCTTCTTCGTTTAGATCCAAGGTGACAACAAATTCATTGCCGGCTTTGGCAATTATTTCCAAATATAATTTTTCTACTTTTTTACTGTTGCGGTTAACACCATAATAATCAGCAATTATTTCTGGCAAGGGCACAATATTTTTGTATGGTATATGAAAACTTGTATCAATTTTTTGTTCAGTCCTATCGGCTAACTTTTCCACTTGATTCAAGACACCTAGAGTCAGTGGTTTCTTGCAAAGCGGACAAATATTTTTGTGTTTCTTGGCCGACTCTTGCGGACTACAGCTAAACTGACAATCGCGATGTCCATCAAAATGATACATGCCCTCCTCGGGATAAAATTCCACTGTGTATAAAAATCTTTTTTTATCTTTAGTATTAATAATTTCTCTTATCTCATCAAAGGTGACGTCGCACAAATACAAAACATTGGCTTCGCGACCAATGCGCGGACCAGAGTGCGCATCAGAGTTAGAAACCAAAGTAATATCATCAAGCTTAGACAATCTCCAATTCATAAGTGGATCAGATGATAGACCGGTTTCAATCGCCTGCACATAAGGTGTCAGATCTTCAAAACATTCTTCCAAAGAATCAAAGCCCGACTTTGATCCAAAGACAGCAAACCACGGTGTCCAAGCATGAGCTGGTATCAACATTATGCGTTCATCAATTTCCAAAATCATTTCCAAAATATTTTTGGCACTCATACCCAAGATTGGCCGGCCATCAGAAGCAAGTTTAGCACCACGATCTGATAAATTTTCATTTATTTTCTTAGCCACTTGAAGATTTGGTGCCAATAAACACAAATGCACGCGTCTGGTTTTGCCACCTTGGCTATAAATACAGGATATTTCCGTGGAAATTATGAACAAAACATCTTGATTTCTATTTTTATAATAATACAAACCAGCGCCTGGCTGATACTCTACTAGATTTTGCTCCAATATCTTAAACCAGGCCGGATGCGTAAAATCAGCGGCCGAGATAATATCCACGCCCTTAATTTTTGACCATTTATACATCTCCTCCAAATCAAAATTTTTGGATGTGGCTCGTGAATATTTACTGTGTATATGAAAATCTAAAATCTTGCGCATAACAACATCTTAGCAGGATAAATCTAAAAAATCAAAACAAAAAACAGCGCTTATAATGAAGAAGGCAAGGTTCTCGCGACGTCCTACTTTCACAAATCTAGTTGACTTGCTATCATCGGGGCTGAGCTGCTTAACTTCTGAGTTCGGAAAGGGATCAGGTGTTGCCAACTCGCTAGCATCACGAGAACTCTGCCTTCTTCACCGCCCATAGGGCGACCGCTTCTAAAGCGGAAAAAGTGCTGTTCTATTAGAGGGTTATTTTACTAATTGGCGTTAGTACCAGTACTAAGCCCAAAAATAAGATAACCATGAGAAAGACCAGGATGATCCTGATCATTCCTTTGTGTTTATCAGACGTTTTCATGAACAAAAGTATTATTTTATCGCCCAAAGGGCGACCAGCCTAGGGCTGGAAAAACTTTCAAAATTTTTGGTGGTTGCTTTGATCTATTAGTACTCCTCCGCTAAATCCCTTGCGGGAATTACACGTAGAGCCTATCAACCTGGTAGTCTCCCAGGGATCTTATGATGATTTCTAATCTTGGGGACGGCTTCATGCTTATATGCTTTCAGCATTTATCCGTACCG
>CAZILH010000033.1:0-6556 GCA_964540095.1 uncultured Gammaproteobacteria bacterium | reverse complement strand
GATATCGTCAAAGAGAACATTGCCCGTCCCCATGGCATCGCCAAAATTGGTACCATTAATAGTTAGATAAGTTCCCACTGGATCAGTGATAGGATCAATATTTACTATATTGGGATCACCAGCCATAGCTTCGGTAATATTGAAAGGATAGGGATTACTCAAATTTGTACCAGCATTTAGCTGAATACCTACCAAACCAGTGCGTAAATTAGGCACATTAGATGTGGCTGTGTCGGTAGTTTCATTGATGTTGGTATTATAACCAACTATGCCGCCATATTTTACCGTATTATCCGTGGCATCCACAAAGCTGACTCCCGTGATTTCCACCTCTCTATTCAAAGATCCAGAAACTGGGTCAGCTGAACAAATCCCTGGTCTATTTGTAGTATTGACTACAAAATTAACATCATTACTAGCTGTAATTGAGTCATTGGGATAGACCCTAACTCTATAAGTACCAGCACTCAAAGAGCTTGGTACGCCAATAATAATATCAGTATTTGTCCACAAATTTTCACAACTTGGATTCATTTCTGCTGAATCCGGCAACAAAGCTCGGACCTCAACATTGGAGGAGTCAACAAACTCTACATGCCCTGTACCCATGACATTGCCAAAACCAGAACCTTGAATAGTTATTAAATTTCTGACAGCACTATTGTCTGGGGTAATATAATTAATGCGCGGTCCACTGATTTCTACTGTGCCACTACAAATACTCTCCGGACGACATTCATTATTACGACTACAACAACCAGAGGCACAATTTTCGTCGTTATTTTCACAAGTTACTTTAAAAAATTCTGAATCCGGAACACCACTATTTATTTCAGTATTAGAAATAATGACATCACTGGATAAAGCTTCATTGGGTATAGCGAAGGCCACTTCTGTGTTAGACCACCTGGTAGAAGTCATGGCAACTGGAGCGACCGCGGCTGGTGAACCAGTCCAGCCAGTCATAGAAATAGTTCTAGTGCCAGATTCTGGACCAAAATTTATACCATAAGCCACCACATTGGTGTTGCGACCACTTTCATCTGGAGCAATACAAGCAATATTCAAACCAGGAGAACCAGCTGAAACATAAAAACCAAGACGCGTGGCTTGTCTGGCTACTCCTCCCACAGTATTTTGAATCATTATTTCATAAGGACCATTCACAGCTATATCTGGCACAACAACTTTTATTCGATAATAAATATTAGCATCTCTAGTTACACCACGCCTCCAATACAAATCTGAGTCACAAGAAACAAGCGGAGCATTGGTGCCTCCAATACTTGCCCTACTGGTAGACACATCAACAAAATCACCAAAATTCCAACCAGAAATCGTGACATAAGCCCCGACTGGTCTAGGTGACGAATAACCACAAATAACCATTGACCCATCAGTTGGTGGCGGACAAGCTGTTCCTCCACCATCATCACCACCATCATCACCACCATCACTTGTGCCACCAGAGCCAACTATATTGTCGTATAGCGTACCAACTACAAAATTAGTAATGGCATAAGAAGCAAAAATAATAGCCAAGCCAATGACCGCCGAGACCAAGATGCCTTTGGCTTTTTTGATCTGGTCAGCGTTGCCTCGAGAAGTGAACCACAGCCAGCCAGCATAGAGACCAAGCAATACGGCAATACCACCCAAGAAATACAAAACAATATTGACAATATTGACGACAATATCAAATATATCACGAGAGCCAGTAGCTACTGACAAGCCACTCAGAGCACCCGAACCAAATGGGTCACCCTGAGCCAGAGCTCGCTCTGTCTGCCCGACCAGCAGATAGACTATGAAGACAACACAAGACAATAATTTTTTCATGCTATATTTTTATTTTATTTTTATAAAATTATGGCGCTGGTGTCACACAAGAACCACTATCACAAACTGCTCCCGGAGTATCACACTGACAATTAGAACCCTGACAGCGACAGGGATACCAGCAATTTTGATTTTCATCCATAATGCCCGAAGTGGAAGTCGCTAAATAATTGGTAGAAACAGCAAAACGCTCATGACGAATATTTATAACATTATTGTCCAAACCATTAGCATCACCCAAGCGTAGCCAATAATTAATAGGAGTATCCACACCCTCAAACAACTTTACATTGCTTGAATTCACTGAACTAGAAAGCAAGGTCTTATTAAAAGTCATCTTCACTGGATCAGACAAAGGAGATAAAGCGCCAGTTGGCTCCATACTGACCATGATCGGTGGGTTTGAATCAATATTATTAGTAGTATTAAAGTTCCAAACATAATTACTGGGTATAGCATTACCAGCCATATCTCTTATGTCAGTTGTTACTGTGCCAATGAATCTATCCGGTCCGGCCAGACAGAAAATATCAATTCCGCAAGAATTTTCTCCACAAAGTTCATTGGGTATGAATTCCACTGTCCGATATTGATTGGATATAACATATTTCCCAATTGATATTGTATTTTCCGCGCCATGAGTCAAAGTGATGTTATCATAATTACTTGGGGCAATAGTGCTACCAGTGGCTAGGGTTGGATTAACTGCTTCTGAAAAATTAATTTGGACAATGGTGTTTCTAGGAGAAGTAGCGTTTAATCTTGGCCGGACCGAAACAACGCGTGGCGCTGTATTATCAGAATAGGTGCCAACCGTAAAATACCAGCTATACGAATTAAAACTAAAGGCCTGTCGATCATCACCTGTTCTTAAATTGCGTAAAGACATTTGATATTTGACATCTGTCGTCTGCTCTCCCAGTAAATATGGCTCCACTGGCGGATGGGTACCATAAGGGTTAAATTCAAAAACTCTTGGATCACTAGTGTCATAGGTGACAGTCATGTCGCCCAAATTATCTGTTGAGCCAGCCCTATGCAAAAGAATATTAGCTGTATTTATAGGACAAGTTCTTGGATTGATAGCAATGGGCGTGCAATCAGAGCTACTAGTGTCAGCAATGGTATTAATCATCATTGGCTCTTTGAAAGTAATGTAAATATTGGTATTTCTCGGTATGCCAGTAGCGTTTGGTTCTGGATAATGACTCTCGATCACACCAGCGCCAAGGCCAACACCACCACCGTATCTACCTCCTCCAATAGTTCCGACATCAGCGTCAAGAATTGTTCGTATGGCTTCTTTGAAAATCCAGTTGACTGCAGCGTAAGAAGAAAATATGATAGCCAAGCCAATTACTACGGACATCATTATCTTTTTGGCTTTAGTAATTTTTTCACTATTGCCTTGCGAGGTGAACCACAGCCAACCCGCATACATAAACAACAAAACAGCTATACCACCCAAAAAATACAAAATAGTGTTGACAATGCCAACCACCATATCAAACAAACTGCGACTGCTAGCGATCGACAAAGCGCCGAGAGAATTTCTACCAAATTGATCAGTTTGAGCCAAAGTCATATTTGGCAACAAAAAAATAACTGACCCAAGCCAAAAAATAAAGGCAGTTATCTTTTTTCGAATTAGCATGGGATAATTGATTTAATTTTTAAATTTATTTTTGATCCAATTTTTCTTTGACTAAACGCTGAACTATTTGGCCATCGGCCTGACCTTGCAATTTGATCATTACTTCTTTCATGACCTGACCAAAATTATTGACTCCACTGGCTAGTACCACATCAATCGCTCGGACAATATCATCTTCTGACAATTCTGGTGGTAAATATTTTTTGATTATTTCCAATTCGGTTTGCTCTTTATCTGCCAAATCAGGACGCTTGCCAGCATTAAAAGCGCTTATAGAATCAAGGCGTTTCTTCATTTCCCGACGCAAAATCAAAATTGCCTCTTGCTCTGATAGCTCAGGTTTTCGTAATTCTATGGCCTGATTTTTGAAAGCACTCTTGATCATGCGCAAAGTCAAAACAATGGTTTCATCTTTGGCTTTTTGAGCATTGATTAAATCCTGATCTATTTGTTTGATTATTGACATAATAGCCACTAAAACCTTGCCTATTACCAAAAAGAGGATAATAGGCAAAAATTAGCGATTATCTTCGCTTTTTTTTCTTGAAATCAGTTTCGTCCAATTTACCGGTTTTTTTCAAATACTCGATTTTACCGGTAATTTTCTGACGTCGCAAAGCGCTTTCTTTAAGCGCTCTCCTGGTCTTTGGCTTGGAGTAAAACCTAACTTTTTTGGCTTGCAATATTTTACCGCTCTGCATAGTCTTTTTGGTAAATCTGCGAACCAAACTTTCAAACGATTCATTGTCTTTTTTTCTAACCTCTAACACTGTATTTCACCTTCCTTTCATAGTGATAAAAATATCCTGAAGAATGATGACTCAAAAGTCATTTATCTTGTCTTTATAATGACAAATTTTTAAACAAAAGTCAACCCAGTTGAATCCCGCAATAGTTGCCTAATCAGCAAGATTAAAATTCGTCCATAATAATACTTAAAATTAAGAAAAATATTTTATTGGCGGGCTATTCAACGGGGTCAATATCAAAAACCTCCTCAATATGAGAAGGTTTATCCACAGATTTAAACTAAATTTTTAATAAACTTTATTGTGATTTTTTCTTGACTTTGATCAGGCGCACTGACTCGCTATCCAGTCTTTTTCTTAACTCAGATTTTATTTTTCTAAAATCAACTACCTCCTGCACACAACTTTCCATATCACGAATCAATACTGTGCCATCAGCAATTTCTTTTTGCCCCAAGATGACTACATAACGCACTCCTTTTTTACTGGCTAGCTCCAACTGATCTTTTAGTCCTTTTTTGGACATGGCCTCGGCTACTTGAAATCCCTCACGACGCAAATCTTCAAAAAGAGACATTGATTTTTTTCTGGCCTCCAAACCAAGCTGAGCCACAAAAACTTCCAAAGGTTTTGGCGCGGGTGGCGTAATTTTATTTTCCTGCAACTTCAAAATCACTCTTTCCAGGCCAATAGCGAAACCGACGGCTGGTGTGGGACGACCGCCCAGTATTTCTACCAAATCATCATAGCGTCCACCACCACCCAAGGATTGCAATTTGCCAGCTTCACTAGTTTCTACAATTTCCCAAGCAGTTTTGGTGTAATAATCTAAACCACGAACAATCTTGGCATTTAAACTATAGGTAATATCTAATTCATCTAAATACTCCAAAACACCCATAAAATGCTCCTTACAAGCCTCGCATAGATGATCCACCATTTGTGGAGCTGAGTTTGCCAATTCTTGGCATCTAGCATTTTTACAATCGAGCAAGCGCAAAGTGTTTTTATTAAAACGATCTTGACAATCTGGGCATAACTCTTTGCGATGATTTTGGTAATAAGCTTTTAACGCTTTTAAATACTGCGGACGACAATTGGCATCTCCCACGCTATTGATCTGTACTTCCACATCTAAGCCCAACTCTTTAAGAAAATTGTGGGAAATAATTACCAACTGAGCGTCAATTACTGGATCAGTTTCGCCAATAGCTTCAAAACCAAATTGCCAAAATTGGCGATAACGACCAGCTTGCGGTTTATCATGACGAAATTGTTGACCAATATAAAATAATTTTACTGGCTGAGGTAGGTTGACCATACCGTGTTCAATATAAGCGCGGACTACGCCGGCAGTATTTTCTGGCCGTAAAGAAAGTTTATCGCCACCCTCGGTCACAAAAGAATACATTTCTTTGCTGACAATATCTGTATCTTCTCCCACTGAACGCTTAAACAACGGAGTGAACTCTAAAACAGGAGTATCTAGGCGACCAAAGCCATAATTTTTAGCAAAATTATCAACCTTATCGCGCAACCACTGCCAATACTGCTGATCGTCAGGCAAGGTATCTTTCATACCTTTGACTAATTGAATAGTGGGTTTTTTTGCTTTCTTGACTGACATAGCTTTAATATTTTGGCAAATTAAAAGTGCTTATTTTGTCCCAAGGCCAACCACGAAACCATACTCGACCGATAATACTTTTGCGTGTCACTGGACCAAAGCGACGAGAATCAAAACTATTAGTGCGATTGTCGCCCATGACATAGTATTCGCTGTCGTTCAACTTGACGGTATCAAAAGTATCAATGCCAAAATCTTCTACATAAGCTTCCGCTAGCTCTTGATCGTTTATAAACACCCGACCCTTTTTGACATCCACTGTTTCTCCCGGCAAACCAATAACGCGCTTGATAAAATATATTTGGGGATTGAGTGGATCCTTCAAAATAACCACTTCCCCCCGCTCAGGATCACCTAGTCGATATTCTATTTCATTGATAATCAAATATTCGCGATCATGAAAATTCGGCTCCATGGAAGCGCCTTGCACAATAAAGGGCTGAACCAAAAAATATCTAATAGGCAAAATAATTGCTAAAGAAATTAAGATTACTTTCACTCCTTCAAAAATAAACAAACCCAACTTCTTGGCATTGCGCGCTAGAGCGTTTTCTTCCTCACCAGCATACTGCTCCTGCACAAAATCCTCCTCCATTATTTCCGGCTCATTTGGGGCAATATTTTCGGCTGTTTTTTTGTCTTCAAAGTTTTTGTCTGACATAAATTAGAACATATTTAGTAAAATCA
>CAZILH010000032.1:0-6756 GCA_964540095.1 uncultured Gammaproteobacteria bacterium | reverse complement strand
TTGATCCGGGATCTACCATTGATTTGCCATTGGTATGATAATGGTAGATTCCCGCTTTCGCGGGAATGACAGTATGGGGGTCGGCGGGCTTTAAAATTGCCTAATTTTATTGCTTATTTGTCCCGATTTTAAGAATATGCTATTATAAATATAGGTTGTTAATATTTGACAATATACATAACTCTACAACCTGACTCCTTGGGGGTCTCAAATCGGCTAGGACCGTGGTTCTGGCTTGCGGACACCCACTTTTTACGGGGAGTTAGCTATTGTCAAAACAAACAACCACAGTCGTCGGAGTGGCACTTTATTATTAAGCGCAAACTATGGTAGATGACTTGCGAAAAGGCGTCTGATCAGCAATAAAATGCGATTAAGACGTCTTTTTGTTTTTAGACAAAAAAACACCCAGCCCCTCGCGAGGGGCTGGGTGAGTTATAAAAAAATTAAACAGTGGCTTCCTTTTTTTTCTTATTGATGCTTTTGATGCAGGAAGTGCAAATAGATGTTTTTTTGCCGTCAATTTTTTTGGTCTGCAAATTGATATTCATGCGGCGTTTGGTGGCAATGTGGGAGTGACTGACACTATAACCCATGATAGCTTGTCGTCCACAAGTTGAGCAAATTCTAGCCATATACTTTGATTTTTCTAATAATTAAGCTATAATACCTGAATAATATTTCAATATATTAGCACGAAATTATTAATTTGTAAAGACATATGCTTATTGATTCATTGCGAGACAGTCCTAGCACATTTACGGCTATTTTTTTATCAATTGTCTATGCCCTGACTATTCATGAATATGCTCATGCTTGGGCTGCTTCGGCTATGGGCGATCAGACAGCCAAAAATAGTGGTCGTTTGTCGCTCAATCCTTTGGTGCATATGGAGCTTTTTGGCACCCTGATGCTACTGGTGGCTGGATTTGGCTGGGGCAAGCCCGTGCCCGTCAATCCCTATAATTTAAAATATAGGCGCTGGGGTGAGGCCTTGGTTTCCTTGGCTGGCCCAATTTCTAATTTTTTGAGCGTCATTGCTTTTGTGCTTATATTCCGACTGGTATCACCACATTTTGAGCCGACCAATATGCTCAATATTTTTCTGCTTTATTTGATAATGGTCAATGTTATTTTGGGTGTTTTTAATTTGATACCTATACCGCCACTTGATGGCTCCAAGGTCTTATTTGCTATTCTGCCAGACAAATGGGAGGGTGCGAAACATAAACTAGCCGTCAATGGTCCTTGGATTTTGCTGGCCATAATACTTCTGGATAATTTTGGTAAAACCAATATTTTAGCTAGCTTGTTTGGGGTAGTGGCTAATTTTATAGGAAGTTTGCTATAAAAACCTTGACCCTCCTTCGTCGAGCTTAGCTCGACTTCGGTGGGCGGGATAGGGCTTCTTAAAACTTTGCGTAATAATAAAAAAGCCCAAGCGCTTGAAATAACTAGTGCCAAATTCCTTGACTTCTTATTTTATTTATGCTATTTTATGGTAGCATTTTTAAGCAGTAGTGCTTATATTTTTTAATAAACAATTTTAATTAAATGCCTACAATTCACCAATTATTGAAAAAACCAAGAAAGTCACCAAAGATCAAGAGTAAAACCCCAGCTTTGATGATGACTTTGAATACTTTGCGTCGCAGTAAAAGGGACTTGCCAAAGGGCTCTCCTTTTAAGCGCGGTGTTTGCGTCAAAGTGACTACCACCACTCCTAAAAAACCAAACTCGGCTTTGCGTAAAATTGCCAGGGTGCGCCTGTCAAATGGCATGGAAGTGACCGCCTACATCCCCGGTGAAGGTCATAATTTGCAAGAACACAGCATTGTGATGATTCGCGGTGGCAGGGTCAAGGACTTACCTGGTGTCCGCTATCACATTGTCAGAGGAGTTTATGATACTCAAGGTGTCTCTGGTCGCAAACAGGGTCGCTCACTCTATGGCGCCAAAAGAGAAAAGAAAACTGCTAAATAATAACTACAACTATGAGAGGTAAGCCAGTCACAAAAAGATTAATTGCCGCTGATCCAAAATTTCAGCGTGTTGATATTGCCAAATTGATCAACAAAGTAATGCGTCAAGGTAAAAAAACAATTGCCCAAAAAATTGTTTATGGCGCTTTCGAATATATTTCCAACAAAACCAAACAAGATCCTTTGGAAATATACGATACAGCCATGAGAAATATATCACCAAACCTAGAAGTCAAAGGTAAGCGTATTGGCGGTGCTAATTACCAAGTGCCTATTGTCGTCACTGGTGACCGGAAAATTATTTTGGCTCATCGCTGGTTGATTGAGGCCACTAGTCATCGCAAAGGCATGGCCACGCACAAAGCTTTGGGTGAAGAGATATTAGCCGCTTCCAAAAACGAAGGTGAAGCCATCAAAAAAAGAGAAGATGTCCAGCGTATGGCTGAGGCCAACCGAGCTTTTGCGCACTTCGCTTAAAATTAAATTTTATTACAAACATTCCCGCTTGAAATTCAGGCGGGTTATATCTTTAGAAAATTTTTATGCCTAGACAACACACTCTAGAAAAAGTAAGAAACATTGGCATCATTGCCCATATTGACGCTGGCAAGACAACTGTGTCTGAGCGTATTCTTTTTTATACCGGAAAAAAACATAAAATCGGTGAAGTGCACGATGGCGCCGCGGAAATGGATTGGATGGAGCAAGAAAAAGAGCGCGGCATTACTATTACTTCGGCTGCTACCACTTGTTTTTGGGCTCTGCCCGATTGGCTGGGTGGTGATAAAGCCAACATCAATATTATTGATACCCCAGGACATGTGGATTTTACTGTAGAAGTAGAAAGATCTTTGCGTGTTTTGGATGGTGGCGTAGTAATATTTGATGGTGTGGCTGGCGTGGAGCCACAGTCGGAAACTGTCTGGAGACAAGCTGATAAATATAATGTGCCTAGATTGGCCTTTATTAATAAAATGGATCGCATGGGTGCCAATTTTTATTGGGACATGGATACCATCCATGAGCGTTTAGTCAAACATGCTCATCCTTTGCAACTACCGATTGGCGCTGCGGAGACCTTCCAAGGCATTATCAATCTTTTTGAAAGAGAGGCCTGGTATTATTTGGATGAAGATGGAAAAACTTTTGAAGTGCGAGATATTCCTGAGGACATGAAAGACAAAGTAGAGGAGTATCGAGCCAAGTTAATCGAGGCTATTGTGGAGCACGATGAAAAGTTGATGGAAAAATATTTAAATGGCGAAGAGATTGCTATATTGGATTTGAAAAAAGTTTTACGTCAGGCAGTCATTACTGGCAAAATTGTGCCGGTTCTTTGTGGCTCAGCTTTGAAAAACAAAGGCGTGCAGTTTTTGCTTGATGCTATTACTGCTTATCTGCCGTCTCCATTGGATGTGCCACAGTTAGAAGGCACTGAACCAAGAAATGAAGAACACAAAATTTTAATAAAAGCCGAAGACAACGAACCATTTACGGCTTTGGCTTTCAAAGTGGCTACTGATCCTTATGTCGGTCGTTTGACTTTTATCCGTGTCTATTCTGGACAGCTGACTTCTGGTTCTTATGTCTTGAACGCCAACAAAGATAAAAGAGAGCGTATTGGTCGTATTTTGCGTATGCATGCTAATCATCGTGAAGAGGTCTCGGAGATTTTTGCGGGCGATATCGTAGCCGTTGTTGGCTTGAAGGATACCACTACGGGCAATACCTTGTCTGATGTTGATCGTCCAGTGATTTTGGAAAGCATGGATTTCCCCGAGCCAGTTATTCACGTGGCTGTCGAACCAAAAACCAAAGCCGATCAAGAAAAGATGGGTATGGCTTTGTCCAAGTTGGCTGAGGAAGACCCAACCTTTACTATTCGTACTGATGAAGAAACCAATCAGACAATCATTGGCGGTATGGGCGAATTGCATTTGGAAATTATTGTTGATCGTATGAAACGAGAGTTTGGTGTCGGAGCCAATGTTGGCGCTCCCCAAGTGGCCTACAAAGAAACTATTCGTAAAATTGCTGAAGCCGAAGGAAAATACATCAAACAATCCGGTGGTCGTGGTCAATACGGTCATTGCGTTTTGCGTCTGGAGCCCATGGAGCGCGGTGCTGGCTTTGAATTTGTGGATGAGACCAAAGGTGGCTCAATTCCTAGAGAATATATTCCAGCCATTGAAAAAGGTGTTAAAGAAACTTTGGACAATGGCGTTTTGGCTGGCTACCGCGTAGTTGATGTTCGGGTGGTGGTTTTTGATGGATCATATCATGATGTTGACTCTTCTGAGGCCGCTTTCAAAATTGCCGCTTCTATGGCTTTCAAAGAAGGTTTTGCCAAAGCCAATCCAGCTATTTTGGAACCTATCATGAAGGTAGAAGTAGTGACTCCTGAGCAATACATGGGTGACATTATCGGTGATATCAACTCCAAGCGCGGTCAGGTGCATGAAATGTTTGATCGAGCTGGCGCCAAAGTAATTCATTCTTTTGTGCCTCTAGCTGAAATGTTTGGCTATGCAACGACCCTACGCAGTATGTCTCAAGGCAGATCGAGCTACAATATGGAGTTTTCCAAATATCAAGAAGTGCCTACCAACATTGCTGAAGAAATCAAGAAAAAAAATAACGGGTAAAAAAACAACCCGTCGGGTTGAATAAAAAAACTTCGGGTTTATCTCGGAGTTTTTTGGTTTTATTTTAAGGCCACTGACTTCTTATTGTCATCCCGGACTTGATCCGGGATCTACCATTGATTTGCCATTGGTATATTAATGGTAGATTCCCGCTTTCGCGGGAATGACAGCATGGGAGTCAGCGGACATTCTTTGTAAAAAAAGAAACCCGCCCGCAAGTCGTGTGTGGACTTGGGGCGGGGGTAGAGGACGATGGCCGTGTTGCGGCTCAGTGCTTCTGATCAGCCGATAGTCACCATGGCGATCACCGGTCGCGACTCACCGAAGAGGGGAATTCTCGGTCATCAACTCCTCCGGGATTGAGTCGCACGGTACGCAGGTGAGCATTGGCCCACCATAGGCAGAACCCTGCCAGAGGTAGGCGAAGCACAGGTTTGTTCGAGCATCCCTGATATAAATCAGGTTTCTCGAGACCTCCTGTGGACGCGAGAAGCAGTCGGTCACGGAATGCTCACGTGCGGGGTTGCTGGGCGGGAAGCTGATGAGATAGATCAGTAGAACCATCAGGCCTATGACGATCAGAGAGAGCGTTGTTGTCCTCATCTCACTCACTCCTTCTGCAGCCGAAGCTGCTTGATTGCACGCCTAGGGCTTCGGCTTCTGATCAGCCAGCCAGCGATCGAGGTCGGTCTGCACGAACATCCAGCCCGTGCACGTCTTGGTGACCTCCATTCGTCCGTGGCGGACTAACCACGACAGCTTTCCGACCGGCATACGCAGGTATCGCGCAGCCTGCTCAGTGTCCATCGAAAAGGGGAATTCCTCGGTCATGGCTCATCTCCTTCAGTTATCTGGTGACGATGATCACCAGTGTAGTGGTGCATCTGGCATTTTCCTCTCAAAGAACTGGTTGGTTTTTACCTCATCTGAAGCCACTAAATTAATGACATAAGTCATTTTCTAGTGGACTCGGATGAGGGAGGGAGAGAGTTTGGTGGCGGCTAGGGCAGGTGGTCACCTGCCCTAGCCGCACACGCGATGTTTAGCTCGGGTGTCTCTCCCTTTTTGCTGCGTTTTTTCCTCTTGCAGCAAGAGGCTCGTTGTTTTGGTTCGCCTGGTTGGTCTTTTGGCCCCAGGACCGGCTAGTCGAGCCTAGCCTTGGACCTACGTCTCGAAGCGCATTTGCACCTTGATTCCTTTCTCACTATGATCAGCTGTGGGTTTTGCACGGTGTCATAGTGTTTTTGGAGTTTTTTGGCGGCGCTTTTCCCTCTTAAGTAAGAGAGGGCAGGTTCCCAGGTACATGGCCCCTGGTGGATCCCTGGCCGAAGTAGTTGCTAGATCAGCGACTACTCTACGATGATAGGGACCACTGGCCTAAAGTTTCTCCCGCATAGATGCTCCTTTGCTGACCACGAATGGTCGGGTAAGAGTTTTTGGTTTTGGTTTTTGGCTGCGCCTTGACTATTTTTTGTCTAGTCTCCCCGGCGGAAGAGGGGGTGTTTTTTTAGGTTCCCTGGTATTTGGCCCCAGGTGAATCAGTACACCACTCTTCTGACTACTGGCCTAGAATAATCGTCTCATCAGGATCAACTCCTTCTTTGACAGCCACCATTTGGCAACTGTCGCTTGGGTTTATCTACACCTCACTTGAAGCCACTAGATTTTTGACAGGGGTCATGACCTAGTGGATTCGAATGAGGCGTAGAATACTTGCCTTTGCTTAGACACTGTACTGGAGCCAAGATGCATAATCTGAGATTATGCCAAGTAAAAAGCCGAATGTTATTGAGTCAAAAACCCAATAAAATCATGCTTTTTGGCCTGTTCTTAGTGCTCCAATACAGTGTCTAAGTTGTATGGCGTTTTTTAAGAACTTTTAGCTTAACAAGCAATTATAGCACATAAATCAAATCTTGTCAAATATCTTGCGAGGAGGTAAATTTGACAAATACCCCAGTATTTTATAAGATATTAGCTACTTAAACAGCAAAAATATGGGTAATTTCAAAAATTTGGAAAAAGTTTTGGAGCTAACTGCCAAAACCGGGGACAAAATCATAGTTATTTCTGAGACACATGAGCCCTTTGTTATTTTGGCGCTCAAGGAATATCAGGCCTTGATGAGC
>CAZILH010000031.1:0-6901 GCA_964540095.1 uncultured Gammaproteobacteria bacterium | reverse complement strand
AGGCAGTAGGGCAGTATATAATGATCTGCAATCCTGATCTAGCTATACTAACCACAGCGGTTCAACAAATGCTTGATTATATGGAAGCCAATCCTAATGTGGGCTTAGCTGGTCCGCGTTTAATCAACGCCGACAAGAGTATCCAATATTCTTGCACAAATTTCCCAGATTGGCATTTACCAATATACAGGCGCACTATGTTTAGTGAAACCAAGGCCGGACAAACTTGGTTGGATAAATATTTATTGAAAAGCTTGGATCATAATCAAAATTTTTTTGTGCCAGCGCTGTTTGGCGCTTGTTTGATTGTCAGACGCTCGGCAATTTCAGCGGTGGGATTTTTGGATGAGCGTTATTTTATGTATATGGAAGATCTTGATTGGTCTAGGCGTTTTTGGAACAAGGGTTTTAAGGTGGCCTATATCGGAGAAGCTGAGGTAATTCATCTGCATCGCCGGCAATCAGCGGCTGATAACCTGCCCAAATCAATTTTTAGCCGTTCAGCTCGTAATCACATTATTAGTTTTATTAAATATTTGCAAAAATTTCGGGGTCAAGCCCTGCCAAAAGTCGGCTAAAATTGTGCCTTTTCTTGATTTATTAGCTAAAATTAGATAAAATACATCGTATAAATAAATATTATGCCACTCCAAAACAAAGACAATAACAACATCAATGACGAGCAACAACAGCGCTTGAGAAAGCTCGGTATTTTTAAAGAAAAGGGGATTGATGCTTACCCCAGTAAAAACCAACAATATGTTTCAATTGCTGAGTTTTTGAAGAATTACAAAGCCTGGGTCAGGGCTAAAAAATCTTTGAAAATGGCTGGACGCATTAGAACATTGCGTTTGCAAGGTGGTTCTTGTTTTTTACAATTTACTGATCACAGTGGTAGCTTGCAGGCCTTTGTCCGCAAAGATAATTTGGGTGAAGAGAGTTATCAGTTATTTAAAAATGGTTTGGACGCTGGGGACATTGTGGAGTTTTCGGGTTCAGCTTTTGTTACCAAAACTCACGAGCCCACTATTCTAGTGAAAAAATTTACTTTATTAAGCAAGGCCTTATTACCAATTCCAGACGCTTATTATGGCTTGAAAGATCCGGACACTAGATTTAGGCGCCGCTATCTTGACTTGTTGACCAATCCAGAAATCAAAAAAATATTTTTATTACGCAGTGAGGTGATAAAATTTACGCGGCGCTATTTTGAAGAAGCTGGTTTCATTGAAGTTGACACCCCAGTTTTGCAGACAGTGGCCGGCGGTGCGGCTGCCACGCCTTTTGTCACTCACCACAAGTCGCTAGATATTGATTTGTATTTACGAGTGGCGCCAGAGCTTTATCTCAAGCGCCTGATTATCGGTGGCTATGATAAGGTATTTGAGCTGGCTCGTTGTTTTCGTAATGAAGGCATTGATCATCAGCATAATCCGGAGTTCACTCAGCTGGAGGCCTACTGGTCTTATCAGGACTACCAGGGTTTGATGAAGTGGATGGAAAAATTTTATGCTCAGCTGGTAAAGAAAATAAATAAGAGTTATGTGATAAAAAATGGCAATGATAAGCTAAATTTTAAACCGCCATTTAAGGTCTTGGATTTTAAGAAGGCCTTGGAAAAAGAAATCAAAGTAGATTTAGAAAAAACTAGTACTAGTCAGCTTATTCAGCTTGGTCAGCAAGCGGGTTTGACCATGGATAAGAATTGGGGCCGAGGTAAGGTCTTAGACGAGCTGTACAAAAAATTTGTACGCAAAAATATTATTCAACCGACCTTTATTATTCATCATCCCCTTGAGCTTTCACCTCTAGCCAAGCGCCTACCTAATAATCCAAAATATGTTGAGCGTTTTCAGCTGGTAGTTAAAGGAGCGGAATTATGCAATGCTTTTTCCGAATTGAGTGATCCCTTGGATCAGGATGGTAGATTCAAAGAGCAGACACTGCTAAAAAACAAGGGAGATAATGAAGCTTTTGAGGCCGATGTTGATTTTGTGGAGGCCTTGAAATATGGTTTGCCACCCACAGCGGGTCTTGGCATGGGTATTGATCGCTTGATTATGGTTTTGGGTAATGTTGATAATATCAAAGAAGTTATTATGTTTCCCACTATGCGTCCTAAAAAAGATTAATTACAAATTTTATGATAGATCCAAAATTTATAAAAGAAAACAAAGCTAAAGTTTTGGCCAACAACAAAAGCAGGGGAGTGTCTGTTGATTTGGACAAACTTTTGCGACTTTATGATCAGCGCAATGAACAGCAAGCCGAGATAGAGCAAAAAAGAAATACTAGAAATAAAAATTCCAAAACCAAGCCAACTCCAGAAATAATTCAAGCCATGAAAACTTTGGGTGAGGAGCTGAGTACCATGGAAATGAACCTCAGGGTCACCGAAGATGAGCTCAATAATCTGCTTTATCAGTTGCCAAATATGAATTTGGTGGACACACCTATTGGCGCTTCAGATCAGGACAATAAGATAATTAAGACAGTTGGAGAAATGCCTGAGTTTGATTTTATGACCCTAGACCACAGCGAATTAGGTCGGCGCCTTGATTTGATTGATATGGAAAAAGGAACAGCTTTGTCGGGCAATAGGTTTTGGTATTTGAAAAATGAATTGGTTGATTTGGAAATGGCACTGATTAATTTTGCTTGGAAAAAGATGCGTCAGGCCGGCTTCATTCCCATGGCGGTGCCTCATTTGGTCAGAGAAAAAGCCATGTTTGGCACGGGTTTTTTCCCAGCAGAAATGAACGAAATTTATAAAGTAAATCCCGGGGAAGATGATTTATTTTTAATCGGTACAGCCGAAGTGCCGTTGATAAATTATCACGCTGATGAAGTGCTTGATTTGAGTCAAGCCAAAAAATATTTTGCGCTTACTCCGGCTTACCGGCGGGAAGCTGGCAGCTATGGTCAGGATACCAAAGGCATACTCCGAGGCCATCAGTTTGACAAAATTGAGATGGTGATTTTTTGTGAACCAGCGGAGTCCGAAAGCAGACACCAAGAAATATTGGGCTTAGAGGAGAGTATTTATCAGGCCCTAGAGTTGCCCTATCACGTGGTCAATATTTGTACTGGTGATTTGGGCGCAGTAGCAGCCAAAAAATATGATTTGGAGGCCTGGATGCCAGGACAAAATAAATACCGAGAAATTACTTCCTGCACCAATGCCACTGATTATCAAGCCAGACGCTTAAACATCAGGTACAGCAAAGACGGCAAAAAGGAGCTTTGCCACACGCTCAATGGCACAGTGATGGCCTTGGGCCGGACTATGATTGCTATCATGGAAAATTATCAAAGCAAAGATGGCAGTATAATGATGCCCAAAGTACTACACGAGTATTTGGACTTCAAGGAAATAAAAAAATAAATGGCCCTAACACGCATTGAATTAAATGGCCGTAATTTGGAACACAACTTACGGCAGTTTAAAAATATAGCGCCTCAATCGGCATTGTGGCCAGTAGTCAAAAGCAATGCTTACGGGCACGGCCTAAAAGAAATTATTGGCTTGCTGAACAATAATCCGCTAGTAGCAGGATTAGCAGTGGTTAATCTAGAGGAGGCCCTATTTGTTTCGACTTTGAGCCAGAAGCCCCTTATGGTTTTGAGCTACTTTGATTTTGATGATGGACAACTTGAGTCAGCCATTGAGAAAAAAATTATTCTACCCGTTTATAGTCTTGAATCATTGGAATATTTACAGGGTTTGGCTAAAAAATTAAATAAGCCAATTATTGTATCAATAAAAATAGACAGTGGCACCAATCGCTTGGGTTTCAAAAAAGAGGACGAGCCCGTTGTGACCGAAATAATAAATAGCAAATATTTTCAAGTGCACAGCATCTACACGCATTTTGCCGAATCAGAAGCTAGCAATTTGGATTTTACGCAACAGCAATTAGCCGGACTCCTGGCTCATAAAGAAAAGTATCCGCATATAAAATTGCACGCCGCTTGTTCAGCGGCCGCTATTGGCCTGCCAGAAGCCCGACTGGATATTTTGCGTCTGGGCTTAGCGCTTTATGGCCTGTGGCCATCACGCTCCAGCCAAGTCCGTGGTCAGGAGCAAAAAATGGATCTCCGGCCAGTACTATCTTTGAAAACAAAAATTATTCAAATAAAAAATATCGCCAGCGGTGAAAGCATTGGTTACAACCGCACTTTTGTGGCCGACAGTGATTTAAAGATAGCAGTTTTGCCTGTTGGCTACTATGAAGGCCTGCCCAGATTATTATCCAACAACGGACAAGTGTTGATAAAAGGTCAGCGTTGTCAGATCAGAGGCAATATTTGTATGAATTTGACTATGGTTGAATTGCCATATGGCCTAGACGCTCAAGTAGGGGACGAAGTGGTGCTGATTGGCCAAAGTGGTTCTGAACACATTAGCGCTGAAGAGCTAGCTATCCGCGCTCAGTCCATCAATTATGAAATTTTGGCTAGATTAAATCCCAATTTAAAAAGAACAATAGTTTAATTATATATAATACGACACAAAGTATAGCTAAGCAAAACAAGAGAGAAGATGAGTATTAGTATCAAAACAAATAAACCTTGGCAAAAGCACAGTGGCTACAAAGCTCATAAGCCACATGGTTTGTATTATGACGAGCTAGTAAAAAAAAGGCGTAGCAGTATAGTGCGCGTAATTTATGTTATTATTTTTATTTTGATCTTGCAAAGTTTTTTTCAGGCGCCATTTTTAAGTTTGCGTAAAATTGAGTTAGGCGGTAATAGTTTTTATAAAGACGAGGAAGTAAAGCAATATATTCAAACTGCTATGGAAAAAAAGAAATGGTTATTTTTTCAAAATAATAACTTTTTTCTTTTTGATGCCGGATCTTTGAAAGACCAGTTAGTCAAACAATACAATCTTAGTGACGCTAATATAAAAAAAACTTTTCCCAACAAGCTTAGTGTAAAGTTTGTCGAAAAGACCTCACAGTTTATCTGGAAAAAGAATGATAGCTATTATTTGATGGATGCCAAGGGTCAGCTCAATGGTCAAATCAATGAGATTAATAATAAGTATATAATTTTAGCGGACTTTAGGTCATACCAGCCCCAAAATAATGAAAATATCTTCCGTCCTGATGAAATTGAGTTGATTCAGGGCATAATTACCCTGTGGAAGGACAAATTAGCCAATATGGTCAAAATAGAGGCCATAAATATAGGGGACGATTGGTCTACTTTTGATATTAAGACCAATTTGAGCTATATAGTCAAAATTAATCCTCAGGATGATGTAAATGCTCAGCTGGAAAATTA
Organism: uncultured Gammaproteobacteria bacterium; assembly: GCA_964540095.1. Classification (GTDB taxonomy): domain Bacteria; phylum Patescibacteriota; class Patescibacteriia; order UBA1558; family GWA2-36-10; genus CALMZN01. Next base: position 1,612 of record CAZILH010000031.1, on the reverse strand, counting down.
TCGACGCATCTTGCTGGAAGGGAATGTAGTGGGCACTGATATAAACTATATTAATCTGCGTTTTGGTGAAAAAGCATATTTTCAGTAGAGGAATAGCGTAGATTTGATACTTGGCGGGTACTAGGCGCTTTGGGCTGGCCAATATACTAACTGAGTATAATAACCCTTACACTCAATTTGACATATCGTTTGGTGCTTGCTATCATATATATATGGCCAAAACAAAAAAATACACTCTTCCCCTCTTGGATGAGTACTTGGAAAATATCCAGTCCAATAATTATTCTCCGGAGACAGTTTACAATTACGAACGCGATTTAAAAACTTTTGAAGATTTTTTAGTTGCTGATATTAAAAAAGATTTCTTGAAATTGGATAAACGGGATTTGATCAAATATAAGGCCTACCTCTCCTCCATTGATCGACTGACTGCCTCTCGGAGCTTAGGTGAGAAAAAATTATCCAGCTATAGCATCAATCGTATTTTGTCGGCCTTGAGATCTTATTTGAAATTTTTGATTGACCTGGATTATAAGACACCTATTACTGCTGACGCCGTCAAGCTTCTAAAGACCGAAAAAAAGCGTAGTCAAGTTCCAGAGATGCTGGAGCTTATAAAATTAATCGAAGCACCGGAAAGATTTGAAACTGATCCACTGATCAAACTGCGCAATCGCGCCATGTTAGAAACCCTGTTTGCTACTGGTATGCGTATTTCAGAATTATTGTCTTTGCGTCGCGAGCAACTAGACAATACTGGTCGCATCTATATTATGGGCAAAGGTAAAAAACAGCGCTTTGTCTATCTGACTCCGCGCGCTACTAAACATTTGAAAAATTATTTGGCCAAGAGATTGGATGATTCGGTTTTTATGTTTGTCCCCGGTCGTGGTCGAAACAATCCTCAAAAAAATAAAAAACTGTCGGCTAATTATTTGCAGTATAAAATAAAAAGATACCGTGAGTTGCTGTTTATCAACATTCCAGTTTCAGCGCACTCACTGCGTCATGGCTTTGCCACTTATCTGGCTGAGAATGGCGCTAATCCAGCAGCCATCCAAATACTGCTGGGCCATGAGTCACTAGATACTACTACGCGCTATGTGCATGCCTCTGATAAATACGCTGAAAAAGTGCATACCAAGTTTCACCCTCTAAAAAATTGACTTAAAAATATTCTATTGATATATTACTATTGACGTCTACTTAACGTGGCGTTACCAGGTGAGCCAAACGCAACACAATGCGGGGTAAGCTGACCCAGTTGTCAGACAGCGCTTGCGCTAGATGGCCCTCGTTCATCTGGTCTTGGGGCGCGGATCAGGTCTAACCACCTTCTGCGCCTCATTCTTTTATTTATCCACAGGGCAGAGCTTGACGCAATTTATACATATGATATTATGAATATGCAAACGAAGCTTCGGCCAAGTTTGCGAGAACCGGTGCCAGGACAGGCACACCCAATTCCTTTCGCGCTCAGCGCGAACCTGAATCGGGACTCTGTCCCACCTCTTCTCCGGCCGTCTCCCTCGTGGATACGGTCCTTTTTTTATTTTAATATTTCTAACAAACAAAAAAATACCGCGTTCATTGTCATTGCGAGCCCTGAGCG
>CAZILH010000030.1:0-7466 GCA_964540095.1 uncultured Gammaproteobacteria bacterium | reverse complement strand
ATCATTTGGATTTTGCTCGAAATAGTTTCGAACTTTGTCCAACAAACACCGCCAAGATAAAAAACAGTCCCTAGGGCTGATTTTTTATTCTTGACAAAAATGAAATAATATAATAATCTACTTTGTCCCCTCGCGCCTGTAAGCAGGCAATAGTCGAACCTTGTCGAAAGGATAAACCTATGTCCAAGCACATGCCCGAGGCGCTTGCGACCCATGTCCTGGCTCGTCTGCTGGCTCCGGTCGTGGTCCTCAAAGGACTGACCATCACCTCCGGCACCCTGCCCGACGTCAAGGACGGGCAGACCATTTCCGACAGCCCCTTCGATCAGCTTCGTGAGGCCTTCATGAACATGACGCTCTGTCTCACGATGAGCAACAAGAAGGCGGACGATCTGGTGTATGTGTTGGTCTTCACCACCGAGCCGCTCAATAATTGTGCTCGCGCCGTCTGCGGCGGACACGAGGTCTTCCAGGTCGCCGGCATCTATCAGCAGATCAACGAGATCTGGCAGAGCTCGATCCTGAGCAGGCTGAGCCCGGACAGTGACAAGCCCGGCCGTGCGGTGATCGGAGTCAGGGAGCTGCCGATGGGCGCCAAGTTCGAGGTCATTGGTATCTGTCGCTGACGCAAGCAGGGTCCCAGAACAGCCAGGAGTGCAAACACGCGCTCCTGGCTGATTTTATTTTCACAATTTTTCTTTATTATGGTACTATTTGTGTATAATAAAGATTATTTTTATGACGGAAAACACAAAAACAAAGAAAATTCCCAGCAACAAAAAATCAAATAAAATCGGAAGATTTTTCCGCATTTTGGGTCCGGGCTTGATCACTGGCGCGGCTGATGATGACCCATCTGGTATTGCCACCTATTCGCAAACTGGTGCGCAATTCGGCTTTGGCATGCTCTGGACAGCTTTTTATCAGATTCCGCTTTTGATTGCCATTCAAGAGACCTGCGCGCGTATTGGCGCGGTGACAGGTAAGGGTTTGGCTGGCGTGGTCAAAGAAAATTTTTCTAAAAAAGTTTTGCTAGTCGTAGTTTTTTTGGTAGTCATTGCCAATACTATAAATATCGGAGCAGACATTGGCGCTATAGCCAGTGCCGCAGAGCTGGTTTGGGATTTGCCTTTTGCCTTTTATGCTATTGCTTTTGCGATTTTGATTGTGGCTTTGGAAGTTTTTGTTAGCTACAAAAAATATGTCAAATTTTTGAAGTGGCTGGCTTTGGTTTTGGTGGCCTATATTTTTACGGCCTTGATTGTTGATCATTCTTGGGGAGAAATTATCAGAGCCACATTTATACCCAGCATAAAATTTGATTTTGAATATTTATTTATCATCACCGGTGTTTTTGGTACCACCATTACGCCTTACATGTTTTTTTGGCAGGCTAGTGAAGAAGTAGAGGAGGAGATTGCTCATCACAATCTACCACAAAAAGGTGGCACACCGCATGGCTTGAAAAAATTCTTGCATGATATGAGAATTGATACTTCTGTTGGTATGTTGTGGTCACAACTAGCTCAGTGGTTTATTATCATTACCACTGCTTCGGTTTTATTCAAAAACGGAATTACTGACATCAACTCAGCGGCTGAGGCGGCCAAAGCCCTAGAGCCACTAGTGCAGTCATTTCCTAATTCCGGACAAATTGCCAAAGATATTTTTGCTATCGGGATAATTGGTTTGGGTCTTTTGGGCATACCAGTATTAGCAGGATCCGCGGCCTATGCGCTATCAGAGGCCTTGGGCTGGAAAGAAGGTTTGTACAGAAAATTGAGCCAAGCCAAAGGATTTTACGCTGTGATAATTATTGCTACTTTGGTTGGCTTGTTGATGAATTTTATTGGTATCAATCCATTTAAGGCCTTGGTGTTCACTGCCGTGTTCAATGGTATCGCGGCTGTGCCTTTGATATTTGTCATTGCCAAGATCAATGGCAACAAAAAAATATTAGGTGATTATAGTGGTAATAAATTATCGCGCAGTTTGGTCTGGTTTACTTTTGTTTTGATGGCTACTTCGGCTTTGGGTTTGCTTTATACTTTAATAAATAAGTAAATTTTAAATTGTATGGATAAAATAAAAAAAACAGACGCCGAGTGGAAAATGATATTAAGTCCAGAACAATATAGTGTAATGCGTCAGCGCGGGACTGAAGCGCCTTTTTCATGCGCTTGGCAAAAACAAGGACGGGGCATGTATCATTGCGCGGCTTGTGATTTGCCTTTATTTCTTTCTGAAACAAAGTTTGAGTCTGACTCTGGTTGGCCGAGCTACTTTGCTCCGACAAGTCCCGGTAATATTATAGAAAAAGAAGATGCTTCTGTGGGTATGCATCGTATAGAAGTTTTGTGCGCGCGTTGCGAGTCTCATCTAGGACATGTTTTTGATGATGGGCCAACTCCCACGGGCAAGAGATATTGTATTAATTCTATTGCCTTAAATTTTAAAAAGGAGTAAAAAAATTTAAAAAAGCAGCCAAAATTGGGCTGTTTTGTTGTTGACAAAAATCAAGATATATGCTATTATTGTATACTTTGCCAGTAATACTGGTAAGGTGACAGAAGCTCCAAGCAGTCGACCGCGGAACGTACTGGCCCAGTAAGCTAGGCGGAATCCGGGCGACAATGAACAAGGAGTCAGTCATGTCAACGAACGTGTACCTTCGTGGCGATGAAGTCAAATCCTTGACGGGATTCGAAACCATCGCTCGCAACGAAAAAGGTCACAGATGGGACGAGTACAAGATCGTGGGAACCACTCTCTACTACAAGGATGGTCGTTGGTACATCACGCTTTACAACATCGACGACAAGGTGCCGGCGATTCTGGAGGGGATCGTGGAAGAGTACTCGTGCTTCTGCTCGTTCAGCAGCCCCGCCCATCGGATCAATGGTGTCTATCGACTGGGCACTGCTGTGGCCAAGGTGACCACAGGTGAACGGAAGGGCTCATCGGTCAACTTCTTCATCGAGATCCGAGCCGAGAAGTACGATGAACTGAAGGAACTCCTTCACCAGATCAAGGTCGGCAACATCGACGTTGACGAGAGCTATGAGGGCCCGCAGAGGGTCGGCCCGACTCGTCAGCAGTTGCTGGCGGACAACGCACAACTGTTGGCTAGCGTGATGGCTCATGAGGATCACCTCCGTGAGGCGCTCAATGCCAACAAACAGCTACAGGCCAAGCTGGCGGCGATCAGTCATTTCCGTGATCTTTTGCAGGGTCGTTCGTGGCGGTTGACCACTGCCACGGCCGTGTGCAAATCACTGGACGGTATCCTCCTCGGTCGGCAGTAGTTGGCCGAATAGAACCTTTCACAAGCATTAAGCAGATTCGTCTGCTCGCCCCCGCTAAGTCCATTGGGACCACTGGCGGGGGTTTTTCTTTTTAGTCAAAATTTGAACATACTATATAAAGTGTTATACTGTTTTTATGTCTGAGTTTAATTTGCCTTCGTAGCTCAATTGGATAGAGCGTTTGGTTCCGGTCCAAAAGGTTGTGGGTTCAAATCCTGCCGGGGGCGCCATAAACGACTTGCTTTGCTTGGGTTTATGACCCAGCTATTTTTCAACCCGATGGGTTGTTTTATGTTTGACATAAATTATATTATATGCTATAATATGTAATCCCTGAAAAATCTTTCCAGGGAACCTGGCTACCAGGTAGCGTAGCAACTGTGCAACTGTACATTTGGAGGTCAGTCATGCTGAGCGAAAAGCGTCAGGGTGAGATCGCTTTGGTGGTTCTGAAGGAAATGGTCTATGAGAAAGGAGCCGAAGTTTCCTGCAAGACGAAGCGGGGGATCCATAACCGCGCCAAAAAGCTCGGCATCGATCCGGACGAACTCATGGAGTTCGCCGAGGAGATCGTTCGGGCGACTGTCAACCGGGTCTTTCCCAAGAGGTAGGATGACTTGAGTCCGTGTGACAGGGTGAACTCTATGATGAGTTCCTAAAGGGGTAATTGCTCATCCCGAAAGGCTTTGAGCAGAACAAGAACCCATCCCCTCACGCGGGATCAACTGGAGCCGCACTGCCATCACCGGTGGTGCGGCTCTTCTTTTTTTATTTTAAAAAAAGTGTTATAATATAAGTAACATTTAAAGGTCGATCTTTTCTATAAAAATAAATAACAAAATAACAAATAATTTATGGCAAAAGCAAAGTTTAATTTTTGGAGAACAATGGCTCTATTTTTTGCGTTTATTGGCTCGGCCTTGTTGCTGTGGAGCATCACTCCCAACGGTCGCCAAATGTACCAAAATAAAGTCCAAAATCCAAAAATCATTTTTTTGAAGACGAGTAGTACTCCGACTTTGGGTACTTACCTAGTAGACGCACAAGGTCGCACGCTTTACGCTTTCAAAAGTGACAAAAATGGCAAAAGTTCTTGTACTGGAGAATGCGCGAAAACTTGGCCGCCATTTATAAAACTAAATAATGGCGTGGTCGACAAGACAGTGACCGGGCTTTTGGGCACTTTTGAAAGAGCGGACAAGACACTGCAAGTCACTTATATTGGTCAGCCACTGTATACCTATGCCAAGGATTTGAAACCGGGCGACACTAAGGGCAACAATCTCAACAACCTCTGGACGATTGTGAAACCATAGTTGTAATTAATTTTTTGGTTGCCATCCAGCTTTTCTTGAAGAGCCGGATGGCTTTTTGATATGATGTCGGTTTGTGGTATAATAATTACATTAAATCTATGCTTTCGTTTGTAAATTTTTATTTCAGTTATCGTGAATATTTGGGTTTTGTACTTTGGGCTATTGTGCTTAGTTTGTTTTATTATTTGTTCATTTCCACTTTCTTGGAAATGAATATGGATCTGCTCAAAAAAACTTTGTCTGGGAAGCCCTATTTTATGAGCGCTGTTTTTGCCTCAATAAATACCTTGTTGTATATTTTTGTAATTTATAATTTTGCTCAGATATATATTTATCGTGGCGCCAATAGTTTGGGCGTTTTATTTTTGTTGATTGCTTGGTCTTTTAGTGTTATTAAGATAAATAAGAGATTCAATGCTAGGCCTTGGTTTAGCTTCTTGCTATTCAATATTGCTTGGTTGGGTATTTTGTTACTCTGGTTTCAATAATAAATTATTTACATAGCATAATTAATAGATTATCTAAAAAATTTTATGGACACTCCCCAAACAAAAAAAGACGACTTGGTAATCGGCGATATTCAAGTCAAGACCATGCCGGGTAGCACCAGTGTTAGTCCGTCTAGCATGAAAATTCCCGATTCACCATCTACACCTACACCGGTTGTGGCCGCGAGTCAGCCAGTGCCAAAGACCTTAAGCCCCATGATGCCTGGTCAAGCTTCGGCGAATTCTAGTTTGGGGCAAAAAATTAGTCAGCAAAATAATTCTCCCGTTTCTCCAAAAGGATCAAACAAAAAGACCACAAGTTTTATTTTGATGATTTTGCTAGTGGTCATTTTGGGAGCTGGTGGTTATTGGTACTATGCTTATGGTCAAACCATGCTTTTTGCTAGACAGATGGTTTTGAAACTAGATGTTCCTTATGAAAATTATAAATCAGATTTTGATTTTATTTTGGATGCGCGGTTAAAAAAAGACGCAGTTATTGGCAACTTAGGTAGTAATCCGACAGAAATGTTTATGCCCAGCATGGACAATGTAAAAATTTCCTTAAAGGGTTTGCAACACACGGTTGGCAAAAATTTTGACGGTAATGTACAGGTAAGTCTTGGAATGGGGAGTGTTTTCAATTTCAACAACAGCATTGATTATAGACAGCTTAATAAGGATTTCTATTTTAAATTTAATAAGGATTTCACCACTGATTTATTGAGCGGCCTGCTGGGTATGAATATTGATTTGTCAGAATTTTTTAATAAAGATCGCTGGTTGACTTATAATTGGGATGATCTCAATAACTTAAGTAGTTCTGATGTCGGACTTATGGTCAACCCCGATAATTTTAATCTGGAAAAAAAGCTGGAAGAAAGAAAAAAAATGGATGATTATTTCAAGCTTTTTAAGCTTCATAATATTTTTAAAATTGTCGACACCAAAGAGTCAAAAGATAGCAATAATGGTAAATTAAAAAAGTTACAGCTTATTGTTAAGCCCTCAAAAATTAATGATTTGATTAATATGCTAGCTATTTTTGATGGCGCTTATTTTAATAATACTGAGTTGAAAACTACTCAAGATATTAAGGATAAAGTGGAAAAAGACATGGCCAAAGATAGAAGCGATGATCCTAAGCAGTTTGAAACAATCGATAGTTTGGTGCAAAATGCGGATATTTTTGTTTGGGTCAATACCGAAACCAAATCTATCCAAGGCGCTAATATTATTTTTTATGGTGATATCATAAATCTTGATGAGGAAAAAATAATTTTAACTGGCCATTATAATTTTTTAAATGAGATTGAAGAAAATTATTCAATTACTAAACCAGAGCAAACCATCACCGTACAGGAAGCTTATGAAAATACCATGAAAAAAATAATGGAAGAGCAAGTACGCACAATGAAGCAATATGAAGAGCAATCTATTAATAAAGATACAGATTCCGATGGCTTGAGTGATATCATGGAAAGTTTTTATGGCACTGATCCTTTGAAGGACGATACAGATGGTGATGGCTTCAAAGATGGCGAGGAAGTCAAAAATGGTTATAATCCACTTGGCGCGGGCAAGCTCAATGCTCCAAAATTATGATCTAAAATATAGATTATAGCAGCTAAAAAAATATTTAAAAAAACACTGATCCTTTTGTCATCCCGCATTTGTTGGGGGATCTAACTAGATTCTTGCCTCCGCAGGAATGACAATGTGAGTCAGTGGTTTTTTATTTAGGGTTATTTTATATAGTTAATAGGATTTTTTCTGACACCGTTGACACGCACTTCAAGATGTAAGTGTGGTCCAGTAGACCAGCCCGTAGATCCGACCAAAGCTATGACCTGACCGCGACTGACAGTTTCCCCAGCTTTTACCAAGAGCTGGCTAGCGTGGCCATAGAGTGTTTCTAGGCCATTGCCATGATTGATGATTACATTATAGCCGTAGCCAGTGGACCAGCCAGAGCGCTCAACCTTGCCATCTTCAGCCGCATAAATTGGATTGCCTACTTTGTCACCAATATCCAAGCCCGTGTGGCGCCAGCTAAAATACTGGGTAGTACGGTGACTCAAAACTGGCCACAAAAATTTGGTGTTGGCAGACAAGTCGCTAGCTGGCGGTAGATCATCATCACTATAAACATTAGCAGCGTTTTTTGGCTTGCTGGCTACAGTAGGCGCTTTGTAGGAAGAAACAACTTTAGTTGGTTTGATGCCCTCAGGAATAAAAATCATATCGCCGGCTTTGATGTCGGATATACTGGATAGATTGTTGTAAGCAATTATCTTATCAACATTGGCTTGGTATTTTTTGGCAATCGCTGTTAGGTTGTCGCCTTTGACAATGTC
>CAZILH010000029.1:0-7784 GCA_964540095.1 uncultured Gammaproteobacteria bacterium | reverse complement strand
TTTTTAATTGACCGGTTTTTTGTGACGTGATAAGGTATCCCAGTCGATTTTGTTCGTTGACACTATGCCTTACCATATGGGGGGTCGATGATATGAGACAGAATCAGGAAGAAACACACCTTGAACTCTGGGAATCCTATAGGCTAAGAGGAGATCCTCAAGCTAGGATGGAGCTGTGCAAGTTGTACAGTCATTTCGTCAGGATCCTATTCTACAAGATAAGGAGGAATTTTCCAACCAACAAGGATCTGAGCTACACACTGGAAGATGTGCTGGCTAGTGGAAATTTGGCCATGCTTGAGGAGATGGCCAAATTTGACTACCGAAGAGGCATCAGATTCGAATCCTTTGCCAACCAAAGAATATTTGGCGCCATGATAGACGAACTGCGGAGACAGGATTGGCTACCGCGTGAAGCGCGTATCAAAAAAAAGAAAATCGAGAGAATGACGGAGGTTCTCCAAGTTAAACTCGGTCGTATGCCAACGGACTATGATCTGGCAGAATTCCTGGACGTAGACGTAGACACCATAAGAAACTGGCAGGCACTGGCTAGAATGGAACTCGTGTTCCTAGACGACGACTCCAACGGCTTGTCACAGAAAATAGAAGACAGTCGCCAAGACAAAGATATCGCTCTTGCTAGAAGTGGCATCGGCGAGCTACTCCATATCAAGCTACAAGAGCTCCCCTCAGCGGAACGCACCGTGATAATGATGCATTACTACGAAAACCGCGCTATGGAAGAAATAGGCAAACACCTCGGCCTTACTAAGAGCAGAGTATATCGAATTCGGGAAAAAGCTCTGAAGCGCCTCAGAAAAGCGCTTGCCTGGAAAGGTATAGACTCCAGAGCTATAGAGTAAGGACAAAGACGAGGAAAGCGGGGCAGACAAAGTCCCGCTTTCTGTTTTTAAAGATTTTTTGCCTTTGTTTTTTCATAATAAAAAATTAACAAGCCCCAAAGGTGTTCCCTTAGGGGCTTGCGATAACGCTGGTGGCGCTAGAAACTGGCCACAATTTCCTCAGGTCTTTCCAAGAGAAGGATTACCTGTTTGATTTTGGCCAGAAACTCGCCATTGCGTAGCACTTGGCTCGGATAAAAAGAACGAAGTAGCATTTCGGCCAGAAAATCACTGGCATTCTCCGAACGAACGCGTTTGTCCATCACTTCTGTGATCACGCTGTGGCAGAAATTTTCGGCTACTCGCAGATAAGCAGTAGTGTGCCGAACTTCTGACTGGCCATTGCCCAATGGGTCTATCAGTATTAGGGCTTCATAGATCCTGTTCCATAGATTGGCGCGTTTCCGCGAAAAGGCCAAAGCACGATCATTCATGAGGGCTCCTTAGTGAGATTCGAGTGGATCAAATAGCGTACTAACTCAGCTAAAGTAGTATAATTTAGCTTGTTTGTCAATAGAGCAGAAATGTTGACTTTTTGTCCAAAAATAGGTATATTTTAGTATATTATTCAATAAAAGCAGACATAAAATATGCCAATTTTTAGTGCCCGAGATTTGAGAGAAAAATTTTTAAAATATTTTCAATCTAAAGACCACAAAATTATCCCATCAGCGTCATTGATACCAGACAATGACCCAACTGTTTTGTTTACCACAGCTGGCATGCACCCATTGGTTCCGTATTTGATGGGCGAAAAGCATCCAAGTGGGCCAAGGTTGGTTAGCGCGCAAAAATGTGTGCGCACTAGCGATATTGATGAAGTAGGTGATAACACGCACCATACTTTTTTTGAAATGCTTGGGAATTGGTCACTGGGCGATTACGGAAAAAAAGAAGCCATTGAATATTCTTGGGAATTTCTTACTAAGATTTTAAAACTAGATGAAAAAAAATTAGCTATTACAATATTTGGTGGCAATGAAGATGTTAAAAATTACGATCAAGAGGCCGAAAAAATCTGGCTTGATATGGGAGTGCCGGCCAACAGAATTGCCAAAATAAGTGATAATTGGTGGGGACCAGCTGGTCTTACCGGCCCTTGTGGTCCAGATACTGAGATGTTTTATTGGGTGGGTCAAGGAGACCCAACATCATTTGACCCAGAAGACAAAAATTGGGTAGAAATTTGGAATGATGTTTTCATGGAGTACAATAAAACTGTTGATAAAAAATTTGAACCCCTAAAACAAAAAAACATTGATACTGGCATGGGTTTTGAACGCACTTTGGCTGTGCTCAATGGTCTGGATGATAACTATCGCACAGAATTATTTTGGCCGTTAATTCAAACGCTTGAAAAATTGTCTGGCAAAAAATATGAAGACGATAAAAAAGCTTTTCGAATAATTACCGATCATATTAGAAGCGCGGTTTTTATCATAGGCGATGCTAAGGGCATTGGCCCAAGTAATAAAGATCAGGGTTATGTTGTTAGGCGTTTGATTAGACGCGCTATTCGTTTTGGCAAAGAATTGGGTATTGAAAATAATTTTACTGTTGATTTAGCAAAAACGATTATTAATCAGTACCAAGATGTTTATTCGGAATTAAATAAAAAATCCGAGTTTATTTTGAATGAATTAGAAAAAGAAGAAAATAAATTCAAACAAACCTTGGAAAGAGGATTAAAAATTCTTCGTACACAAATCGAAGCGGATTTTCTTCCTGTTAAACCAACTTATGTCTCTGATGGTTATGTTCCCTCAAAATTATCTGCAGATTTTTTATTTAATATGTTTCAAACATACGGATTTCCATTTGAGATGTCTATTGAGGAAATAAAAAAAATACGCACAGAATTGTCCGAAGAGGAAATTGATGGGCTTAGAGTGGAATTTTTGGAGCTTTTGAAAAAACACCAAGACCTATCGCGCACTGCATCAGCTGGCATGTTTAAAGGCGGTTTGGCTGATGACAAGGAAAATACCAAAAAACATCACACCGCCGCTCATTTATTACTACAAGCTTTGCGACAAGTACTAAAAGCTGACATTGCTCAGAAAGGCAGTAATATTAACGAAGAAAGAGTGCGTTTTGATTTTTCTTACGCAGACAAGCTGACGCCAGAACAAATAAAGCAAGTAGAGGATTTGGTCAATGAGCAGATTCAAAAAAAATTGCCGGTCACTTGCCAAGAAATGACTCTAGTCGAAGCCAAAAAATACGGGGCCTTGGGATCTTTTGAAGAAAAGTACGGCGATAAGGTAAAAGTGTACACTGTGGGCGACTTTTCTAAGGAGATCTGTGGCGGACCGCATGTTAACAATATTAGCGAGCTGGGTGAATTTAAGATCGTCAAAGAAGAATCATCTTCGGCTGGTGTCAGACGCATTAAAGCTGTTTTAAAGTAATTACCCATTGTCATTGCGAGTCCCGCGAAACGGGACGTGGCAATCCATAGCTTGTAGATTGCTTCGCTACGCTCGCAATGACATAAATAATATAAAAAATTTAATTAACCTAATTTCTAACGGGATGAACATCCAAATTTATAAAAACAATTTTGATTTAACTGAACCATTTGAACAATATTTGCGTGAAAAATTTTCTAACTTAGATAAGTTTCAAGCCGAGATTACTGATTTTAAAGTGGAACTATTTCGCGACCAGCGTCACAACAAAGGCGATGTCTTTACAGTGGAAGTGCATATCAGTATGCCCCAACAACGCAGTATTATGGCCAAAGAAAGTAATGCTGATGCTCGAGCGGCTGTTGATTTGACCCAAGAAAATCTAGCTAGACAATTAAAAAAAATGAAAGAAAGAAATATTTCATTGATGCGTCGGGGAAATCGTCTTTTTAAATCACTAAAATTCTGGGGAAAGAATGATTAATTTTTATGGGAATACTACAAAAAATATTTGGTGACGCCAACAAAAAATACATTGATTCTCTGTCTGGACTGGTGACTGAGATTAATAAGCTAGAGCCGGATTTGGAGAAATTAAGCGATCAGGAAATCAAAGCCAAAAGCTTGGAGCTAAAAAAACAAGTCCAGGCAGGTAAAAAACTGGATGATGTTTTGATTTCAGCTTTTGCTTTGGTGCGAGAAGCAGGCAAACGCACTCTTCAGCAAAGACATTTTGATGTCCAGCTGATGGGTGGCATAGTCCTGCATCGCGGTCAAATTGCGGAAATGAAAACTGGTGAAGGAAAAACTTTGACCTCAACTTTGCCTATTTACTTGAACGGCTTGTCTGGTAAAGGCGTGCATGTGGTGACGGTCAATGATTATCTAGCCAAACGTGATGCGATTTGGATGGGACAAATATATGATTTCTTGGGTTTGACTGTTGGTACTATCCAGCACGAGGCCTCTTTTATCTATGATGCTAGTCATATTTCCGAAGAAGATATAAAGCTTCAAGATCAGGGAGTCAAAGTAGCTAAGGATTTTTTGCGTCCAGTGACCAGAAAAGAAGCTTACGCGGCGGACATTACTTATGGCACCAATAATGAATTTGGTTTTGATTATTTGCGCGACAATATGGCGCAAGATGCCAAAGACCAGGTACAGCGTGGCTCGAATTATGCCATTGTTGATGAAGTTGATAGCATTTTGATTGATGAAGCTCGGACGCCGCTTATTATTTCCGCGCCAGCTGAGGAGTCAACCGAAAAATATCGACAATTTTCCCAGCTAGTGAGTGTCTTGGAAGAAAACACTGACTACAATATTGATGAAAAAATGAAGGCCTGCACTTTGAGTGAAGAAGGCATAAAAAAGATGGAAAAAATGCTTGGTGTGGACAACATCTACGAAAGCCATGGCATGCAAACAGTCCATCACTTAGAGCAAGCCCTGCGAGCTAGGACTCTGTATACTTTGGATCGCGACTACATTGTAAGTGAGGGCGAAGTAGTCATTATTGATGAATTTACTGGTCGCATGATGCCTGGACGCAGATACTCTGAGGGTTTGCATCAGGCCATTGAAGCCAAGGAAAATGTGGAAGTGCAACGTGAAAGCATGACTTTGGCGACTATTACTTTTCAAAATTATTTTAGGATGTACGAGAAATTGGCTGGTATGACTGGTACAGCGGCTACTGAAGCCGAAGAAATGGCCAAAATTTATTCTTTGGAAGTGACGGTGATCCCTACTAATCGAGATTTTCTCAGGCAGGATCTAAGAGATAAAATTTATAAAAACGAAAGAGGCAAATACAAAGCTATTGTCCAAAGCATCAAAGAAATGCATGAAAAAGGCCAACCAGTTTTGGTGGGCACTATTTCTATTGATAAAAACGAATATTTAGGAAAATTATTGGAAAAAGAAGGCGTGCCTTTTCAATTGTTGAATGCCAAATTCCACGAAAAAGAAGCGGAAATTATCGCTCAAGCCGGACGAAAAGGAGCGGTCACTATTGCTACCAATATGGCTGGTCGTGGTGTTGATATTATTTTGGGTGGTCAACCATTTGAAAAAGCCAAGCACGATGAAATAAAATCTTTGGGCGGTTTGCATGTCTTGGGCACAGAGCGTCATGAGTCCAGACGCATTGATAATCAGCTGAGAGGCCGTTCTGGTCGTCAAGGCGACCCTGGTTCATCGCAATTCTATATTTCCATGGAAGATGACTTGATGCGTATTTTTGGCTCAGAGCGCATGAAAATGATGATGGATAAATTGGGCATTCCCGATGACATGCCCATTGAAAACAAATTGATTTCTAATTCCATTGAATCAGCTCAAAAAAAAGTAGAAGGTCACAACTTTGATATCCGCAAACATTTGGTGGAGTATGATGATGTCATCAACAAGCATCGCCAAGTAATATATAAAACTCGCCAAAATATTATTACGCTTTTTGCTGAACAGAGCGCCTCGACTGAAAATAAAAGCAGTCGGGACTTGGTCTTAGAATATGTGCACAAAGAATTGGAGCAAGTGATTTCTTTCCACACCTTGACCCAAAAAAATATTGGTGATTTCAACACCAAAGAAATAATTGAAACTTTACTAACCATATTTCCACTAACAGCCGAAGAAGAAGCTAAAGTCAATGAATACTTGTCGCAAAATAAAATAAATAATGGCCATGGTGAGCGTACTAGCTTGATTGATTATTTGGGTGATTTGGCTACTAAAAAATATGAAGCTGTGGCTTCAGAAGTCAATCAGTCCATAAAACTTGACGATGATAAGTGGACGGCTATGCAGCTGATTGAACGCGGCATTATTTTAAAGAGTATTGATTCCTTGTGG
This sequence comes from uncultured Gammaproteobacteria bacterium, assembly GCA_964540095.1. GTDB lineage: Bacteria > Patescibacteriota > Patescibacteriia > UBA1558 > GWA2-36-10 > CALMZN01. The sequence continues at coordinate 1,609 of CAZILH010000029.1, read as the reverse complement.
GTTGAGCATTTGACTTCTATGGACAAACTGCGTACCGGCATTGGTCTGCAGGGCTATGGACAGCGTGATCCGCTAGTAGAATACAAGCGCCAAGCTTTTGAGCTCTTCAATAGTTTGATGACTGGCATTCGCAAACAAATTGTTTATACTATTTTCAAGGTCAGTGTAGCCAAAAAAATGGCTGTCCCCGAAACTAGACAACAACAAAAAGTATTTACTGAGAAAAAAGCTGGCTACACGCCTTTTCAAAAAGAAGTAGAGGATAGAGAACAAGCCAATCAGGTCTTACCATCCAAGCCAACAGATGAAACCGGACACAAAATAGGCCGAAATGATTTGTGTTATTGTGGCTCAGGTAAAAAATACAAAAAGTGCCATGGAGCGTAATAATAAAAAAGAAAGACCCGCACCGTAAGGATTGGGTCATGAATTGGAACTGCTGGTGGAAGCGGGTATGGTACCGCTTAGGTTTTTAACGAAACCGATCGCAGGCATTAGTCCTAAAGTGACACTGTGGTACACTTGAGGCATTTAGGGGTTCTACCCCGCCAGACAATCGAATTTCGGCGACTCTTGGGTCGCACCACCAGTTTGGCATAATTTCAGCCACCCAGTTTCTGACAATATTATAGCATATATACAGAATTTGTCAATAGCTAAAAATCAATTAAAAAATGGAACCAAAAGAACCACAACTAGGAGCTAATAGGCCGGCGGAAATTGATCCGGAAATAAAAATTATTGATGGGAAAAAATACCGTAAAATTGATAGTGGTTATACTATCCGCGAGTATTTTTCTCACGAAACTCCAAGCAAGGGTCCAGGCCCGGGCTGGGATACTAGATGGGATGTGCTTAGACAATATGGCGTCTATGATCCATCAGAATTACCCGATGATCCGTATATTGAATTGGTAGAAATAAGAACTCCGGAACAGGTGCGCGCTGATCTTATGAAAGCTGAAAAACGAATAATGGATTTAAAAACAGACCCAAATCAAGTTGGTAATATTGAGCTCTGGGAATTTCGCCGAAAACAATTTTTGGAAGAATTGCTGGATTCAGAACAACAATATGGTAAAAAATAAAATGATTAATAAACAACAATTTATACAAATCTCAACCACGCTTGCCAAAAAAAGTGATGCTAAAAAAATAGCTAATATTTTAAATAAAAAATATGAAAGAAGGACTATCAAAATTTGAAGAGGAAAATATCCCAAATAGCCCAGAGAAAAAAGAAGTTCCAATATTACAACGTTGCACTCATCTAGTTGATTCACAAGAAGAAGGAATTTCATTAGTTAAAGAATTTTGGCAAGCCATGCCACACGGAAATATTTTAACTTTTCCCAAAAATGAAGAGGGGTGGACTAAAGAATTAACAGCTGGTGATAGGACCAGAATATTACCAGGTAGGATTTCAGAGCAGCGAGGAAAATGGTTAGTTATTTTTCAAGGTAATAACCAACCATTAACTAAAGAAGCTATTAGATGGCTTATGGATAAAAAATTAATAGCATAAGTACTAAGTATGAAAATACTCCAAAAAGCTGATTTATCCGAAGTGCTGAAATCATTTGATCAGAGCCACATAGTCACTGACGGA
>CAZILH010000028.1:0-10895 GCA_964540095.1 uncultured Gammaproteobacteria bacterium | reverse complement strand
GGGTATCAGAAGTAGTAAAAATAAAAATTAGTCATTTGGATTTGGTGAGTAAAAGCTTATTAGTCAAAGATGCCAAGGGTCAGAAAGACCGCTATACATTATTGAGTGGCATTAGTATAAAATTATTAAATTTATATTTGCCAAAATTACCAGCCGCAGGTCCCGATCATGGTCGAGGGAGCCAGCAGAAATATTTGTTTGCTGGGCAGGGTGGTGAGTCCAGTTTAAGCCAGCGTTCGGCACAAAAAATATTTGATCACGCCTTGGCAGAATCGGGTGTAAAAAAAGAAGCCAGCTGTCACAGTTTGCGGCATAGTTTTGCCACTCACTTGCTGGAAAGAGGAGTAGATATCCGCTATATTCAAAAATTATTGGGTCACCAAAATATAAAAACTACAGAAATATATACTCATGTGGCTAGGAATTTTTGTAGTAATATAAAAAGCCCCTTGGATTAAAAAAGAGCCTGGTGGCTCTTTATTTAGTGATTACTACGGTGCATTTATTATTTTGGCAAGCTATTTTAGCGCCTCCACAGTCCAGCGGTACCTGACAACTCATATCACAAGCTATGGCCGTGCAATCAGGAGCATTGTTTTTGTTGACCACACTAGTCGGATGACAGCAAGTAGCGGCCACGCAGTCAGCGTCAGTTTGGCAACTAGTTAGATCAGCGGTGTTTTTGGGTAGATTAATTTTTAGCTTAGCATAGGTTTCATGATCAGTATCAATGATGGTGGTCTGATAGCCAAAGGCTTGAAGCAAATTTAATCCCTCTCGCACTTCACCCTTGAAAGTATGTTTGAAAGTAATGCCGACCCCTGACCAGAGACACATTGCCCCATCTGGGCACGGTGAATTAAAAAATTGAGTGATAGTAATTTCGTGGTCAGTATTTTTGACAATGGCTAATTGATTTTTGTGTAGAGTAAATTCTTCGCCCAAACCAATATATTGATTAGGGTTATTATTTACTACCTCATTAGTGTTTTGATTAGTATTGTTATTTATATTTACAACTTGGTTGGTATTTGGCTTATCATTAGTATTTGGTAAAGTTGTTTTTGGCTTTGATAATGTGCAGGCCGATAAAATAAAAATGAAACCAAGTAATATTAATATTTTTAATTTTTTCATGTTTTTTGTTGTTTATGAATTTAAGTCCTTTTAGTTGGCACAGAAGCATCTATTAACATAGTATCTTAAATAATAGCTTAAGTAAACAAAAACAGGTATTTGACAATTTTTTACAGTATGATATTATGTTGTTGAAGACTTTCGGCCGTGGTTTATAAACCACACTTAGCGGGAAGTCTTTAAAAAAAGCTTTTGCCCGAGGTTTATAAACCTCAAACTGGCCGAAAGCCTTTTTTATTTATTCAAAGGAAATATAGACATTAACCATTTTTGCCCCGTTTTTTTACTTTCTTTTATTTGTACAAAAAAACACCCTAATTTTTTAGGATGTTTTTATGCGAAATTTTTTCTGATTATATTTTTTGTATTTTACGCCATTAGAGTGGCAAATTCTTCTTTTTCAATGGTCTCTTTTTCAATCAGAGTAGCAACTATTTTTTCCATCTTAGCTTTATTATCATGGATAGTTTTTTCAGCGGTCTTGAGAGCGTTTTTGATGTAGTTGGATATTTCTTCATCTATTACTTCAGCGGTTTTTTCACTGTAATCGCGACGCTCGTGAATTTCTTTACCCAAGAAAATCATTTCTTCTTTTTCACCAAAGGTGCGTGGTCCGAGTTTAGTGTCCATACCATACTGAGTCACCATTTGTCTGGCCATCTGCGTGACTTTTTTCAAGTCATTGCTAGCGCCAGTAGTCACCTCATCGAAAAATATTTTTTCAGCAGCAAAGCCACCTAGCAAGACAGCCATGTTGTCAATAAAATCCGAGTAGCTGTGCATTTTCTTTTCTTCGTCAGGCAGGTTGATGGTATAGCCCGCGGCTCGTCCGCGAGAAATGATAGATATTTTGTGGACTGGATCAGAGTGGGGCAAGATATGGGAGATCAAAGCATGACCGGCCTCATGGTAGGCCGTGATTTTCTTTTCTTTTTCTGACAAAATGTAGGATTTTCTTTGTCGACCCAAGAGTACGCGCTCAATGGACTCCAAAACATCTTGACCTAATATTTTTTTATCATTTCTTTTGGCTACCACAATAGCAGCTTCGTTTAACAAGTTGGCTAGATCAGCGCCAGAAAATCCTGGAGTTCTTTGGGCTACGGTTTTTAAGTTAACATCCTCAGCCAGTGGTTTGTTCTTGGCGTGGATTTTTAATATTTCTTCGCGGTCTTTGATATCTGGCAAATCAATCACTACTTGGCGATCAAAACGACCAGGTCTAAGCAATGCTGGATCCAAGACATCTGGTCTATTGGTAGCGGCAATGACAATGATGTTGGTTTGGTTATCAAAGCCATCCATCTCTACTAATATTTGATTCAAAGTTTGTTCACGTTCATCATGCGAGCCACCCAGGCCGGCGCCTCTTTGGCGACCGACAGCATCAATCTCATCAATGAAGATCAGGCAAGGAGCCGCTTTTTTGGCTTTTTTGAATAAATCACGGACACGAGAAGCACCCACACCCACAAACATTTCCACAAATTCAGAACCAGAAATATGAAAGAAGGGCACTTTGGCTTCACCAGCCACAGCACGAGCCAGTAGGGTTTTGCCAGTACCTGGCGCGCCGAGCAACAAGACACCGCGCGGTATTTTGGCACCAACGTCAATAAATTTTTGCGGATTTTTCAAAAAGTCGACAATTTCTTTAAGGTCTTCTTTGGCTTCTTGAGCGCCAGCCACATCACCAAAGTTCACTTTGTTGTTTTGGGAGGCCATCTTGGCGCCAGATTGTCCAAAAGACATAGCGCGATTGTTGACACCTTGGACTTGGCGCATCATAAACCACACCACAGCAATGATGATAATCAAGGGCAGGAGATAGGGTAGGATAGCCAGCCACCAGATATTGTCGCTGTTTTCGTCTTTGACGGAAATATTGGCAGCCGCAATTTTATCTGGAGCCACGCCATAATTTTTGAGCAGGTCGCTAAGGGGCTCATTGGTTTCTTTGCGGGTAATTTCAGTAGTATCGTCTTGCAAAGTCACCTCTAGCTTACTGCCAGTGACCGTGATGCTTTTCACTTGGTCAGCATTGATTTGGCTGACCAGCTTAGCCACACTTACTTCTTCAACTTTTTTGCTAGAGCTGTCAAAAAAACTGAAAATACCCAACAGCAAAACTAGCATTAGAAAAAATATGGCAATATTTTTTATATTTTTGTTCATAATATTGCTTACTTAGATTTAATTTTAGCACCAAAAGTGAATAATGTCCCGCTTCGCCGTTTCGCTTGCGAGGCGAGCAGCTTTTATTCTTTAGCTGTCTCCACAGGAGTTGTTTCAGCTGGGGCTGTTTCCGCAGGGGTACTTTCCTCAACTGGAGCAGTTTTTTTGGCCTTGGCTTCTTTTTTTACAGTTGGTTTTTCTTCTTTGCTGTCCGAGGCGGATTCTCCACTTTCCTTTTTAGCGGATTCTTCTTTGCTTTCGGCTTTGGCTTTTTTTGGTCCTTTGAGAGATAGACCTAGGCGGTGATTCTCTGGCTCAATGGTCAAGATAGTGAAGTCATAATTTTCACCAACCTTGATAGCGGCATCAGGAGAATTGATTTTTTTGTCACTCAATTCAGAGATGTGCACCAAGCCGTGGATATCATGATCCAGTTCCACAAAAGCACCAAAAGGATTGACTTTCAAAACTTTGCCTCTGACTTTGTCGTTTACTTTGTAGCGCTCTTGGACCTTGATCCAAGGATCTTTTTGTAATTTTTTTATAGATAAAGAAATTTTAGTTTCTTCAATTTCAATAATTTCAGCTTCTACTTGTTCGCCAACTTTGATAATATCGCGAGGATCGTCAATGCGTTGCCAAGCCAATTCTGAAATATGGACCAAGCCCTCTAGACCATCGCCAAATTCCACAAAAGCACCAAAGTTGACCACGCCAGTGACGCGGCCTTTGATTTTGTCGCCAACTTTGAATTGGGAGACCACTTTTTTCTGCTTGTCATCCCAAGCGGCTTTTTCGGAGACAATCAGTTTTTCATCTTTTTCATTGACATCAATAATTTTGGTTTTCAACATCTGATTGGCAAAGCTTTTCAAGTGAGTCAAGATTTTATTCTTGTCTCCGCCATCAATGCGGGGATAGTGTTCAATAGTCAGCTGAGACACCGGCAAAAAGCCAATGACATTGCCCAATTTGATCATCAGACCGCCTTTGTTGGCATCAATGACTTTACAGTCAACGATTTCGCCGGTCTTGTATAGTTTTTCCAAATTATCCCAGGCCTTCTTATGGCCAGCTTCGCGCAAGGATAATTCCATGTAGCCATTTTCATTGTCTAGGCCTACGACAGTAGCGTGAGCTTTGTCGCCAATTTTTAAATTGGAAAATTCAGTGGATTCATCATAGATTTCGCGACCACGAATAATACCGGTAGTAATACCGGCTAGGTCTAGATAAATCTCATTTTTAGAGATACTGATTACAGTACCTTCCACCAAATCGCCAACTCGCGGAACTTTTATAGCGTTGTCTTGTTCCAGCAACACATCCATAGGATGGTCGGATTTAACAGTTTTGTCGGTGGGTTTTTTGCTTGTCATTTAATTATTAAGTGTTAACCTATGACTATAAGCCACAAGTTCTTGGGGTGTGAGCAAAAATTCACAAGCCAAGATGTTTGATTAATAAAATTTAAGTTGCTTTATATTAACACAAAGTTTCAAATAAATCAAGGGCTTCGGTTAATACTCAAAAAGACCATAATTTAGGCCAAAAAAGGTTAAATTTTAGCTATTTTTGGCATTTACTTTTGCTATAAATTATGATAAAATAAAGGCGATTTAATTAGCTTAAATAGCTTAAAAATTATGTATATTTCTTGGCATGGCAACAACTATTTTAAGATACAAAATAGTCAGCACAGCATTGTTTTAAACCCCTATTCTTTAGACAAAAATTTTAAGTATGGCAAGGCCAAAGGCGATGTGGCTATTTTTACTGACCCCCAAGGCGTTGGGGCCTCTAAGCTAGACGAAGAAGCCATGGTCATTGCTAGCGCTGGTGAGTATGAAACCAAGGATATTTTTGTTTATGGCCTACAAACCAACGGTCATTTGATTTACTTAATTATTTTTGAAGATGTGCGCATTGCTTTCTTGGGTGAATATGGCCATCAAGCTTTGACTGACAAAGATTTGGAGCTGGTCTCGGGCGCCGATATTTTGCTAGTGCCAGTTGGCGGTGGCGCAATGGCCAATGCCAAAGAAGCCAACAACATCATCGGACAGATAGAGCCCAGATTGGTCATCCCCAGCGCCTATCAAGTCAAGGAATTAAAAAATAAAGCCGATGCTTTGGAATTATTTATCAAAGAGTTTGGGGTTAAGCCAGAAGAGCATGACAAGTTCAAAGTCAGCGCCAAAGATTTGCCCCAAGATGATTTGAAATTAGTAGTTTTAAAAGCGCAAATATGATAATTTTGCAAAACAACAAAAACAAAGTTTATTTGACACTGCTTTTGTCCTTGTTGACTTTTGTTGGCCTGATCTTTGTCTGGCAGAAATTCAGTGTTTCTTCACAAGCGGCCCCTAAGCCAGAAGTAAATAATGACAACATCGAAGTCAGCTCTATCAGCCAAGACATCCAAAATAATCTGGAGCTAGCCAAATTGCAGTGGGACAATATGCAAGAGCAATTATTAAAAACTCAAAAACAACAAGAGTTATTCAATGCTGCGCAAGAATATTTGAAAAATAAAGCATCTTCAACACCAACCAGTACAGCGTCTAGTACTGCTAACTAATAGTAGATAATAGTTTTATGCCTAAAGTAAAATCAACAAAAGCAAAAGATAAAAAACCTGAGTCAGAAAATTTGACAGTCATTGGCGATTCCCAAAATGGTGGTCGCATCGAACCACTGTCCTTGGTAGAGGAAATGCAAAGCTCTTACCTTGACTACGCTATGAGTGTCATTGTCTCTCGCGCTTTGCCTGATGTCAGAGATGGCCTGAAGCCAGTGCATCGCCGGATTTTGTATGCGATGTGGAGTGTCGGTCTGAAGCACAATGTTAAGTTCAGAAAATCAGCCACAGTGGTCGGTGAAGTGATGGGCAAATACCATCCGCATGGCGACTCAGCTATTTATGATACTATGGCGCGCATGGCTCAGGATTTTGCCATGCGCTATACCCTGGTCAATGGCCAAGGAAACTTTGGCTCGATGGATGGTGATCGGCCAGCGGCCATGCGCTACACTGAGGCCAAGCTAGAAGCTCTGGCTGAAGAATTAATGATTGATATTGATAGAAATACTGTTGATTTTGTACCCAACTACGATGGTAGCCGCCAAGAGCCAAAAGTTTTGCCAGCCAAGTTACCCAACCTATTACTCAATGGCGCTACTGGTATTGCTGTTGGTATGTCGACCGCTATTCCACCGCACAACTTAGGCGAATTGATTGATGCTATTGTGATGGTCATAGAAAATCCGGAAGCCACAATTGATGATTTGCTGGAGTTTGTCAAAGGACCAGATTATCCAACTGGTGGTGTGATCTATAGCGCGGAAGATATAAAAACGGTCTATGCCACTGGCCGAGGCGGTATTGTCTGTCGCGGAGAAGCGGAGATTACTGAGACCAAAGCCGGCCAATATCAAATCGTTATTACTTCTATTCCCTATCAAGTCAACAAAGCTACCTTGCTTGAGAAGATCGCTCAGCTAGTCAAAGACAAAAAAATTGACGGCATCAAAGATTTGCGTGATGAGTCCGATCGACATGGTGTCCGCGTGGTGATTGAGCTCAAGAAGGAAGCATATCCCAAAAAAGTTTTAAATAATCTTTATAAGCATACTCAGCTTCAAGAGACCTTTCACGTTAACATGCTGGCCTTGGTGGATGGTTTGCAACCACGCGTACTGACCTTGAAAAATATTTTGGAAGAATACATCAAACACCGTCAAGTAGTAGTAGTTAGACGCACGCAGTTTGATTTGGACAAAGCCAAAGAGCGAGCGCATATTTTGGAGGGCTTGAATATCGCCCTAGACAAGATTGATATGGTTATCAAGACCATCCGCGCTTCCAAAGATAAGGAGGTGGCCAAAGTCAACTTGATGACTAAGTTTAAGCTCTCGGAAAGACAAGCGGTGGCTATCTTGGAAATGCGCTTGCAGAATTTAGCCAACCTAGAAAGACTAAAGATCGAGCAAGAGTTGAAAGATAAATTAAAATTAATCAAAGAATTGTCAGCTATATTAAGTAGCAAAGCAAAAGTATTGGGCATTATCAAGGATGAGCTAAAAGATTTGCGTGCTCGTTTTGCTGATGAGCGCCGAACCCGCGTAGTAAAGTCCGCAGTCAACAAGATGAACACGGAGGACTTGATACCAAATGAAGCCACAGTCATTACTTTGACGCACGACGGTTACATCAAGCGTCTATCGCCAGAGATTTTCAAGACCCAAGGCCGAGGTGGCAAGGGAGTGATAGGCCTTACTACCAAAGAGCAAGATGAGGTGCAATTATTTTTGGCTACCAACACGCACGCTGATTTGATGTTCTTTACCAGCAAGGGCAGGGTCTTCCAGCTCAAGGCCTATGAAGTGCCACCAATGTCACGGACTTCCAAAGGGCAAAATATTGTCAACTTTTTGCAATTATCTCCAGAAGAAAAAATTTCCTCAATTTTGCAGAGCGAAGATTTTAGTGCTTTCAAATATTTTGTGATGGTGACTCGTTTAGGTATCATCAAAAAAGTGGCTTTAGACCAGCTGAGCAATGTCCGTCGTTCCGGTCTGATTGCTATCAAACTCAAAGGTGATGATTCCTTGAATTGGGTTCAGCCATCGACTGGCAAAGATGAAATTATTTTGGTGACTGCCAATGGTCAGTCGATCAGATTCCGCGAGAAAGATGTGCGTGATATGGGACGCAATGCTTCAGGTGTGCGTTCAGTACGCCTCAAGAAAAATGACGAGGTAGTGGGCTTTGATATTATTGTGGAAGGCAAAGCTGGAAAAGACGAGCAACTATTTGTCATTATGGCTCACGGCTTTGGCAAGCGCACGGGTTTGTCTGCCTACAAAGTACAGTCGCGTGGTGGCTCGGGCATCAAGACCGCTCAAGTGAGCGCCAAGACCGGTGCTATTGTCGGCGCGCGCATTATTAGCTCCCGAGTGGAGAGTGAAGATATTATTATCATCTCCAAAAAAGGCCAAGTCATTCGCTTGCCCATAAAGGCAGTAAGTATCTTAGGGCGTGCCACCCAAGGCGTGCGCTTGATGCGTTTCAAAGATGCTGACGACAAAGTGTCCAATATTACGTTTATATAATTTATTCTCAATCAGGATTTCATGAGCGAACGAGTCATTTCAGCCGTAGAACAAAGCTCTGACAAGGTGCTAGACCTGACTTTGCGGCCGCAAAATTTGCAGGACTATATTGGTCAGACCCAGGTCAAGGCCAATCTTGATATTGTTTTGCAGGCGGCCAAAGGAAGAAGTGAACCATTGGATCATGTCTTGCTCTATGGACCGCCGGGCTTGGGCAAGACCACTCTAGCACACATCATAGCTCGCGAAATGGGTGCTGGCATCAAAGTGACATCAGGGCCGGCTATTACCAAGGCCGGAGATCTGGCAGCGGTGATTACCAACTTACAGCCCGGTGATATTTTGTTTATTGATGAAATACATCGCCTCAACAAGACCATTGAAGAAATACTTTATCCAGCCATGGAGGATTTTGCTTTGGATATTATTTTGGGCAAAGGCCCGTCAGCGCAGATACTGCGTCTGGATTTACCCAAATTTACTTTGATCGGAGCCACGACCAGATACAACCTACTGTCTTCACCTTTACGTGATAGATTTGGCATGACTTTTCGTCTGGATTTCTACAGCCCTGAGGAGCTGGCGGATATATTGAAGCGTTCGGCTAATATCTTGGGAGTGCAGATCGTGCCTGAGGCCAGGAAAGAAATAGCGGATCGCAGTCGGGCGACGCCACGTATTGCCAATCGCATTTTGAAGCGCGTGCGTGATTATGCCCAGGTCAAGTCAGACGGCAATGTTTCACTAGACCTGACCAAAAAATCTCTTGATCTCATGGCCATTGATAAATATGGTTTAGATGATCTGGATCGCCGTTTGCTTAAAACCTTGATTGAAAATTTCAAAGGCGGACCAGTGGGTCTCAACACCTTGGCCGCAGCCATCCAAGAAGAAGCTGGCACTATTGAAGAAATATTTGAACCATATTTGATGCAATTGGGGTTTTTGGCCCGTACTGCTAAAGGTAGGGTAGCCACTCCACGGGCTTATGAGTATTTTGGGCTCAAAGCGCCGGAAGATAATAATAAGTTGTTTTAAATTTATTGTTATGGAAATACCAAAAAATCAGCCAAATATAGCAGAAGTGTTTCAAGGTGCCAGAGAAAAATTGGGTCAAAGGTTAGAAAGATTAGATAATCCTTATCATAATAAGCAACATGTTGATGAAGTGCGAGCCAACCTTCAAGATTTTTTAGATCACCTTAATGATCCAAATTTGTTGACTAGTAGAGAAAAGGAGATGCTTTTAGAATGTGCCTTGCGTCATGATGACGGTCATTCAGGGAAAACATATCGGCAAGATGTAGCCGAGGATAATCTAAGCAACGAAGAATATGCAGTCAAATTGCTAGAAGAAGATATGCGTGGTCAGGTGAACGCAGCTGATTTAAAATTTATGAAAGATCATATTCTGGCCACTTCTTTTGGGCAGGCAAACATTGATAATTTGCCAGAGGGCAAGAAAGATTACTATCGGGACTATCAGCCAGTGTCAGATTCACAAAAATTATTGGCCTTGGCAGATGTTGCCAGGTTTATAAATGGTTGGGATGCTTGGCTAGATGGTAATTTGCGTCTTTATCAAGAATCGCCACAAAATTGTCCAGCAGAAATAGACGCGTGGATTGTTAGTGAAGAGGGTTTTTTAAAATCTTATGTACTTTCATCATTAAAAAGCATGGAGCATTTGTTTAAGCCAGATTATTTTAACGATCTTAAACAAAGACTTAGTGATATTTTGGTTGGTTTGTCTGCACTTAAAGATCCAGCAAATCCCGATAGGGTTTTATATCAGGAAAGATTAAATACAATAAGGGGTGAGAAATAAAATAAACTTATCATGCCCATAAAAATCACATACTTTGTCCACGGCACCACCACCGATAATGAGAAAGATATTTCTTCTGGCTGGTCTGATGTTGAATTGTCTCAAAAAGGTATCCAACAATCTGTTGATCTTAAAAATCAAATCAAAGACAAGCATTTTGATGTGGTATTTTGCTCTGACTTAAAAAGAGCAGTGCACTCAGCTGAGCTGACCTTCAAAGACGAAGTAGAAATTATCCAAGATAAACGATTACGGGAATGTAATTATGGAGATTTTAATGGTAAAGAATCGGCAATAGTTGAGCCACTGCAAGAAGAAAATGTAGAAAAAAAATTTCCCAATGGCGAAAGCTATGAAGATGTAAAAATGAGAATAGCTGATTTTTTGGATTTTTTGAAGCAAAATTATCAAGGTAAAAGTGTGGCTATCGTAGCCCACAAAGCTCCGCAACTTGCTTTGGATGTATTATTAAAAAAACAAACTTGGCAGCAAGCGTTTGCCAATGACTGGCGCAAGACCAAGGCCTGGCAAGCGGGCTGGGAGTATGTAGTGGAATAAAATTATTTTAAAAATAATATGGTTGGAGACATTTTCAAAAAACTAAAAGAACTAGATCTCCCCCTGGGAGAGTATGTTGTAG
>CAZILH010000027.1:0-11511 GCA_964540095.1 uncultured Gammaproteobacteria bacterium | reverse complement strand
CAAACCCCAATAATAACTAGTGATGAGCCCAAATCTGGCTGTTGCATTACCAAACCAACATAAAACAAAGTAATCAGACCAGAGTAAACTATATGTTTAAACATATAAAATTCCCTAGCATTGTCAGAAAAATATCTAGCCAACAAAACCAAAGAAGCCACTTTGGCAAATTCCACTGGTTGTAGCGTCAAAGGACCAATCGCTATCCAACCAGTCGTGCCATTTATTTCTTTACCCAAAAAAATCACGACTACGAGCACTAAAGCAAACAAAATATAAATCAACTTACTGAAAGTTGACCATACTTTGTAGTTGATGTTGGCTACTAAAAAAAATAGCACCAAGCCAAAAAGTATAAAAATAATTTGCTTTTTGAAAATCAAAAAATCTGAACCTTCAATATTAAGATTCAAACTATACAATATGCTGGCGCTCAAAAACAGCAAAATAAGCATAGCAAAAAAAAGCAGCCAGTCCAAACGGCGCAAAGTGAACAAAAAATCCCTCATAATCTTAATCTATTTTGACTATCAGGAGTCAACTCTAAGGACTTGTAATTATTTTTATCCAACCAGTTCAATACTGGCCAAACTTCCGCTCTAGTGGCCCGCGGTAAATTATAAGCCCAAGTAGCTTCAATTGACCTGGTCTCTAAGGACTCAAAATCACGCTCTTTGACTTCAGCCACACCAATAATATTATCATTTTCAAACAAAGCTACTTGGAAGCCCACTTCCCAAAAATTGAACAATGATTTATTTTTGGCTTGCCATGACACCCGCGCTGGTAATTTGACATTCTGGCTATTGACCACCACTGAGCTTTCTCCTTGATATTTCAAATCATTGATCTCCCAAGAAATTTGCGGAGTATCAGTTTGCAAGCGTTGCCAACGAACTTTCTCAATCTCCACATTGACACTACCAACCGAAACATCGACCCTGTGACCCAATTGCAAGAGCAGATGCTGATCCGAAGCATTCAAAAAAGAAGTTCTAAATGGCAATTCTTGGCCATTGACTATAAAACGATATTCCAAAGAAGACACTAGCCAATCCTCATTAGGATTTTTGATAGTGGCTACTAAATTATAAATGCCATTACCCAAAGTCAAGGCCTTGGCTTGGCCTAATTCAATGTCTAGAGGTGCTTCTTCTTGATGATAAACCGACCAAGCGCCATTTTTTTTGAGCTGTTCTGAAAGCTCCAGCCAACTGGGCGCCTGAACATAGCGCACTACATTGATTACCAGTATGCCATAGATAATAAAAATTATTAAAAAAGAAAAAATCCAAGCCAAACGAACAAACATGGCTTTGTGTTGCAAGACATACATGCCACGCTTAAGGTCTTTTTCTGATAGTGGTTCAAAATAGTCCATGAAATATAATCACTAATATGGTTATTATACTAAAAAATCGCTCCTAAGACAACTATTTGGCGATAGTGTAAAAATTGTGTTATAATGAACTCATTAATTGATTAAATTATACTTTCATGTTTGACACTTCTAAGGATGTACTAAATTTAGTGCTAAGTATCTCCATTTTTTTGGTAGCGACAGCTTTCGCCTATCTTTTGTTCCAAATGTCAAAAACATTTCGGGCCATTAATCGCATAAGCGAAGGCGTGGAAAAAATTGTCAAAGCCATTGAAGAAAGTATTGAAAGATTCAAGGATAAGACCAGCAATATTGCTACTTATCTCACTGTGGTATTAAAGACCGGCCAGCAGATATTGGAAATGGTTCAAAACAAAAGAGCCGCTCGTCGCAGTAAAAAAAGCGCCGGGCCGGAATAAAACAAAAACCAAAACAAACACCCCGATAATATTTTGTTGCCCTACAAATTATCGGGTTTTATTGTTCGCGCCAAAAAACAAAAATGTTTATCCACCTACATACTCATTCGCACTATAGTCTGCTTGACGGCTTAGGCACCATAGACGGATTGATCGCAGAAGCGAAAAACCAAGGTGCTACGGCTTTGGCTTTGACTGACCATGGATCAATGTATGGGGTAATTGAGTTTTACCAAAAATGCCACAAAGCTGGCCTCAAGCCAATAATTGGTGTGGAGTCCTATATAACTCCCGGCCAATTGACTGACCGCAGCTCCAAAGAAAAACCCTATCATCTCATACTCCTAGCGGAAAACAACGAGGGCTACCGTAATTTATTAAAATTAACCAGCATTGCCCATCTGGAGGGTTTTTATTATAAACCCCGACTAGATTGGGAAACGCTCAAAAAATATTCAGCTGGACTGATTGCTTCCACGGCCTGCCTCAATGGACCGCTGGCTCGGCATATTTTGGCTCGCCAAAATGACACGGCCGAAAAAAATCTAAAAATTTTGCTGGATATTTTTGGACCAGATAGATTATTTATTGAATTACAAAGTCGACGCAATACTGACCAAACTATTGCCAATCAAGGAATGGTGGCTCTAGCCAGAAAATATAATGTACCACTTATTGCCACCAACGACATCCATTATGTAAAAAGTACTGATGATCAAGCCCAGGATGTTTTGCTTTGCATCCAAACCAAACAAAAACAATCCGATCAAAACCGCATGTCCTATTTGGGCGAAGATTTTTCCATGTTTTCTGAAAGCATGATGCGCGACTTTTTCATTGACACTCCCGAGGTCATGGACAACTGCCTCAAAATTGCCGAGCGCTGTAATGTAGAAATAGAATTAGGCAAAATACAATTGCCAACCTATGATTTGCCGACTGGCGTGACTCCCGAAAAAGAATTAGAAAATTTATCTCGCTTAGGTATTGAAAAAAGATTTGGCAAAAAACTAGAAGAATTGCCAAAAAATATTACTGAACGACTGCAGTATGAGTTGTCAGTCATTGAACGCACTGGCTATGCCGCTTATTTTCTAATTGTCCAAGATTTTGTCAACTGGGCCAAAAATAACAAAATAATCGTCGGCCCGGGCCGCGGCTCAGCCGCTGGCAGTTTGGTGTCATACTTGATCGGTATCACCAACATTGACCCCATCAAATATGACTTGCTTTTTGAAAGATTCCTAAACCCTGAGCGTGTTTCCATGCCTGATATTGATATGGATTTTGCCGACACTGGGCGCGACGCTGTTATTCAATATGTGGAAAACAAATACGGCAAAGACCATGTGGCCCAAATAATCACTTTTGGTACTATGGCGGCCCGGGCCGCTATCCGTGATGTCGGCCGAGTTTTGAGCTACAGCTACAGCTATTGCGACCAAGTAGCCAAAATGATACCCATGTTTATGTCTTTGAAAGAAGCTCTAAACACTGTGGAAGAAATCAAACGCCTCTATAATGAAGATCCTGAAGCTCAAAGATTGCTGGATATGGCCAAAAAATTAGAAGGTCTAGCCAGGCACACTTCTACCCATGCCTGCGGTGTTTTGATTACCAAAGAGCCCTTGGTCAATCATGTACCTATCCAATACGCCAGCTCTGACGATAAAACTATTATTTCCCAATATTCTTTGCATCCAATTGAAGATCTTGGCTTGTTGAAAATGGACTTCTTGGGCTTAAAAAACTTGACCATCATTGAGCAGGCCATTGATATTATTGAGGCCACTGAAAAAATAAAAATAGATTTAGATAATATTCCTTTGGACGACAAAAAAAGTTTTACCCTTTTACAGCGTGGCGAAACAACTGGCGTTTTCCAGCTAGAATCTGGAGGCATGAAGCGCTATTTAAAACAATTAGTACCCACTGAACTAGAAGACATCATTGCCATGGTCTCACTCTATCGCCCTGGTCCAATGGAATTTATTCCTGATTTTATTGAAGGCAAGCATGGCCGTAAAAAAATTACTTACTTGCATCCTCGCTTGGAGCCAATTTTGAAAAATACCTACGGCATTGCCATCTACCAAGAGCAAATCATGCGCATTGCCAGTGATTTGGCTGGCTTTAGCTATGGTCAAGCTGATGTTTTACGCAAAGCCGTGGGTAAAAAAATCAAAGAACTCTTGGTAGAGCAAGAGGTGGCTATGATAGCTGGTATGTCCAAAAACGGCATTGACAAAAAAACCGCGGAAAAAATCTGGGAATTTATTTTGCCTTTTGCTCGCTATGGTTTCAATCGATCACACGCCGCTTGCTATGCCATGATTGCCTACCAGACCGCCTACCTCAAAGCCAATCACCCCGAGGCCTTTATGGCGGCCTTGCTTACTTCTGACCAAAACAATATTGATCGCATCACCATTGAAATCAACGAGTGTCGCAAGATGGGTATTGAAGTACTGCCACCAGATATCAATGAAAGTTTTAGTGACTTCACAGTGGTCATGAGCAAAGATCCGCAAATAAAAAATAAAATGCGCTTTGGTTTGAAAGCCGTAAAAAATGTCGGCAAGCATATTGCCAAAGAAATAATCCACGAAAGAAAAGAGCGTGGTCCTTACAAATCAGTGGAAGATTTTCTGATGCGCATCAAAGATAAGGATTTGAATAAAAAATCACTAGAAAGTTTGATTAAAGCTGGCGCCTTTGATTCCTTTATTACCCGCGGACAGGCCTTGGGCAATCTTGACAAGCTCTTGGAATTTCACAAAAGAGTGCAAAATGATCACTCCAGCGGTCAAAACAATCTTTTTGCTGACTTGCCACTGGCCGCTCCTATTTTTTCTTTGAAATTAAATCAATTTCCAGATGCCGAAGACAACATCAAACTAACCTGGGAAAAAGAACTACTCGGCCTCTATATCAGCAACCATCCTTTCAGAGAATACTTGGATATTTTGCCTCAACATGTTGTCCGCTTATCACAGCTCAAAAACCGCGATGGCCAAGAAGTGACTGTGGCCGGCATTGTGACAGCCATACAGAAAAAAATAACCCACAAGGGACAAAACATGCTTTTTGTCGGGCTAGAGGACTCTTTTGGCTCCTGCGAAGTGCTTATTTTCCCCAAAACTTTGGAAAAAACTTTTGCTTTATGGAAGGACGAGGTCAAAGTCGTAATCCACGGACGCGTCACTGAAAAAGACGGCCAGCCCAAAATTTTAGCTGAAAACGCCGAATTAATAAATGAACAAACCATCAAACAATGGCAATCTGGCAAGCTAATTAACCACCGTCTGTGGATAAAATTACCAGCCGAATTCCAAAAAGAGGGCCTAAGCGCTATAAAAAAAATACTAGAAACCAAGCCCGGCAATACACCGGTCTACTTGGAAATCAATAATGGCAAATCACGAAAATTAAAAACTAACCTAAAAGTTTTACCAGATGAAAAATTAAAAAAAGAAATCTGCCAGCTTTTGGGTCCTGATGCTTGGGAATTAAGTAGCTAAAAATAGCCGAAAACTATTTTTTTTGCTATAATATTTAACGAGGTAAATATGACCAGCAAAATAAAAACAAAAAATAGTATTTATGTAAAAATAATTAGCTTCTTTTTGGTGTTGACCATTGGAGCTATTTTTTTAATCCTGCACTTTGCTCTGTCTAAGGCCACTATCAAAATTTTTAGCCGAGCCGAAGACCAAAATAAACAAATAATTATTACCCTCCAAGCTGAAAATGCTGAAGGTGTTTCTAATGAATCCTTGATTGGAAAAATAATGAGCGTTGATTTGGAACTAGAAGCCAGCGCTCCTAGCACCAGCGAAAATATCCCCTCGGAAAAAGCCGGCGGTCAAGTGATTATTTACAATAAATACAGCAAGGACCAGACGCTGGTAAAAACTACGCGCCTATTGACTCAACTTGGCAAAATTTACCGCATTTCTGAAAATGTCAGTGTGCCAAAAGGCGGCCAAGTCAAGGTTTGGGCTGAAGCTGACCAGATAGGCGCTGACTATGTCAGTGACGCTATTGAAAAGCTGACTATCCCCGGTCTCTGGCCTCAGCTCCAGGATGTCATATATGCCTCAGCTCCCAATGGCTTCAAGCAAGAAAGCCGACCCGGCTACAAAGTAACTAAAGAAAATATTGATACTGCCCAAAATAATTTACTAACTGAAGCCAAAAAACAAGGCGTAGAAAAAATAAATAGTTTATTGACTGCTGATTTAAAAATTGATGATAGTCGTCTGTTCATCAAGCAAGAAATTATCAGTTCTAGCGCCATCAATGACAATAGTCCTGAAGCGACTATCCAAGAAAAATTGACCATATACGGATTGGTTTTTTCAATGGCTGATTTGTATAAATTGGCTGAAAAAAAATTCAGCTCTCAGCTAGCTAGTGACCAGAGTGTCATGGAATTTTTGCCTGACCAGTACACCTATAAAATATCGGAAATTGATGTGACCAAAAACCAAGCCATAATAGAAGTGGGGCTGGAAGCTAAAATAAAATCTAGCAGTCATCCTTGGCTGATTGATAAATCAAGGCTAGTAGGCCTCAATGCTGAGCAAATCAAAGAATACTTGAAAGGTGAGTTCAATATTGAAGAAGCCGAAGTCAAATTTTATCCTTTTTGGGTAAAAACCGCACCCAAACTCAAAGATCATATTATTATTGAGTAGTACGAAGGAGTCGCCGGTCCTCCATTGTCATCCCGGACTTGATCCGGGATCTACCATTGACTTGCCATTGGTATGATAATGGTAGATTCCCGCTTTCGCGGGAATGACAGTATAGAGGACTGGCTTTTTATTTTTCCCAAAAAGAAAAGACCCCGGCCGGAATGGTTACCAACCGAGGTCTCATGTTGCGGAATCACTCCGCCCAAGGGCAGAGATGATTCACTACTTGTTTCTCGCTCGCGGATCGTCGATGACATCCACCAGCGGACAGATCTTGCGATAGACGTCCTTGATAACCCTCCCCGCCATCTGAGCAGTATCGGTCTTTGTCAGGATCAGGATGAAGAAGATGACGATGCCTGCCAGGAGGATGATGGCTGGCCACTTCAGGTCATGCCGGATCAAGCTTGTCTGATGATTGTAGCGTAGCCACAAACCCCAAAGAACCAGCAGAGGCCACAAACCCAGACCGCGCAGCTTGCTGACAGGCCTGTAGGTGAAGAAACCAGGACCATCGTCAGCAAACATCTCTACGCCGTTGGGCACATACGCCCTGAACAGGATCGTCCGCCAGCAAAACTCGCAGACGGACCAAAAGGTAGCAAGGCAGAGAAAGCACATCGCGACTAACAGATACGCCGACCCGAGGATCGGCAAACCCAGCGGCTTGAGCATCAAGGCGCGCAAGTACTGGCAACGCGTCCAGACGGTCGGACTCTTCGTCCGGTTCCAGGGAACGAAGTTCCAGAGGAAGCAGTACCACTTCCAGTCCCAGGAGTTCTTCAGGATGACGAAGTGATCCTGAACCATTCCACTCTTCTGCGCGATCTTCTGCTGTCTGGCGAGACTGGCGATGATGGCGCTCATGTACAGAACGAAAGCCACCAAGGCCACAGCGACCCAAGACAGAAACGCGTTCATGACACACCTCCGGAAAGTTGACGGTGGATCCACGTGATTAGCTGGCTCTTATAGCCATAGCATCTAAACTACGTAATTCTTCACTTAATCTAGACACTATGGCTATATTTAGCTGTTTTTAGCTATTTTCGCAAGTATTTAAAAGTACTTTTAATAACCTATAATAATAGCATATATCATCTATTTTGTCAATATCTTACAAAATAAAAAAATATGCTGTATAATTATTTTTGCTTTAGACGATTGGAATAGCTACCAACTATTCTCCAAATTATGGATCCTCCGGGGCTAAGTCTAAATTCACCCACAGGGTGACCGCCCAGTGGGCGGAAATGAGTGTTTTCCTATGCATGGAAAGAACTTGGGTGGAACCGCCCTATACTTTGGGTCCCAAGAACAGCTGTTCTTTGGGATTTTTTAATTAATAATAACTAAAAATATGGCAAAAAATTTAGAAGAGATTCGACACTCGCTATCGCACATCATGGCTATGGCCGTCTTAAAAAAATTTCCTAGTGCCAAGCTGGGCATTGGACCAACTATTGATAATGGTTTTTATTATGATTTTTTGCTGAGCGAAAAATTATCTGATGCTGATTTACCAGAAATAGAAAAAACCATGCAAGAGCTGATCAAACAAAATATTGAATTCAAAAAAACTATTGTCAGTCGTGAAGATGCTTTGAAAAAAATGAAATCGCTCAAACAAAACTTCAAAGAAGAACTGATTAATGATTTACCAAAAGACGAAAAAATCTCTTTTTATGCTTCTGGTGATTTTGAAGATCTGTGTGCTGGACCGCATATCAAAAACACAAAAGATATACCCGGTGATGGTTTCAAGCTCACTCATCTAGCTGGCGCTTATTGGCGTGGTGATGAAAAAAATCAAATGATGACCAGAATTTATGGTTTAGCGTTTGCTAACCGAAAAGAATTGGCTGTGCATCTCAATATGCTTGAGCAAGCCAAGCTCCGAGATCATCGTAAGCTGGGAAAAGATTTGGATCTTTTCACTTTTTCTGATTTAGTAGGTGCCGGTTTGCCACTATGGACACCAAAAGGCACAATCTTAAGACAGGAATTAGATAATTATGTTTGGGAACTACGTCAAAAATACGGCTACGAAAGAGTAACTATTCCTCATATTACAAAAAAAGAATTATACGAAACTAGTGGCCATTGGGAAAAATTTGCTGAAGAATTATTTAGAATAAAAACCAGGGAGGATCATGATTTCGTAATGAAACCAATGAATTGCCCACACCACACTCAAATTTATGCTCACCTGCCCCGCAGTTATCGCGATTTACCCCAACGCTATGCTGAAACTACCATGGTTTACCGCGACGAGCAAAGTGGAGAGTTGTCAGGTTTACAAAGAGTCCGTTGTATTACTCAAGACGACGCTCATGTTTTTTGTCGCTTTAACCAAATGCGCCAAGAAATTAGCAACATTATAGATATTATTCAGAGTTTCTATGGTGCTTTTGGCTTTCCCTTGGCAAGAAGACTGTCTTTACATGACGCAGATAATATGAAAAATTATTTGGGTACTGAAGATACTTGGCAAAAAATGGAGAATGAATTACGCGATCTACTCAAGAAAAATAAACTAGCTTTTGAAGAAGGTCCTGGCGAAGCGGCTTTTTATGGACCAAAAATTGATTTTATGGCCAAAGATTCTTTGGGCCGAGAATATCAAGTAGCCACCATCCAACTAGATTTCAATATGCCGGAAAGATTTGACCTCTTTTGCGCCAATGAGCAAGGTGATCAAGAACGCATTGTCATGCTTCATTGCGCCATCATGGGCTCTATTGAAAGATTTGCTTCAATACTAATAGAGCACCTAGCTGGTAATTTCCCTCTCTGGCTGTCTCCCGTGCAAATAAAAATATTAACCGTTGCTTCAACTCATACTGATTTTGCCAAAAAACTGCAAGCCGAATTTTTAGCTGAAGGCATTCGCGTAGAATTGGATGATTTGGACGAAACAGTAGGCAACAAAATCCGCAAAGCGTCTCATGAAAAAGTCCCTTATGTCTTAGTCATTGGCGATAAAGAAATGGGCTCAGACAATTTAGCGGTCAGGGTTCGCGGACAAAAAGATTTATTAAATATAGCCAAACAAAAATTCATCGACAAAATAAAAACCCAAATCAAACATCGTGATCTAAATTTATAAGAAAGGAAAAATATGGAAATCAAAACTGCCCTTACTTACGATGATGTTTTGTTGGTGCCCAAAAAATCTGATGTACAGTCCCGTCAGGATGTTGACATCACTGCCAACTTAACCCAAAACATCTCTCTCAAAATACCCTTAGTCAGCGCCAACATGGACACTGTGACGGAAAGTCGCATGGCCATTGCTATGTCTTTGGCTGGTGGTATTGGTATTATTCACCGTTTTTGTGACATAGAAACGCAAGCCAAAGAAGTAATCAAAGTCAAAAGAAAACAAAATATTATTATTGATAATCCTTTTACTATTCATCCCGACTGCACTCTAGCTGAAACCAAAGCCAAAATTGCCGAATTAAACTGCACCAGCTTTTTGGTGACGACTGACGGTCACAAATTGTTGGGCATCATTACTCACCGCGATATGCTCTTTGCCACCAATGACAATGTCTTGGTGTCTGACTTGATGACTCCCAAAAGCAAGCTTATCACTGCCGCTCCTGATGTCAGCCCCGAAGAAGCCAAAGCCCTGATGAAAAGCTACAAAATTGAAAAATTGCCCCTAGTTGACGCGGAGTTCAACATCATGGGCTTGATCACGGCCACTGACATCAGTCGCAATCTCAACAACAAGCAAGCCAGCAAAGATAACAAGGGCCGATTATTGGTTGGAGCGGCCATTGGAGTCCGCGAGGGATTTTTGGAGCGAGCCCAAGCTTTGATTGAGGCCGAAGCTGATGTTTTGGTGGTTGATATTGCCCACGGACACTCGATCAATGAATTAAGAGCTATTCATGCTATTCGCAATAAATATCCAAATATTAATTTAATAGGTGGCAATATTGCTACAGCCCAAGCCGCTCGTGATTTGATTAGCGCTGGTGT
The DNA here is from genome assembly GCA_964540095.1 of uncultured Gammaproteobacteria bacterium. Lineage (GTDB taxonomy): Bacteria > Patescibacteriota > Patescibacteriia > UBA1558 > GWA2-36-10 > CALMZN01. Next base: position 1,018 of record CAZILH010000027.1, on the reverse strand, counting down.
ACAGGCAGTCAAGGTCGGTATAGGACCGGGTTCAATCTGCACCACTAGAATCACTACTGGTTTTGGCGTACCACAATTGACGGCTATTTTCAATATTGCGCCAGTTTGCCGGCAAGCCGGTATACCTTTGTTGGCTGATGGCGGTATCAAACAGCCAGCTGACTTGGTCAAGGCCCTAGCCGCTGGGTCTGACACTGTCATGATTGGCGGACAATTTGCTGGCACCGAAGAAACGCCGGGCCCAACTCTCAACTACAAAGGCCGACAATACAAAATATCTCGCGGTATGGCTTCACTTACCGCCTCTTTATCTCGGCCTGATGCCAAAGAAAACTTTAACCAAATCACTCCCGAAGGTATTGAAGCGCGCGTGCCTTATCGCGGTCCAGTCCAGAATATTATCAATAATTTTATTGGCGGCCTACGTTCTGGCATGAGCTACGGCAATGCTCGCAATCTAGAAGAACTAAGAAATAATGCTGAATTTATACGCATCACCCACTCTGGCCAGATAGAATCCGGTTCACATGACAACGAAGTAATCTAATGGGAAAAAGTATAAAAAAATTTCATCTTATAATCTTTGGCTGTCAGATGAATACTTCTGACGCTGAAAGATTGGCTACGATTTTGAAAAAAATCGGCTATACAGAAACTCAAAATGAAAAAGAAGCTGACTTGATTGGTTTAATCGCTTGCTCAGTACGCCAAGCAGCGGTTGATCGGATTTACGGAAAATTAAGAGAATGGCAAATTATCAAGGAAACCAAACCACTAATTACTCTACTGTCTGGCTGTGTCTTGCCAGCTGATCGAAAAAAACTAGCTCACAAATTTGATTTATTTATTGATATCAATCACTTGGATAATCTGGCTCATGATCTACGAAATATAATGCCAGAAAAAAAATTAGCTCTGCCTGACTTTTTTTCTATTCAACCAAACTATCTTTCTAATTATCGTGCTTATGTGCCAATCATGACTGGTTGTAATAAATTTTGCTCTTATTGCGCTGTGC
>CAZILH010000026.1:0-12065 GCA_964540095.1 uncultured Gammaproteobacteria bacterium | reverse complement strand
TTTTTATTAACTTGGCCATTGCAACTGGCTTTGTCTATTTTTTCATTATTATAGTAATAGTAGGCCTGACATTCTAATGAACCAGGGTTAAGAGTAAAAGTACCGCCAGCCCCACGGCAACTTTGCTCATTGGTAATATCTATACACTCAGTTGCTGGTAATTCAGCGCAATTACGACAGGTGCCTATACCACAACCAACCGGATCGGTCGGGTCATAAAAAGTTGTGCAGAGATTTTTGTCAGTCGGGCAAGAGGCCGCATTTTCACCTAAAGCAAAATCTCCGGGATCATAAGCATTGTCAGTATCCAAACAGCCCAAAGGAAGTGGATCTTTGAGGTTGGCTGTCTTGAACCAGCCAGAAACTATATTATTACCAACGGCTACATTGGATTGGTAAGTACAGGTTTCCGTTCTTGGATCTTTGAAATAATAAGCTCCTTTATCAGAGGAATATTCTTCGCAATATAAGTCGTCATTAAAACACAAGGATGAAGCATATTGATCTGGATCATTTATTTTGTAGACCGTCGGCAAGTAGCTGGAGTTATTTCTGTCTGGTACGCCCAAGGCCTGACAACCCTTATAGGTAGCTGGACAATATTTTCTGTTGTCTGGCACTAGATAAGCAATGCTGTCAGTTGGTACTGTAATTCTGGAGTTGTCTAGCGGGCTATCGTGGAATGTTTCCGCGAATGGATTGTCAGAATTATGAGTATCGATCACGGCCATACAACCAATGGCCTCCACTCGACACAAATTTTGGAATGACTTCAAATCATATTTGTTGTTATTGGTATCAGTGTAGGTCTGGCAACCCAAGTGATAGCCAACATAGGGCGTATCACAAGATATTGGTGTCTGCCAAGAATTCCTGATGACATAAATATTACCAGCTACTTCTTTGAAGATGATATTGTCCAAAAACACACTACCATTTTCATTGGCCACATTACGTATAGAAGAAAACACAATTTTTGCGCTATTGAGATTATAGACCGTGGGATCAAGCTGATCAAAATATTGGGTAACAGTATAGTACTGCCAACTATTAGCCGGTATGTTCTGCAATGAACCATCGCCCACACTTATTGGAAACAAGGCCTCTCCTCCCGAGCTATTTGTCACGGAGAGATTCCAAGCAACCTGGCCGAGTGATACTGATGACTTCATCCACCAAGACAATTTATATTGTTTGTTGTTTTGGATTGCTCCTACGGCCACCTGAGCTGCACCATTGGTCCTGTCTAGTTTTAGAGAATGCCCATTTCTTTCCAATGATTCACTAGATAGGTCTAACACTGTTCCCATCAGGCCCTGCCAAGGAGTATAACTAGCACGCTCAAAATCATCAGTAAATATATTACGGACATTATTAGCGGTGTTGCCATAGTAGGCACGACAACCATTTTGAGCGGCTGAGCATTTATTACTCAATGATGGTATAGCTCGATAAATTGTAGAATTAGCTGTACGACGATAATCATGACAATCGTCACTAGCAAAAATTACCCGGTCTTGCAGACGATAAAAACTATTGCCGAGTGGATCAAAAAATTGTCGGCAATTGGCATTGACACTTGGATCATCTAGCAAGCTGGCTGTCTCTGTTCCGCAAGCAGCCACTGTGACTCCAACTCCATTATCATTACAATCATCACTGCCTGGGGTGATATTAGTACACGGTGCATAAAAAATGCCGGTTGATAATACTGTGGGTATATTGCTCGGTAAGGCCTTCCAAGCTCTGATTTGATAACCAGCCACATCAGTGCCTTCCCAAGTGATGTAGTCCTCGCCCTGATCGACTGGCACACACTGCCTGAGATAAGTATAGTATTCCTTGCCTTCACCACCAGCGGCTACAGCGTCAACATTGGTGAACTCTTCGCAACCAGCCACTGTTGCTGGACAAGATTTAGCAGAACTAGGTATAAAATTATAATAATTAAAATCGGCGTTTGGGTCTTCAATTAAGTCAAAATTATCTGGCTCTTCCGCAAAAGAGGCATAACCCACGCATTCGTTGGGACACAAATCATTTTGTGAAATAACGGCTGGTATCATTGGATCGCCATTTGATGGAGTGTAGCCCTGGCAACCAACTTCTTCGGCTGTACACATAAAACGACTGCCGTTCATGTATATTTTACTACCCTCGCCATAGCTTGAGTAAGTTGAAGCTGATGGGGTCTGTCCTGCTGTTTCTATTTTAAAATTATCAAAATAAGAGGGTAAACGATTAACGTTAACGCTACTGGCATCATAGGAACCAAATCCTATTATACAACTAACACTATTTCCGGTATTGAAAGTGCCACTAATCACTGTATATTCTGTGGTGCTGAGTTGCGTGCCTGGCACCATTATATTGGCTTCGTCAAACAATTGACCCGTTATATCGTTCGTTATACGTGTTGCCGGGATTGAACCATCTGGAGAAGATATGCCACCAAAATTTCCCGCAACATCTTTACAATCATCAATCATAATTCTGGCATATCCTGTATTCTCAGCACTAGGAACTTTTCTGACTGCAACAGAAACTGTATAGTTGGTGTTTGGCATAAAGAAAAATCTATTAGCACCATTCAATTGGACCATTAAATAATCGTAATTAATATTGGCCAGTGCCGCTCTTGATCCGCCTATTCCTTCGCCATCCACTAGGTTAGCAAATGTACCTATGGTAGTTCCGACATTAGCAAAACCATCCGGCACATCATTGTCATCTGAATCTATCTCAAAATCACCATTGGCCGCTAAATTTGCGCCAGTACCAGCCGCCATGACTATATACTCCGAACAGCCGGCCATATCCGCTGGACAAGAGGCCGATTTATTATTCAAAAACAAATCAGTACTGTCAGTAGCAATGTCTCCCAAAATCCAATCACCATCATTATTTTGTCTTTGCGAATAACGCTTACAGCCAGCTTGATCCGATGAGCAATAATCCAGTGACTGCTCCAAATAAGAAGCCACTGGTAAATTATCATTTTGGAAAGTCAGACAGCCAGAATAAATATCGCCATCCACACACTCGTCGCCAGTGAAGCGCCAAATATTTTCCGACTTGGTGCAGTAGCCATACTCGCCCGCCAGACAATTGCCCTGATCATCCTCACGCAAGCAAGTTTTGATATCAGCGCAGTACTGTTGACGATTGCTAGAATCTGGCGATTCTAATACTGGCGAATAAACATAAGCATTACACAGAGCTGGCGGAGATTTCAATATCCAATAAGGATCTATCAAATGATAAAAAGGATTATTTTTTTCGCCTGTGGCTGGTAGAATTTTACATTTTCCAGTATTTTCTTCAAAACAATCTATGGCCTGCTGCAAAGTAGTTGGTGATATCAATGGACTGCGTAGAGCGGCCATTTCCCAACCCACAGGAATAATATTAGCTTTTCTTAATTTTACTAAATTGCTATAGCACAAAGCGTCTTTGTAGCACTCTTTGTTGGCATTGCGCAAAGATTCATCACTACCAATAAGTGGTAGATTGCCATTGATCAGACCATTGTCTATGGCTTCCTGCAGAGTGGTCCGGCTAGCCAAGGCCTCCAGAAAATCTGCGGAAATTACGCAATTATCTGGCTTACGAAAATCTACTTCTTCGGGACAGATGGCAAATTCATCCAAAATATTATAGGCCTCCAGGGTCTCTGGTTGTATTTTTTGAAAATCCACAAACAAACCACCACCGCTTGTTTTATCAACACTAGCTCCGCCACGAAGCTGAGCCAGCAAACTAGAACGTAAATTAGGGTTAGTAGCTTTTTTACCACCCAGGACTGACCACATACCGTCCTTGATCCAACGGTTCATCAGTTTGGAGGTAAAAGTGTTGACAAAAATATTTCCAGCGGTCTTCATAATCGTACCAATAACACCAATCTCTTTTTTTAAGGCGCTATCAGTAATTTTACTATTATCTGTCTCAGCTACCACATTGAAGGTGACGCCCTGTAGCTGTAAAACGGCCATGCAACTAGTTTTTATTTCTTCGGTGATAGGCGTGGTGTTGTCCAGATATCCCTGACACTTTCTAGTTAATTCCTTTTTAGCTTCTTCTGCTTCTGACTCTTTTTGTTCAGCGGACTGACTCAATTTAGCAAAAACACCCAAATCGGTTTGTTCTAAAGAAAAACCATTGGCAAAAAAATCCTCCAAGCCCTGACTGCCACCTCTAGTATCAAGCTGAACCTTGATCAAATCGGCCGTAAAGTTGTCTCCAAACTTAGCCCACTCTCTTTTCACTTTACTCCAATCACAAGTTGGCCTAGCTGGAGCTTTGCTATCAATCAAAGACAAAGTCAAGGATAGTTTAACCTCCAGTGAAGGATCACAAAGATTAAATCCTAGGTCTTCAAAACTGCTTTTACTTAATTGTCCTATAAATTCTCCCAAAGCCGCGTCCCGAGCGGTCTGCAAGCTCTTGGTAAAACTCTCTCGTTCGAATAAAGGTGTTCTGCCGGGCCCACCGGTGGCTAGATTGTTAGCCAAGTCATAAGCTAGCTTGTTGGCAAAGGATGTTAGAGTTCTGTTTATAATCTGAGTAATTATAGAACCCTCAGCCGCTTCTATCGCTTTTCCTGCTCTATCAAGCCAGTAAGTTTCCCAAGTGGCCATATCCCACACCAATGGGGAGAAGAAAAAACCTTGAGCTGGTCGACTAACCAAAAACACTGAAATAGTCAGCAGAATACCGACGATAGCTAGTATTAATTTTTTGTAACCCGACATAGAGTTATTTTATGTTTATTTATTTTTTTAATAAATTGTCCCTGAATTCAATTAATTCTTGAGTGGTCATTTTATTGATATCGGCTTCATCTGCTCCTGGCTGTAACAACAAAAATTTTCTGACCTGCTCTGGAGTAGTAGTCGCTGTCCAGGACTCAGCGGGTATGATTTCACTCTCGGATATGGCCTGAAAAATTTCCATCAAATCATCATCAGTTAAATTATTTAATTCGTCCTGAGTCATGCCATTGTCCAGTAAAAACTGCCTGAATTCATTAAGCGCTGCTGTACGCAAAGTCAAATCAGTATTTATAGAGGTATCCTGTAAAATATCGGATAATCTGTTTTCTGGAGTAATCAAAGCTAGTAAGCTACAGTCCTCTCCTGAGGGGCAGGCGGGATCAGCCCCGCTCTTGACCTCGTCAAAATCAGAAACGCCATCGCTATCAGTGTCTTCCAAAAAAATACTGGTCTTGGTCTGGTACAACTCGGTAAAATCTGACAAGCCATCGTGATCAGTGTCTTTGTTTTTTAGCTCTTCCAAAGACACTTCTGTGCTTTGGTTGGTATTTAATTCTTTTTGTATAAAATCAGGAATAACATAACTAACATTTTTTTTGACATTGCCATACCAGTAGTTGACCACAAACAAAAATAGGGCTAAAGCCACTAGCACTAGCACTACAAATAAGCCCTTTTTGGGACGAGATCCAGAAAAATAATGCTCTTCTGAGGCATTGATTAGATCACTAGTATCAAGCTCTTCATCAATGTTGATTCGATGCAATTGTTTGGCCATTTATTCGCCTTTAAGTTTTTATAATTATAACATAAAAACCAAAATAAACCAAAACAAAAAAGCCACTTATTAACAAGCGACCCGAATCAAAAAACTTGTTTATTTTTTGTACAAAAATTCTGCCAAACTTATCCAATCCAATGGCTGTAAATTCTCGGCACGAGCATTTTCACTAAGACCCATTTTTTGAAAAGCTTTTAGCAAAAATTCTTTATCCAAATCTCGATCACTGAGCAAATTATTAAGCAATTTTTTTCTTTTTTTGGCATAGCCACGCTTTATCAATTGCCAGGTTTTCTTTTCATCAACTTGGTAAGGCCATTTTTTTATACCAAAAATATGAATTACTGCTGAATCAACTTTTGGTTCTGGCCAAAAACTTTTTTTACTGACCAGACGCAAAATTTCCACTTGCCCATAAAGCTGTACAGCCAAAGCCAACAAACTCATTTTTTTGTCTTTGGCTTCTATTCTTTGAGCTACTTCTTTTTGGACCATCAGGGTCAGACCCTGCGGTACTGGATCAAAAGCCACAAATCTTTGGATAAACTTACCAGTCAGATAGTAGGGAATGTTGGCGACAATCTTGTAGTTAGTTTTTTTATGCTGAGCCAAAATATCTTGCCACTTCTTTGGACTCAAAGCCAAAATATCTTGCCATTGCAAACTAATATTATTGTTCACTTTGGCAATTTTTTCTAAAGGTGTTTTAAAACTTTTTTCTATTTCAAAAGCCACTACATATTCGGCCTTAAGAGCCAATTTTTGAGTCAGGGCCCCAAGCCCCGGCCCCACCTCCAAAACCAAATCATCTTGACTGACCTTGGCTTTGGCAACGATATCATCTAGGACCTCCTCGTCCAACAAAAAATTTTGACCGCGTAATTTATTGGGGGTCAAATCATAATGCTGCAGCAAATATTTTATTTCTTCTTTGGTCATTAAAGTAGCATATATAGCAAAGTCATGGCGCCAGCGAGCACAAATATAAGTTTGAAGGCCAAAATCTCACTGGGTATAAAAAATAAAGCAATGTAAATCAAAAGAATGGCTAGCAGTTTGCCAATCACCAAGCTCATTTCAAAAAATACCACTCGCGTCATGATGTGCTGATGGCTATCTGAAGTAATAATTTTCGCTCGATCATAAGTAATGGTGGTCAGTGGCACGCTCAGGGTGTTTTTGCCTAGACGAGAAAAAGTATCTAAGAAAAAAACACCAGTGGCATTGGCTACAAATATTCTAATAAACCAAGAGAGTGAATAAAAAGCGCTACTCAAAGAAAGAATATTTTTTTTATTATTTTTGTCAGTCAGTTTGCCCACATACAAAGTGACCATTGAGGTGACTAGAGTGGCTAGCGCCACCACCAGCCCTAAATCAAACACATCACTAATAATGATAGAAATAAAAACTGGCCAAATTACCAAAACCACAAATTCCTCACCAAAACCCAAATAAGCCAAAAATTCCTGGCGATGTTCTTTGCGAAATAACGCTTTGAAGCTTTTGAAATAACCAAAATGCTCAGGAACAAAAACTTCTTTGGTTATCAAAATCGGTATATTGGAAGCGAAAAAAATTATTGAGGCCAAAGCAAAAAGTATGCCATAGCCAAACTCCGCGATAATGAAGCCAGCTAGGGCTGGGCCAATAATATACACCAAGGAAGTAGCCACGGTCATCAAGCTGATTTCCCGACCCTCCTCGTCTTTGCCAATATACTTGGCAAAATTGGCATGATAAGCTGGCCAATAAAATAATTTTTGCAAAGTCAAAATCAAAGCCGCCACATAAAAAAATGGTGGATAAAATTGCACGAAATAAAGCGAAATATAAAACAAGGCATAAAGCGATGTGCCGATGGCTAAGCTGGCCTCATAGCCATAGCGCTTGGCAAATTTAGCACCCAGTGGCATGAAGAGCATATAGGCCACATAAGTGACCAAATAAAATGAGACGATTTTCTGCAGTGAATAGCCAATTTGATATAAATATACTGGCTCCCAAAACATGACCATGGCTAAACCAAAATTAACAATAATGGTAGAAAAATATAGCTCGCGCACTTGCTGACGAACTTTGCATGGTAGCCATGATGAAAAAAATCCCAAATTCAACATATTTTTGTTTTACTCTTTTATTATTATTTTTCCTTGGCGCAATATTTTTATTTTATCATCTTCACTCTTGACAATAGTGGAAGGCAAGGTCAGTGGTAAATTTCCAGCATTGATAAGGAGATCGGGCCTTGCATTACAGTGACTAAATTGCTCTTTGATCTGCTCAATATTATAAATAGCTTTTTGTCCAGAAATATTAGCTGAAGTGCTGACAAGCGGATTATTGAATATTTTGGCTAATTTTAAACAAAAAATATTACTAGAAATACGCAAGCCCAAGGTCTCTAAAAAATGTTTTTTTTGACCAAATAATTTAAAAGGCAAAACCACAGTGAGCGGCCCAGGCCAGTACTGAGCTACCAACTGTCTGCTTTTATCATCAAAAACTACCAATTTTTCCGCTGCTTCCAAGTCAGCTACAATGACCGGCAGTGGCTTGTCTGCTTGGCGCTGTTTGATAGCGTAAATTTTTTTTATGGCCTCTTCATTAAAATAATCAGCACCCAAACCATAGGCCGTCTCAGTAGGATAAACAATCACTCCGCCCTGAGCCAATATTTCTGCGGCCTGGGCCGCAGTACTTTCCAAATTATTTTCGCGTAAAAATATTTCCTGCATTAAAAAACAATACTAATAATTTTATTTTTAACATAAATAAATTTTTTCACCTCAGAGCCGGCCAATACTTTTTGCACTTTTTCTCTGGCCAAAATTTGTTTTTGCAGATCAGCGCTAGTTTCGGTATCCATTGGTAGCTCTATTGTGTCGCGCATTTTGCCGTTGATCTGGATGGCAATAGTCAGCAGTTGTTTTTTGACCAAATTTTCATCGTACTTTGGCCAGGACTCATGCGCCAAGCTATGCGTGTGGCCCAAAAGTTGCCACAGTTCCTCAGCGAGATGCGGCGCAAAAGGTGAAATCAATATAATTAATTTTGACCAAATATTTTGATCAATTTTGGCTTCCTTATCAAGCGCGTTGGTCAATATCATCAGCTGAGAAATAGCGGTATTAAAACGCATCTGGCTAATATCTTCGCCAATTTTTTTTATACTTTGATTTAATAATTGCTCAATTTCAACTGAAGTGTCGCTTTTTTTAGCAAGCTTGGCTTGCAAATTCCAAAATTTATTAACAAATCTATAAACTCCCACTACCCCCTGATCATCCCAAGCAATAGATTGGTCAAATGGGCCCATAAACATAATATACAAACGCAAAGCATCGGCGCCATATTTTTTTATATAGTCATCGGGATTGACGACATTGCCCCGCGACTTGGACATTTTGACATTACCTTCACCCAAAATCATGCCCTGAGCGGTACGTTTTTTGTAGGGTTCATCACCAACTTCCTTGGGGATGACACCAATGTCATACAAAAATTTGAAAATAAAACGAGAGTACAAAAGGTGCAAGGTCGTGTGCTCATTGCCACCATTATACCAATCTACTGGCAACCAATATTTTATTTTTTTCGGATCAGCTAGTTGTTTATTGTTTTTGGGGTCAGTGTAGCGGATAAAATACCAATTTGATCCAGCCCAGTTGGGCATGGTATCGGTCTCTCTTTTGGCCTGACCGCCACATTTTGGACATTTGGTGTTGACCCAAGCGTCAACCTTGACTAATGGAGATTGCCCATTAGGACCGGGCTTGAAGTCCTTGATATCGGGCAAAACAACTGGCAAATCTTTTTCATCTACTGCTTGCCAAGCGCATTTGGCACAATATACCATAGGAATTGGCTCGCCCCAATATCGCTGTCTAGAAAAAATCCAGTCGTGCAGACGATAATTGACTGTCACCTGAGCTTTGATGTCCTTAGTTATAGCTTTGGCGCCGTCCTCTATACTTAGGCCATTATACTTTCCCGAATTATAAAGCACACCATCTCCAGAATAAGCACTATCTTCATTTTGGTTCAGACGCTCAAACCAAGTATCAAGCTCCGCGCAAGTAAAATTATCGTGGTTTATATTTTTGGGATCAAGCCAGACAACTTCATGCTTGGCTAGCTCTTCGGTACTTACTTTTTCCCTTTCTTCATTTTCTAATTCAAACAAAATCGCATTGGTGTAGGCAATTCTATTTTCATTTTTGTGAGCGGCATAATATTCTCCCCGAACTTTATCTCCCAAAATTTTTATTAATTTTATTTTTTTGTAACCAGTCTCTTCCAGCACTTCTCGGCGAGCGGCTTCAACTATATCCTCACCTTGATCAACTCCGCCAACCACAAAACCAGTCCAAGGATGCTCTTTCCACTTCAGGCATAACAGCTGACCAGTTTTTGGATGACGCACAATAGCGTGAATAGTGTCTCGGGTGACAGTTTTTTTACCAGGCAGGGGTGGATTTTTTTTGTCTACCCAATTAGGAATAATTACTGTCTTGATTGGCAGTTTAAACTTCTTGGCAAACTCCCAGTCGCGCTCATCATGAGCTGGCACGGCCATGATAGCTCCTGTGCCATAGCCGGTGCTCACATAGTCAGCCACAAAAATTGGAATTTCCTCACTGGTGGCTGGATTGACTGCCTTGAAACCCTTTATTTCCACGCCAGTTTTTTCACGAGTGGCATCTGATCTTTCTAAATCTGATTTCTGACAACTAACTTCAATATATTTTTTTACTGCACTCAAATTTTCTATTTTTTCCTCCAAAGCATGAATGACGGGATGCTCTGGTGCTAGCACCATAAAAGTTGCTCCAAAAAGCGTATCTGGTCTAGTCGTAAAAACTTTAATATTCTCTGCAGTATTTTTTATCTCAAAATCTATTTCTGCGCCACTAGAGCGTCCAATCCAATTTTTTTGTTGTATTTTGATTTGCTCCAAAAAATCTACTTGATCTAAGTCGTCAATCAAGCGATCAGCATACTTGGTAATCCTGAGCAACCATTGCTCTTTTTCTTTTTTGACTACCTCTCCTCCACAGCGCTCGCAAACGCCATTGACTACTTCTTCATTAGCCAAACCAATCTGGCAAGAAGGACACCAGTTAATATTTTCCTTGGCCTTGTAAGCTAATCCCTTTTTCCAAAGCTGGACAAAAATCCACTGCGTCCAACGATAATATTCTGGGTCAGTGGTAGACAAAAATCTAGACCAGTCAAAACTAAAACCAGAAGATTGTAATTGGCGAATGTAATTGGCAATATTTTTTTTGGTGGTCTCCTGGGGGGGGATATTTTTTTTGACGGCATAATTTTCGGCTGGCAAACCAAAAGCATCCATACCCATGGGAAACAAAACATTTTTGCCTTGCAATCTTTGATAACGGCAAACAACGTCCAGAGCCGTAAAAGGGCGCAAGTGTCCAGCGTGCAGTCCCTCACCCGATGGATAGGGAAATTCCACCAGACCAAAAAATTTTTCTTGGCCACTATCTTTGGCTAAAAAAGTTTTATTGTCTTGCCAATATTTTTGCCACCGGCTTTCAATATTTTTAAACTGATATTTTGAAAATTTACCCATAATTAAACTAAAATTATAAAACAATTCTACCATTTAGAGCAGCAAAAATCAACTTTTCAAGAACTAAAGTGCTCTCGACAAAAGAACTAAATTGTGATATATTTGCCAATACTAATAGTGCTTTATCAATTAAGTTATAATATTATTAGTATCTTAATTAAAAAAATACTAACTCGATTAGCTATTAATGTGGCTGATTTTTTGATTTGGCTGAAAAAGCGCCTGCCTTTTGTATTTGGGCCATTGTTCAAGCTTGCTTCATTAATCTTAAAAATACTTTTTTTGCCACTGATTTTATTGGTCTACAAAAATATTGTCTTGATTAAAATAAAAATTAAAAACCACCAACTAAAAAGTCAGGGTATTATTTTGTTTATAAAAAAATATCTGGCTGGAGCAGTCATTAGTTTGATCATTGTCGGCACTACAGCCAGCAACATCTTTGCCCAAAGCTTCAACACTGACGAATACGCCCAACGCACATTACTCTCCACTTTGGTCAGCAACAACGAATCCACTTGGAGTGAAGTCATTGAAGAAAAAGCTCCTCTCAACAGACAAGCACCCACTTTGAGCTATGTTTCCAATCTAGATACTTTGCAAGAGCCCCTGACCAACAATAGTGGCAACAATACTGGCGGAGAAATAATTGGCCTGTCACCTGACGCTACTAGCTTGGTGATGCTCAACTCTGACGAAAACAGTTTGGAAATGCCAGCACCAACACGCAGCGAAAATGTTGACTATCTTGTACAGGCCGGCGATACTTTGAGTGGCATTGCCGAAAAATTTGACATCACGGTGAACACCATACTTTGGGCCAACAATCTGACTTGGAATAGTACCATCAAGCCAGGCGCCAAATTAACTATTCTACCAACCTCAGGCATTGATTATGACATTGTCAAAG
>CAZILH010000025.1:0-12982 GCA_964540095.1 uncultured Gammaproteobacteria bacterium | reverse complement strand
TATGGCTAGAGCGTGGTATCCAGCTGACGCCAGCACTGGAAATCCTATGATTTATAGAAAAAGTACCCCGCCGATTGGTTTGATTGAGTCCGGAGGAGCACCCAATTTTATTTTTGGACATTATAATTTGATAAGGACTAACTCTTATTTAGATATACCAATTTCCAAACAACAATCCATGTATCCAGTCCTTATTTTTTCCAATGGATTTTTGGCCGCTTACGATGATTATCAATTATTAATGGAAGAATTGGCTAGTCATGGTTATATAGTTTTTTCCTTAAATCAACCCTATGAGTCACAATCCGTTGTTTATTCTGATAAAAAAATAGTCCCCTTTAGTAGGGAACATTTGGAAAATTACCAACAAGAGCAAAAAATCACCTTACCACTTTGGACAAAATTTTGGACAAGCACAGATGAGAATGAAAAAAATGAAATTGCCAAAGAAATATTAGGCCAAGCTACTTTTATGGATACTACTTTACGCGAACGCACTAGTGATGTCCAATTTGTAATCGATGAAATGGAAAAAATAAATTCCGGCCAAGGAAATGGTATTTTTACTAACAAACTTGATTTATCTAGTTTGGGAATTTTGGGACATTCAATGGGCGGAGCAGTGGCTGGCCAAGTTTGTTTAATAGACAATCGTTTTAAGGCGGGTATTAATATGGATGGATTTCAGTTTGGTGATGTTATTAACGGAAAAATTCAGCAACCATTCATGACAATGTACAGCGAGCAATTTTCTGGAGTAAACGATTTTATTTTTAATCAATTTAATAATAAACTTTATACTGTCACTATTAAAGGCAGTAAACATTTGAATTTTGATGATAACCAGATAATAATGCCGAGCACCAAGTTTATTGGCATGACGGGCAAAATTGACGCCAATAAAATGAAAACAATAACCAATAGTTATATTTTATCATTTTTTGATAAATATCTAAAAAATAATGACGCCCCCTTCCCCAATGATGTTTTATCTAATTATCCCGAAGTAGAAGTAAAAATAAATTAAACTAAACTAATATAAAATTTAAATTATTTTTTATTTATTCTTAGCCGCTAGTTGACCACAAGCCGCTTTGATATCGCGACCAAAACTATAGCGCTGAACAACACCAATGCCAGCTTTGTCCAAAATATTTTTAAAATTTTGAATTGTCACGCTATCTGAAGAGCGATAAATGCCAGTAGAATTATAAATAATCAAATTAACCATATAGAGTGGTTTGTTCATTATTTTGGCTAATTCCCGAGCATGCTCGACTCTATCATTTACCCCTTTGATCATCAGGTATTCAAACATGACTTTGCGACCGGTTTTGGCAATGTATTTATCAATGGCCTTGAATAGCTTGTCCAAAGGAAATTTTTTGTTGATAGGCATCAATTCACTACGCAATTCGTCATTTGGGGCATGCAAAGAAATAGCTAAATTAATCTGCATTTTTTCATCAGCCAGCTTATCAATACCCGGTAAAATCCCACAAGTAGAAATAGATATATGGCGAGCGCCGATATTAAAGGCCTCTTTGTCATTAAAATATTTTATGGCTTTGATGACATTGTCGTAATTCAAAAATGGCTCGCCCATACCCATAAACACGACATTGGATACTCGGTCATTATTTTTATGCAAAACTCTAGAAAAAAGCAAAACCTGTTCTACTATTTCGCTAGCAGTCAAATTTCTTTTCAAACCCATCTGACCAGTGGCACAAAATGTACAAGCCCCGGAACAACCAACTTGAGTAGAGACACAAACCGTGTGCCGGCCATCACGATGCGCCAATAAAACACTTTCTATTTGCAAACCGTCTTCCAAGTTAATCAAGGCCTTGGTGGTTTTGTTATCTTTGGACTCAAATATTTTTGCCTCTATTTTGAGCGGACATTCTTTGTTCAACTGCTCAATCAGTGCTTTGGGTAGATTTGAGGCCTCCGACCAATCACTCAAAAAATTTTTGAAGATGGCTTCTTGACACTGCTTGACTCGATATTTTGCTTGGTCAGCCAAAACTTTGTATAGCTTATCTAAATTCATTAGATTAAAATAATAATTATGTTTATAACTACCGATTCATTACCACCAAGATTTTGATTCTTGTCCAAGTTCTTGTTGTAATTCTTCAATTAATTTTTTTTGTTTATTGGATAATTTGGTAGGCACCGCTACTTGAATAGACACTACTTGGTCTCCTCTATTCTTGGAATTTATCTTGGTCAGGCCTTTGTTACGCAAAATAAATTTCTTACCGCTTGGTGTGCCACTGGGAATTTTTAATTTTACTTGACCATCAATAGTATGGACATTGATCTCGCCACCTAAAGTGGCCGTAGCAAATGGTATTTTTTGTTCACTAAACAAATCAAAACCCTGACGCTCAAAATGCTCATCAGGCAAAACATGGGCCGTAATGTACAAGTCGCCAGCTGGCGCTTTGTTTGGTCCGCTATTGCCTTGACCAGACAATTTAATAGATTGACCATCGTCAATGCCTGCCGGAATCTCAACCTTCAAACTTTGCTCTCGCCAAATATTACCCACACCTCCACAATTAGAGCATTTTTCTTTGATCACCTGACCAGCTCCTTGGCAACTAGGACAAATGGTTTGAGTGCGAAATTGACCCAGAATAGTTGTTGATATTTGGCCACTGCCTTTACATTGCTGGCAAGAGCTAAATGATTTACCATCTTTGGCTCCGCTACCTTGGCAGTCCTGACAAATATCTTTTTTTCTTATCTTAATGTTTTTAGCCACCCCAAAAGCGGCGTCTTTGAGAGTAATCTCGATATCCATCTGGATATCAGAACCCCTGCGACGCCGTGACCGGCCTTGAGTAGCACCGCCAAAAAAACTACTAAAAATATCGCCCAAATCAAAATCAAAATTAGCACCTTGGGCATTAGCATTTTGAAAACCGTTGAAATCCCAGCCCGAGGCTGGTCCGCCTTGGGCGGAAAAACCTCCACCTTGAAAAGGCCCATAACTTCCGCCACCACCGTTTTCAAAAGTACTACCAAATTGATCGTACTGAGATTTTTTTTCTTTATTACTAAGCACTTGGTAGGCCTCGTTTATTTCTTTAAACTTTTCGGCATTACCATTGCTTTTGTCTGGATGGTGTACGTGGGCTAATTTTCTAAAAGCTTTTTTAATATCAGCTTCCGAAGCAGAGCGCTCTACTCCCAATACTTTGTAGTAGTCTTTGGGCATTAATTATTTTTTATCCTGATCATTAACTTCTTTAAAATCACCTTCCACTGGTTCTTCTTTTTTGGCATCAGAACTATTTTGCTCTGGAGTAGCGGTATTTTGTTCTTGAGCTGTTGCTTGATAAAGAGCAGCGCCAATTTTTTGCACAACTTCCTCAAGATCGGCGATAGCTTTTTTGATGGCCTCCACATCACCGGCTTCCTTGACTTTGCGCAAGGGCTCCAATTTATCTTCAATGGCTTTTTTATCTTCTTCCTTGATTTTTTCTTTCATGTCTTTCAAGAATTTTTCCGTGGAGAAAATAATCTGCTCAGCATGATTTTTGGTCTCTACTACTTCTTTTTTCTTTTTATCTTCATCAGCATGTATTTCTGCATCTTGTTGCATTTTCTTAATCTCCTCTTCAGATAAACCAGAAGATGATTGGATGGTGATGGATTGCTTTTTGCTGGTAGCCCGATCAATAGCCGAAACATTCAAAATACCATTGGCATCAATATCAAAGGTCACTTCAATCTGTGGCACACCCCTTGGAGCTGGTGGAATACCAGACAAAGTAAAGCGTCCTAATGTCTTATTATCAACAGCCATTTCTCTTTCACCTTGCAAAACGTGGATTTCCACACTATCTTGACTATCAGCGGCTGTAGAAAATACCTGGCTCTTGGAAGTAGGAATAGTGGTGTTGCGAGAAATCAAAGGAGTGCGAATGCCACCCAAGGTCTCAATACCAAAAGTCAGTGGTGTCACATCAAGCAACAAAACATCTTTGACATCACCTTGCAAAACTCCGGCTTGCACCGCGGCACCTAGAGCCACTACTTCATCAGGATTGACTGAAATGTTTGGTTTTTTACCAAAAAATTCCTCGACTGTTTTTTGCACCAAAGGCATCCTAGTCATACCGCCGACTAAAATAACTTCCTCAATATCACTGGTTTTCAAATTAGCGTCAGCCAAGGCCTTACGGCAGGGCTCCAGAGTCTTATCTACCAAATCACGAATCAACTCTTCCAACTTGGTCCGGGTCATCTTCAAAATCAAGTGCTTAGGCCCAGAAGCATCAGTGGTAATAAACGGCTGATTGATTTCGGTCTCCAAGCTAGATGATAACTCAATCTTAGCTTTTTCAGCTGATTCTTTTAGGCGCTGTAAAGCCAGTTTGTCATTAGATAAATCAATGCCTTCTTGTTTTTTGTACTCTTCAATAATCCAAGCAATAATTTTTTGATCAAAATCATCACCACCTAAGTGAGTATCACCATTGGTTGATTTTACTTCCACTGTATCTTTGGAAACATCCAAAACAGACACATCAAAAGTACCGCCACCCAAATCATAAACCACTATTTGCTGATCTTTTTTCTTATCAAAGCCATAAGCCAAAGCTGCGGCTGTCGGCTCGTTGATTATTCTTTTGACATCAAGACCAGCAATGCGACCGGCATCCTTGGTTGCTTGACGCTGAGCGTCATCAAAATAAGCTGGCACAGTAATTACGGCCTCAGTGATTGTTTGACCCAAGCGCTCTTCAGCGTCAGCTTTTATTTTTTGCAAAATCATAGCGGAGACCTCTTGAGGTGAATAATCTTTATCACCAATAACCACTTTGACACCCTCGCCGGCTTGTTTGATTTGATAAGGCATAATTTTCAAATCGCGTTGCACTTCATTGTCAGAAAAACGCCGACCAATCAAACGCTTGACGGAAAATATTGTATTAGCCGAATTTGTCACGGCCTGACGCTTGGCCACAATGCCGACCAAACGCTCGTTGTTTTTGGAAATTGCCACCACCGAAGGCGTAGTTCGATTGCCCTCTTTGTTTTCCAAAATCTTTGGTTGACCACCTTCTATTACCGCCACAGCGGAGTTGGTGGTACCCAAATCTATTCCTATAATTTTTGCCATATTATTTTAATTATTTAATTTATTAATTAATTCTTTGTTATCCAATAGCTGATGAACGCTCAAGACATCATCGGCCGATATCTCATCAAAGGCAATGAAGCCCATAACCTCATCAGCTTGCAAATCAGTCAAAATAGAATTACCAATCACACCTTGAGGCATACTAGCCAGTCGTGTCAAAAGATGAGCCCCACAATGAGCGCAAGTGACGTGAGTCAATAAACCAAATTCATTTTCACTCAATATTTGGACCAAGGTTTGCTGGTACTCCCGCTGACACACTGGGCAGTGCTTAATCAAACGTAAATTAAGCGGTAAATTATCCATTATTTTTTTATATTAATTTTAATATTCTTAGATTTTGCGGGTGTAGCTTTTGGTAAAACTATTCGCAGTAAACCATTTTCAAAGTTGGCTTCCGCCTTGTCGCTGTGCACAGAAACTGGCAACAAAACACTGCGATGGAATGAACCAGTCCTAACTTCTTTACGATAATAATTTTTTTCATCCACCTCGCTAGTGCTTTGGCGACGGCCTTCAATAGTCAAGACATCATCATTGACGCCGATGCTGACATCTTCTGGCTTGATACCAGCCAAAGTCGCTTCCACTACCACATTGTCTTTGTCTTCATAGACATCGACCGCTGGCAAAAAATTGTCCAAACTCTTTTCGATGTTGTCAAAAGTGTCGATAAATGGTGTCCATGGTATTAATGACATATGTTTTTTCCTTTCTGACACTGCCTTATTTTGGCAGCTGAATATTTTTTATTAATTTATATTATTAATTATTACCTTAGCCGGTCGCAGTACTAATTGCTGACACAAGTAGCCACTTTGAACTTCTTGGACTACCAGTTGATCAGCTTGCTGGCTATCATTGATATGACCGACAGCTTCCTGCTCACGCGGATCAAAATTTTTACCCAAAGTGACAATTTTCTGTATATTATGATCGCGTAAAAAATTCTCCCACAGCTTCATGGTCTGCTCCAAGCCCTTGACCCAGGACTCATTTTTTTGCTCGGGCGGCACGTGGCTCAAAGCAATTTCATAATTATCAAATACTGGTAATAATTCCAGCACCACCGCAGACAAGACAAAATCATTTAACTGCGACATTCGCTTGTCAGTTTCTTTTTGCAAATTATGATAATCAGCCAAAGCTTTTTTCCAGCCCTCAAGGTTGATAGTTGCCTCATCTTTTGTATCTACTACTGTTTCTGTATTTTTATCACCGGCCTGAGGGTTGGTTTTTACTTTTTTTTCTTCTGACATACTATTTTACAATTTTAGTTACTGAATCCATCAAACCCAAGGTCTGATTATAATTCATGCGCAAAGGTCCCAAAAAAGCTAGCAAACATTTTTCTTTGGTGTTAAGCGGGGCAATCACTACCGAGCAATACTCTGACCAAGGATTTTCTGGTCCCAGCAACACTTGTGGTTTATCAATTTTGTGAAACATATTGGACATGGCTTTTTCCAGTGAATCAACTACCTGGCTCATAGACAAAACCATTTTGTAATCTTCAAATTCTGGTTGAGAAAAAAGATTGAACAAACCAGTAATATAAATATCGTTTGATTCTCTGCTCAAGATAATCGCTAAATTTGTTTTGTCAGATAATATTTTTATCAAATGACGAATATCGGATTTGTAAGCATTTTCTAATTCTCCAAAATCTTTGTGACTAGCATTTTCGATTGACAACAAATTGTCTAAATAATATCGATAACCACTAGCTGTCGGTATGCGACCAGCTGAAGTATAGGGCTGAGCAATAAAACCGCGCTCTTCCAAATCAGCCATTTCATTGCGAATTGTGGCTGAACTAAGGTCAAAACCACTATCTTCGGCCAGTGATTTGGAGCCCACTGGTTTGGCAGTAGCAATATACTGCTCAATAATAGCTTTTAGTAATTTGTTGTGCCTGGCTTCCATATTTAGTATTATAAAGCAAATTAGCACTCACTGTCAAGGAGTGCTAAAAATAGCTATTTTTTGCTTATTTTATTCACGTCTTAGGGCTGTAATAGGGTCCAAGTCAGCCGCCTTTTTGGCTGGATATGAGCCAAAAATAAGCCCCACGGCTGAAGAAAAAACTAAGGAAATAAATATGCCGCTAAAAGACAAGGCAAAAGGCCATTCAAAACCGTAAGAATTAGCAATAATATAAATCAAATAAGTCAACACCACGCCCAAAATAATACCACCCACTCCACCCAAAATAGTAATGATTATTGCCTCGGTTAAAAATTGCTGCATGATAATTTTTTTGGTAGAGCCAACGGCTTTACGTAGACCAATTTCAAAAGTGCGTTCAGCCACTGTCGCGTACATAATATTCATAATACCGACGCCACCAACAATCAAAGAAACCAAAGCCAAAGCGATCAACAGAAGAGTAATCGCGCCAATGACTGTATCTAAAAGTCCAGCCATATCATCCATGGTTGTGACTTCAAAATCATCACGATCAGGATCAGTAATCTCGTGTCTTTCGCGCAACAAAGAAATAATGGCTTGCTTGGTATCTTGACTCTTATTTTTATCAACAGCTTCAGCGGTAATTGATTGAATATAGTTGACGCCCAAAATCATTTTTTGCACTGTCTGGATGGGAATAAAAGCCAAACTATCATAATCAAAGAAAAATACTGTCCCACGGGGCTCCATGACGCCGATTACCTTATAATTCATTTTATTGATCTTGACGCTCTGACCCAGGCCCGAACTATTGCCGAATAATTTTTCTTTTACTTTGCTACCCAAGACAACCACGCGACTCATGTTATCGTCTTCTTCTTTGGTATAAAATCTACCTTCAGCTAGTTCAGAATTATCAATATCAATAAATTCTGAACTGACACCAAAAATTGTAGTTTTTTTAATATTACCCTCCCAAGCTAGCAAACTTTGGGCCATCAAATGCGCGTAAGTTTTATCAATATTATCAAGCTTAGCGACTGCCTGACGATCATCCAAAGTCATGGTGCTTATCACTACTCCTGTGGCTTGGGAGCTTACGCCTCCACTAGAACGCGGGACTCTTACTTCGGTCTGTATCAAATTTGAACCAAAACTTTCTAATTGGCTGTAAATTAATTTTTTCATGCTTTCGCCGGCGGAAATAATAACCATTACCGAGCTAATGCCAATGACCACGCCCAAAATTGTCAAAGCCGTGCGGATTTTGTTGACCCGCAGAGATCGAATAGCACTTTTGACAATAAGGGAATATTTCATATTATTCGTACCTCAAAGCATCAATGGGATTTAATTCAGCGGCCTTTTTGGCTGGATACCAGCCAGACAACAAGCCAACTAATGATGTAAAGCCAACGGCTAGAACAATTGACTGCCAAGTGACTATGAAATCCCAAGCATAGCCCAAATAATTGGCTACAACACTAACCAAAAATGAAATTATTGTGCCAAATACTATACCAGTTATTCCTCCGGTCATACTCAAAGCCATTGTCTGCACTAAATACTGAATACTTATATCCCGCCTCGTAGCGCCGACAGCTTTGCGCAAACCAATCTCGCGAGTACTTTCATTGATAGACGCTAACATAATATTCATAATACCGATACCGCCAACTATCAGTGAAATACCAGCCACCATAGCCAAAAAATAGCTCAAAGCATCAGTTAAGCTTTTTAAGGTGTCCAAGGCCTGCACTTGAGAACGCACACTAAAATCATCTTGCTCTGGATTATCTATATTGTGTCTTTCTCTTAATATTTTTTTTACATCTTCAATTACCAGGTCCATGTCCGAACCCTCTTTGACCTTGCCTCTTACTACACTCACATGATTGATGCCGAGCATTATTTTCTGGCCAGTATTTAGAGGAATGAAAATAAGCTTATCACTATTTTGAAAAGTGCTAGAACCACGCGATTTCATAACGCCAATTACTTCAAAACTTTCTTTATTTATTTTGATTCTAGCGTTTAAAGGATCTTGGTTAGCAAAAAGCTCCTCAGCTATACCACTACCCAAAACAGCTACCCGTGCGGCTGAATTATTTTCTTCTTCACTAAAAAAATGCCCCGCTACAACTTCAGTGGATTCAACAAACAAATAATTTGGACTAACGCCATAAAAACTAGTGTCAACTGTCTGATTTTGCCAAGAAGCTATAGCTGAACCAGTGACATAAGAAGAAACGGCCGTTATTTCCGGAACTTGATTGAGTATAGCTTGAGCATCATTATCAGTAAGCGTGGTAATATTTATACCCATCACTGAAGCTGGCGGTCCATCTTCTTCGCTAGCACCCGGTAAAATACCAATCAAATCTGTACCTACTTCCTTGACCTCATTGACCAGCAAGCTCTGCGCTCCGGCACCCAAAGAAATAATAATAATGACTGAAGAAATTCCAATGATAATACCCAAAGAAGTCAAAAAAGAGCGCATCTTATTACGCTTGATCATCTGCCAAGTAGTAATTACTGGGTGCCAATCAAAATGCATACTGTTAGAAATTAAAGCTTTTGTTCGAGCGACCTGTGGTGAGCGTAGTCAAACCAAGTCGAGAACTTTACACAACTATTATTTTACTAACTCCGTTTTTTCAGCAATTATTTGATCATCATTTTTCTCATCACTGACAATCTCACCATCTTTGATGCGCACTATACGCTTGGCATGCTTGGCAGTATTGGTTTCGTGAGTGACCAAAATAATAGTGTGTCCCTCGGCATTCAGTTTCTGCAAAATAGCCATAATCTGCGTACCAGATCGAGAATCTAGGTTTCCGGTCGGCTCATCAGCAAAAATAATATCTGGATTGTTGACCAAGGCGCGTGCAATAGCCACTCTTTGTTTTTCACCGCCAGATAATTGGTTGGACAAATATTTTGCGCGGTGAGTCAGTTCCACGCTAGCAATGGCCTGATCAACTTTTTTTTCATCTGCTCCTTGAGCATAAAGCAAGGGCAAACGCACATTTTCCCAAACTGAAGTTTTGGGTAATAAATTAAAACTTTGAAAAACAAAACCAACTTTTTGGTTGCGATATGTAGCCAAAGTATTATCATCCAAAGATGAAACATCTTTGTCTTGAAAAATATATTTGCCAGTTGTCAGAGTGTCTAAAAAACCCAAGATATGCATGAGGGTGGACTTGCCAGAGCCAGAAGGACCCATGATGGCCAAAAAATCTCCTTTGGCAATCTTCAAATTAATATCATGCAAAACCGGTGTAACTACTTCTTCGTTAGTATAATCTTTATTAAGATTAATAAGCTCTATCATCTTTTATTTTTTACCGTTTTTGGTGGAAATAATTACTTTTTCGCCAGCATTGAGACCAGAAGTAATTTCCCACAGACCATCATCGCCTTTTAAACCAACCTGTACTTCTTTTTCTACTGGTTTGTCATCAACCAAAACCTGCACATACCTAGTGTCGCCTCTGGCTGACACTGCTCTCGAGGGTACCACCAAGACATTGTCCTTATTATTTGTCAGGATAGTCAAGTTAGCGGTCATGCCTGATTTTATTTTTTCATCTTTAGTATTGAAACCAACTGTCACTTTATAATATATCACCTCACTAATCACTGTCGAAGCTGGGTCAATAAAGGTGACTGTACCATTGAATATCTGATCATTACCAAAAGCATCCAAAGTAATATCAACTGTATTGCCAACTTTCAGCTTGGTAATGTCTGACTCCGGCACATCAACTTTTACTTGGGTATTACTGAGGCCAATCATGGAAATAGCTTCTTGAGAAACACTAGATTGTTCGCCCACATCCACATTGATTTTGGTGACAATACCATCAACTGGTGCCTTGATCATGGTGTCAGACATCATACTGTAATACCTCGCCACCGTGGCTTGCGCTCGCCTAATATTGGCTTGAGCCACATCAATCTCAAATGATCTAGCTGGTGCTTGTTTTAAATCAAGACGCGCTTGCGCTAAATTCAAACTATTCAAAGCCGCTGTCACGCTATTGTTAGCGGCTGTTATTTGTCCCTGATAATATGTTTCTTTGTTTGTAATGTTACTAGCGGCGGTTTGTACAGAAGTAATAGCTGTATTCAAAGTAGAGCTTTGAGTATTCAAGCTTGTTTTAAAATTAGTTACTATTGTCGATGTATAAACATCGTTAATCACGGTCACCAGCATCAAGTCATAAGTATCTGAAACCAAATCAGCGGTCATCTCTAAGCTCTGTTTCAAGACACCTAGGGCAGCTAAAATATCGGCCTGATTTTTAGTAGTTTTAGCTTTTTCTATATACGGCACTAGAGTCTCGTTCTGTTTAAGCACTCGGACATATAAATCTTTACTATTATTTAACAATTGAATATCCGTGACATATAAATAAGTATCAGCCGCATCATCAATTATGGCGTCCTTGACTATATCCAAAGAATATTGAATAGCAAAATATTTATCACTCAGAGTATTGATACCTACAGTGCGATAATTGTTCATTTCTTCGTCGCTGGTCTGCTGTAAATTGGCTAGCGAATCAAGGGCTGTCTGATAAGTAGTTTTAGCGTTTTCCAATTCTCTCTGTGTGACATTTATATCTTCGGAACTGGCTCCAGCCATTAGTTGTGCCAAATTGCTTTTGGCCACGTCTAAAGCGGCTTGAGCATCAGCAACCTGAGAAGCCACATCACCAGCAGATAATCTGGCTAGTATTTGATTGGCTTTTACTTGATCGCCAATCTTGACCAACACAGCTCCCACTCGGCCACTAGCTGCAAAATTAAGGTTAATATCGTCGGCTGATTCGACAGTGCCAGTCACTTCCACGGTTTGCTTGAGATTTTTGAGTACGGCATCCTCGGTGGTATAAACCACCTTATTTTTATTAATAGCTGTAATAATAATAAAAGCAGTGATTAATACAATAATCAGCAAAGGAATCCAATATCTTTTTTTCTTGAGTTGTAAAAAAAATGCTTTCATATAATTTCTTATTCTTTACTATAACATATTAGCACTCCATATTATAGAGTGCTAATTATTTTTTGTCAATTTAATTGATGTACCCCCATAATAAACACTGGATCTTTATTTATTACCTATAAGGTTGCTAGAGTAACATCCCGCCATCCGAGAAGCTCAAACTATAACTATCTGACAACCTCAATATTTGTGCTGTTATAAGTATCACATGCTCCCACTATCATTTTACCAGTGGATTCCCTATAGAAATAATAACCCGTATTATACAAATCACCAACAACATAACTAGGATCAGTTGGAATTTGACCAATATAACCAGCTGTCACTAAAGCTGACAAGTCAATTAATGCTGTTGTAGTTGTAGGATTACCATTGGCAACTGCCTCACAAGTAGCAAAAACAAGACCACCAGTAGTACTGGCAATTGAATAAGTAACACCAGAAGTTGGTGCTGGAGTGGTAGTAGGGTTGGTGCCAGAATTATCCGCCAAATAAGCGTTATAAGCATCGGCTATGGCTGTAATATCCGACCAACGTTTGGCATTGTTGGCATCGCCCACTCTTTTGGCTGGATTGATAGCTACGAATGTTGCGGCTGCCAGCAGGGCAATAACCGCAATCACGATGATCAACTCAATTAAAGTAAAACCTTTAATTAATTTTTTTGTCATATCTTTATTGTCTAAATTATTACTTATATTTTTATTTTACTTAACTATTATTTAACCTAAACTATATTATAGCACTTTTTGACTTTTTTTGAAAATTTTTCACTTATCCACAAGCTCTATTTATTGGAAATCGTCATATTTACTTGCAAATTGGCGGTTTGGCTATTGGCATCAATACTCTGAATATTATAATTAAAAGATTTGATATCTAAA
>CAZILH010000024.1:0-14708 GCA_964540095.1 uncultured Gammaproteobacteria bacterium | reverse complement strand
CAGCATAGATATGGCGCACAAACAAAAACAAGCCCAAAAAGCTTAGGCCTATAAAAAATATAGTTAATTTTTTTTGTTTTGGTGTTTTGACAAGCATTAAAATTATCAATAACTATTATATTATATCACAATTTTAGTTATTTGGCAAGAAAAATAACTATAGTTTATTTACAATCTTACTAATTAATTCAGGAAACTCCTCAGTGCCCATATCATTCATGGTATAGTGGCCATGATTTTCTAAATATATAATTTCTCCACCAAGATTATTATGGAATATTTTTAAACTTTCTTTTCCTTCGTCTTCTTCATCGTTGGACGTGAACATTATAATTTCTTTAACCCTATCCTTGATTGATTTATCTATGTCGTATATATAGAATTTTTTTCTGGCCTCATCATTTTCATCAGGTATTTTCCATGGAGCCACTAAAATAAGTTTAAAAATTTTTCTTTTTGTTTCCCCAAGCCAACGAACCAAAAAAGCACATCCACAGCTATGGCCTACTAGAACAGTATTTTCATCAATTGGATATTTTTCAAATTCTTCTTTAAACTTTTCATAGCTTGGACTCCATGGCTCCGGCATTAGAGGAGTTTCTGTTGAAATGCCATTCTCTATTAGCTGTTTTTTTGTCCATGGTATCCAATGTTTATCATGAGTTCTAGTTTCGGGATTCATAGCTCTTTCTATATTAGAGGGACAACCATGGATTATAATGCATTTCATATTAGTTATAAAATAAATATTTTATTATTTATATTGTATTTTTTAATTTTACTCATCAACCTACACCTTCTCAATCCCCAAAGCAATTCTCTTCAAACTCTCCTCTTTGCCCAAAAATTCTAGGAGCTCCACAGGAGACGGACTTTTGTCTAGCCCAGACAAAGCAAAACGGATTGGCCAGAAAACATCGCCTGGAGTCAAATTATTTTTTGTGACAATATCTTGCAGTAATTTATTTAGTTCTTCATTTTTCCATTGTTTGGCAGAAGCGCTATTTAGAGCGTCATAAGCCAGTTGCAGACCAAGCTTGGTATTTTGAGCCGTGCTTTTTTTGAAGATTAATTTACTGACCTCATATTTTGGCAATTGCCACAAAAATTTGGACAGCTCAGTCAACTCACTAAGCTTATTAATACGGCTACCAAACAATTTCAAAACTGCTTCGGCTTTGTCTTTGTTTTGGGGCAAATAAGTGGCTGATAAAGCAACTAAATTTTTATATTCTTTTCCTTGTCCAGCTAATATTTTTCTAATATATTCAGCGTTAAACCAGTCCAATTTTTGACGATCAAATATAGCGCCAGATTTATTTATTTTTTCCAAAGAAAAGGACTTGACTAATTCGCTTAAGGAAAAAATTTCTTGTTCAGTGCCGGGGTTCCAACCCAAAAGCGCCACATAATTGAGCAGGACTTCTGGTAAGTATCCCTGTGTCAGGAAATCTTCGGCCGCCACATCACCCTGTCTTTTGGACAATTTACTGCGATCAGGATTCAAAAGTAGCGGTAAGTGTACAAACTCTGGTATTTGGTAATTTAATGCTTGATACAACAAAACATGCTTTGGTGTGGATGGCAACCATTCCTCTCCCCTGATGACCTGCGTGATTTTCATATCATGATCATCAATTACATTGGCCAAGTGATAGGTCGGAAAACCGTCAGATTTTAAAATAACAAAGTCATCCAAATCATCACTTTTGACCGTAATTTGGCCGTATATTTTGTCCTCAAAAGTGACTTTGGTGTCGGGTAAGCATTTGTACCTAATCACGGCTTTATGGCCCATTTTGAGGCGTTTGGAGGCCTCTGACGGCTCAATATTGCGACAAAAACCATCATATTTGGGTATTTGCTTGTCAGCCCTTTGTTTATTGCGCAACTCCTCTATTCTGGCCGTAGAGCAAAAGCAGTAATAGGCCTTATTTTCAGTCACTAATTGTTGAGCAATTTTTTGGTAATAAGCTATTTTTTCAGATTGAATATAGGGACCATACTTACCACGACTGCTTATTTTGCCGGCTGACATCATAAGACCCTCATCAGGAGTGAGTCCAAAATTATTTAAGGCCTCGACAAGTTTTTCAGCCGCGCCCGGGACCAATCTTTCTTGGTCAGTGTCTTCTAGACGTAAAATAAAAACACCTTTATTTTTTTTGGCTAGTAAATAAGAATACAGGGCAGTTCTTAGGCCCCCGATATGCAGATAGCCAGTAGGGCTCGGCGCAAATCTAGTGCGGATATTATTTTTGGGTTTTGGCATATTTATATTTTAAAACATTATAATAAAAAACAAAAATCGAGCGATAAATTCTTTTTATTCTTCTGGGTTGTTTCATCAGTCGCCAGAGCCACTCCCAGCCCAAGGTGCGCATAACTTTTGGCGCTCGCGGGAGAGCGCCGGACAAGAAATCAACTGCTCCGCCTACTCCGACCGCCAAGCGGACGCTCGGCATTTTACTCAAATTTTCATAGAGCCACAAATCTTGTTTGGGCGCGCCCATAGTGGCTAAAATGATGGTCGGTTTGTACATGTTAGCCAACAAGACACTATTATTTTCATCGCCTATTTTGAAACGCAATTTGGGAAATTTTTGTTCCAAGACTGGTCTTAGTCTTTCTTCGTTGGTTAGGCCCTGGCTATAAAGACAAAATAATACTTTAGCATCGTTGAAAATAGCCAAATCAATTAGCTTGTAAATCAATTTGGCGCCAGTCAGCCGGTCATCAATAGAAATATCATGACCCAAAAACTGCAAAGCATGGATTATGCCAGTGCCATCAATAGTTGATAAACTAGCTTCATTTATAATCTGCGCAAATAAATTATTTTTTTTGGCTGTTAAAATAAATTCAGGGTTAACAGTGACAATTTGGTGCTGGGCATCAGAGTTTAAAAAAGATTGTAAAAGCTCCCGCAATTTTAAATCAGGAATTTTTTGGACTTTAATGTTAAAAAGTTGGTAGTCAACTACATTCATAATTCAAAATCTTGCAAAGTGGTATAAATTGGCCCGCGAGGAGTGAGCTCACTTTGCATCAAACTAAAATAACTAGCGGAAAAAAAGTTGTTCGCTTTCCAGTCAGTCAAGGGAGCCAGCTCAGCCATTTCTACTCTTTTTTTTATTCTGGCTAGCGTCAAGTGCGGATTAAATTTTCGACTTTCTAAGTGGGCCAGCCCAGCCGAAAATAAAGCTTGCTCAATAGCGTTATAAAGATTGGATAGCTCTTGGTTTTCTTGCAGGCGCATAGAAATTACTTCGGGAT
The DNA here is from genome assembly GCA_964540095.1 of uncultured Gammaproteobacteria bacterium. Taxonomy (GTDB): domain Bacteria; phylum Patescibacteriota; class Patescibacteriia; order UBA1558; family GWA2-36-10; genus CALMZN01. Next base: position 11,432 of record CAZILH010000024.1, on the reverse strand, counting down.
GATTTAAGGGAGTCACCATGGCCTGCTCCAAAGTCAAATCAAGACCCTGGCCAGTGGTTTTGACACCCTCTAGGGTGGAGATAATTTCTGGTAGCTTGTCCAATGGTGTGGCACTAAAAAATTTTAGAGTAATGTGCATTTGCTCAGGCAAAACCAAGCGCATACTCTCCCAAGGCAGATCAAGAGCGGTAAATTGCTTGTGGATTTTTTTGGCCAAACCAATATCCACTGGCACACTTATAAACAATCGTAAATATTCCATAATCCTATTTTAACCTAAAATAAGCCAAAAATCAAACATTTATTTGGTGATATTAGCTTTTTTTGCTATAATAAACCAATGAAAAATATAAAGAAAAATACCCGTAAAATATTGGGTTTAATTGGTTTATTGACTCTGGTTTTTGCGGCTATGCCTACTCAGGCGCAAGTTGATAGCAACAAAGCGGATTTTGACTATAATGTGATAATTTCTGATGAAGAAGCTCAGGATTTTGATGCCATGACTTTGGCTCAGATTCAAGAATTTTTGCGGTCAAAAAATAGTTATTTACAAAATTATTTTTTTACTGGCTACAACCCAGGGCCCGGTGAGTTGATAACTATGGATGAAAATTTACGTCTGGCTTATACCAGGGCTAGATCAGCGGCCGAAATTATTTACAATGCTTCTATTGAAGCCAAAATAAATCCTAAATTTATTATCACTACCCTGCAAAAAGAGCAAGGAGTAATTGAAAGAGCCGATTTTGATCAAAGATCCTTGGACTATGCCACGGGCTATTATTGTTTTGATGGACAGGCCTGCAATCCGCAATGGCAAGGATTTGGCAAACAAGTTCGCGCGGCCGCTTTGCAGTTTAGGGACTACATCGATAATATCCACACTAGGCCATTTCAGCCAGGTGTGCCATCCAATATTGATGGAAAAATTGTGACGCCAGCCAACCGCATTACAGCCGCTATGTATGTCTACACTCCTCACTTGCATGGCAATTTGTTGTTTGCCACTATTTGGGAGAGATATGGCTTTGGAGTGGCTGGCCAAGTTGTAAAAGGATTGCTTCCTCATGGCGCAGTAGTGCAAGCCAAGGCCGGAGATGACATAAAGTCAATTTATTTGATCAGCAATGGTCAAAAAATGCTTTTTGTTAACAACAACGCCTTGGTGTCTAGATACAATCCCAAAGATGTGCAAAAAATCAGCCCAGAAGAAATTGCTAAATTCCCTGATGGTCCGGAAATAAAATACCCCAACTATTCTATTTTGGAAAACCCCATCGGACAAAGATATTTGATAGATGGTTTGGTCAAAAGATTGATTACTAACAAAGAAGTGTTTAGACAATTGGGCTTTAGCGCTGATGAAGTGGTGGTTGTGAAACAAGATGATTTAGACGCTATACCAGATGGACAGGCCCTGACTGCTGATACCAAATATCCACTGGGAAAATTGTTGCGTAGTACCAAAACCAACGGAGTGTACTATGTAAAAGACAACATCAAATCCCCTATTATTGATCCGCTGATTATTACGCTGAATTTTCCGACCTTAAAAATAACCAACATTGCTCAAGCAACTTTGGACACCTATGATAACGATCTGCCCGTAGTGTTGAAAGATGGCACGCTAGTAAAAACCAAGACCGAAGCCAATGTTTATGTAATTGCCAATGGTCAGCGTCGTTGGATTAGTGATGCCGAGACATTTAATAACTTGGGTTATTCTTGGGCAAACATCAAGACAATTTCCGAACGCGTTTTAAACTTGCATGACGCTGGTGAAAATCTTAAAATATAAAAAATGATTGTTTTTTCTTGCTTTGTCCCCCATCCGCCCCTGCTAATTCCCGAGGTGGGGAAAGACAATATCAATCACCTCAAAGAAACTCTAGAGGCCTATCACAATATCGAGGCCGAGCTTTATGCGCGCAAGCCCGATGTTTTGCTGGTGATCTCATCTCATAGTCCGAATCATCAGTCATTCAGCATCAACCAACAGCCAAAAATATCTATAAACTTCAAAAGATTCGGCGATCTAGTGACTAAACTAGAATTTAATAACGACATTGCTTTGGGCTACAAAATAAAAGAAGCAACGGAGACCGAAATACCCGTTATTTTGAGCTCGGAGGAAAATATTGATTATGGCGCTGGAGTGCCATTGTTTTATTTGGCCAACCACCTGCCTAATTGCCAAGTTTGCATAGTGCACCCAGCCAAAGAACTCGACTATGCCCAACATGTCAAATTCGGAGAAATGATAAAAGAACAACTAGAAGGATACAGCAAGCGTGTGGCGATTATTGCGGCTGGCGACTTGTCTCATCGTTTGCATCAAGATTCCCCAGCTGGTTATTCTCCACGCGCTCAAGAGTTTGACCAAAAAATAATAAAAATTTTGGCTGACAAAGATTTTGATTCTTTGCTAAAATTTGATAAATTTCTAGCTGAAGAAGCTAAAGAGTGTTCCTTAAGATCTCTCTTGTTGCTTTTGGGGATTATAAAAGAGATTAATTACGAGCCCCAGAAATTAAGCTATCAAGCTCCCTTTGGTATCGGCTATCTAGTAGAAAATTTTATTATAAAATAAGCCCATTTATTTGGGCTTATCCTTTTTTTGGTTAACTAGTTTAAAAAAATAGCGCCAATGCTCGCCTTCTTTGGCTAGCTCCTTGGTATCATCAAAACATTTTTCAATGAAGTTGCGATCTAGTTCTTTGCAAACCTTAAAAACAGAGCTTCGTTTGAATGGCGGAACACTAAGGTCGGCAATAATTTTCAAAGCCATTTCCTGCCAAGCAAAGGCCGGGGCTTTTATGGTTTTTTTATTCTTGAATATGTCTTGGATGGAGTCCATAAATTAATTATAGCAGATGCTATATATATTTGACAAAAGTAAATAAAATTGTTATAGTATATTTTATGATAAAAATTATTAAATACCCAGATACATTTTTGCGTCGGACTGCCAAAAAAGTCACTGTTTTTGATAATGAATTACAAAAATTGTCCGAGGAAATGGCTGAAGTCATGTTCCAAGATGACGGCATTGGGCTAGCGGCGCCTCAGGTCAATATTGGCCAGCGTTTGCTTATCATTGGGCAAGCTGATGCCAAAAACTACAAAACATACGTAAATCCAGAAATAACTTTTTTTTCCAAAAATAAAGAAGTAAGTGAGGAGGGTTGTTTGTCTTTGCCAAAAATATTTGGACTAGTCAGAAGGGCCAAAAAAGTTCACGTCAAGTATCAGGATTTGACTGGGCTGATTCATAAAGATAAACTGTCGGGCTTAGAAGCAGTTGTTCTACAACACGAACTAGACCACTTAAACGGCATTTTATTTATTGATCGCGCTGAAGAAATTACTAAAGGCCAAGATATTTTGGATAGTTTAAAAAAATAATGACTAGCAATAAAAAAATTATATTTTGGGGCACGCCCTCTTTTTCTTTACCTAGCTTGCAAGAATTGCATAAGATCGGCTTGGTACAGGCAGTGGTGACCCAAGTTGCTAAACCAGCTGGTCGTGGTCGTAAAATGAATGATAGTGTGGTCAAACTTTGGGCTGATAAAGAAAAATTGCCAGTTTTAGCTTCACAAAAATTGGATGATAGTTTTATTAGTGAAATAAAGAAATATTTGCCCGCTACTTTTGTGGTAGTGGCTTATGGCAAAATAATCAAACAAGATGTTTTGGATTTATCAGAATTGCCGGCTATCAATATCCATCCCTCCAAGTTGCCAGAGTTCCGCGGTCCCTCGCCTATTCAGGCGGCTCTTTTGGCTGGCCAGCAAAAAACTGCCGTCACACTGATGCAGTTGGATGAAAAAATGGATCACGGTCCGATCATCAAACAATCAGAAGTCAGAATAAGCAGTCAAGATAATTTCATTACCCTAAGCGAAAAGCTGGCCAAAGCTGGAGCGCTTTTGCTCAAAGAAAATATCATTGATTATCTAGAAGGAAAATCAACCGCCGTTGCTCAAAATGACGATCAGGCAACTATCTGTGGTTTGATACAAAAAGAAGATGGCTTGATAGATTGGAATGAGTCAGCCGATGTTATCAAAAATAAAATCAGAGCTTATAACCCTTGGCCCTCGGCCTATACAAAAATATCCAATGTGGAGATCAAAATAATATCAGCGCAAATTTCTGAAAATAAATTAAAACCAGCTGAATTATCTATTGAGCAAAATCACCTGTACTTAGGCACAGGTACTAATGCTTTAGAAATACTGGAACTACAACCAGCTGGCAAAAAAATAATGTCAGCGCAGGATTTTATCCGCGGTTTTAGACAGAAATAATTTACTAGGTTATCTAGGGGCGTAAATAGTCAGGTAAATAATCCATAACTCTAACAACATCTTCCTGTTTATGAAGCCGTTCGTAAGCAGACAATAAAATGCTAAAATTATTTTTTAGCCAGTTTTCGTTATGGCCTATTAGTCCTGAGCCAGTATGTGCTTCCAATTTAGCTTTTTCGGCCAATAAAAATTCTTCGGCTAAGCTTAATTGGCCAGCGGCAATAGCTAACATAAAATCGTTAGTGTTTTCTATTTTAGCTACTGGTTCATTTTTTGGCACAGTAGGGTCATATTCTCTTCCTAGTTTTTCATTCATATTATTTATTTTAATAATTCAATAGCTTTGTTTAGTTGTTGATCAATGTTATATATATTGTCGTTTAGCACCTCATAATCTGGCTTTAAACCGCGATTTTGAACGGAATTTCCCATTCCAGTCAGCCACTCAAAATAGGTGTATTTTAGAGCTGAACCATCAGGAAAATCACTGACCATTTGACCAGTGCCTTTGCCATAGGTGGTTTGCCCGACCAATTTGGCTAGATTGGCTTCTTTCAAAGCAGCGGAAAAAATTTCTGAAGCCGAAGCTGTACCACTATTTGTCAATATTATGGTCGGTATTTTTAATGATTCATCTGTGCGCGTGTAATAATTTTCTGTGTGGTCGCGGGTTTTTTCTTGTAATATCAAAACATTGGCTGGTAGCCAGATATCGGCTAGCTTGATGGCGGAGTCAGTATAGCCACCGGGATTATTTCTTAAGTCAATAATAATACCCCGGCTTGAAGTAGTAACAAATTGTTTACGCAAATTATTAAAGTCAGAAACCATATCTGGTGAAAAAACATTTATGCCAAAATAAACAATGTTATTATCCAGCTGTTTGGCAACTACATTGGGTATCTCCACTCTATCTCTAGTGATTGTGACCTCAAAAGTTTTATTTTCAGATTGGCGATAAATTTTTAGGGTTACTGTCGTGCCTTTTGGTCCTTTGATAAGAGAGATGCTTTTTTTCAAAGTAAATCCACGAATGCTTTCATGGTTCACTTCCAGGACTTGATCGTTGGGTAATAAGCCGGCTTTGAGGGCTGGTGAGCCAGTAAGTGGCGCAACAATTGTAAAGATGTTGTTTTTTAATTCCACTGTGGCTCCGATACCCTCTACCGCGTTGTCGATACTGTCGTCAAATTGCTGTTTGCCTTCGGGTGAAAAAAATTCTGTATAAGGATCATTCAAGCCACTAGCCAAGCCAGCCAAGGAGCCATAAAATAAATCTTTATCGTTTATTTTATTTGGTTGGAAATAACTATTTTTAAGAACATCAATTATATCTTGATATTGCTGAAAATTTATGGCTGATTTTGGAGTTGGCGTTTGTTTGAAATCAGCAATGGAAATTATGCTTAATTTGTCCAAAGGCAGGCCGATAGCTAAATTAGTAAGAGTTTTTAGTCCGGCCTCGTCGATACTGATACGATAGCGTACTAAGACAAGCGGATTCACATACCACACTTCATTGTTTTGGCTGGTATCAATCAAAAATTGTCCGCTGTATTTTTTGGCAATATTGTAGTCAATATTTTTTTGGCCACCAGTTTTGGGGATTTTATTCAAAACAGAAGTTTTTGTTTTTTGGCCGAATTTTTCAGTTAGCAACTTCACGTCAGCAACATCATTGACTGAATAGCGTTGTTTAAGACTTGGATCAAGATACCAGATTCTTGACTGGAAAATATTGTCTTCCAAAATCATACTGCCCAAATAGCGGTCAATAAAACTGCCGTCAACCACTTTTAAAGTTATGGCCCTGACAGACACGAAGGGTACTAAAAGTAGAAAAAATGCTACAATAATAATTTTTTTCATATCGTTAGAAATTTAATTTATTATATATTATTTATTAATCAACTTTTTTTAATTTTTTTTCGGTTACCCAAAAGCCCATGTATTTTCCCAGCATCAATCTGGTTTGGGCATCAATAGCTGGCAGTGAGCCAAAAAGAATCATGCTAAAAGGAATAATAAACCACTGCAAGAGCATCAAGATGTAACGAAAATATTTGGCCAAAAATTTACTTTTTAAGTGCAGTGGCATGGGTGGTAAAATAATCACACCCATCAAAGCAATGGTAATAACACTAAACAAACCCAAGCGCATCAAATTTTCCATAATAAATGGCGCATTCTGGGCAGCCACAGTGGTCAGGGACTGGCGTTCGGCAATTTTTAGGGGCAACCAGCCCATCAGAGTGATCAGCACTGGCGCTGTGGCCCAAGAATACACGCCCTCGGTTTGGTTCCAAGTATAGCGTAATTTTACGGCTAGCGGTATTTTTTTGTTATTTTTAAAATGCCAGACCATGTAGGGAAAATGCTCTACTCCATAAGCCCAACGACGCATTTGTTTATACTGATTTTTCACACTGCGCCAAAAATGGCCAACATAAACAGTGTTCATGGAGACTGGTATGAGCATGGGCTCTACTTTGTAGTTGCCGTCATAATGAATCAGGCATTGTAAAAATATTCTGGAATCCTCGGTGACAATATTATTTTGCCAAAAACCAATGTCAACCAGCGCTTGCCAGCTCATACTATGCGAAGAAAAAGTAAATAATCGGCTAGGGCGAGACAGCTCAGTCAAGAGCCAAAAAGTGGTAGAGTTGGCAACTACTCTGGTGACAATATCCGATTCCCAAACATTGTTGTGATAAAAAGCCATGGGCTGAAAACTGGCGTGATAAGGATCAGGATGAGTCAAAAATAAGTAAGTCAGGTAAGAAAAATATTGTGGATGTGTGATAGTGTCAATATCAAAAGTAGAAACAATTAATTTTTTGTATTCGTAATTATTAGCATCAATATATTTTTTTACTTCATGTCCACTGTGATAAAGATTGGAACCCTTGCCAACGACATCGCCTTCGATGTTGTCGGGATGCAGGGTGATGATAATTTTATGAAAATATGTTTCATATTTTTTAACAACATAGTCAGCAATGGGTTGAAAATGTTCAGCAAATCTTCCTTCACCCGCCAAAACCACAATGAATTTTTTGGTATCGTATTTGACCTGAGTTAGTTTGGACAAAGTAGTATCAATGATCTCTTGTGGTTCTCCGGCTGTTGGCAAAAAAATAATATGATAATAATCATTCCAAGCAGGACATTCTTCTTTTAATTTTTTCTGCCAGTCGATTTTAATAGCGCGGCGATATTTTTTCCAAGAGATTATCAGGTGAATCCACATATAAGACAGACGCAAAACCCAGTACAAATCAAAAGCAATAATAAAATAAATTCCCCAAATAGGCGCCAAAAATGACAGGACAATGGCGACTATAAAGGTAGTCCAAACCAAAAAGCCAGGAATTATTTCTAAAATTCTATAAGCGTAATAATTGCGATAATTTTCGTTCATATTATTAGGTCTATTTTGTGTTCTAGTAATTTATTTTTTTCACCGTATAAGAAACTGGCCTTTATTTTTTTACCGGCCAAAAATAATGGCCACCATAGCTTATTGTCTGGCCACATTTTATCATAGGGAATTTTATTAAGGTCAAACCACTGGGGCATCATTTCTTCACTTTCCTCTACTTGACCTTCGAATTTTAAAGCTTGGAAGGCGTGAACTTCAAATTTATCATCATTATTATCCCAGGCAAATTTTATTATAGCCCTTTCTTCCAGTGATAAAATATTCAAACCACACTCTTCAAAAACTTCGCGCCTGGCCGCTTCAATATGATTTTCACCTTTGTCAATTTTACCACCAAAAGTGTTCCATTTATTCATGCCAAAACCTCGCTTTTTAAAGCCGAGTAAAATCTGACCGTCTTTTATGATAAATGTGGTGGACGCTAAAATCATATTTAGGATACTTGATGACCAAAGTCCTCGTCTGCTTGGTCAGCAGCAGCATCAGCTGGAGTCACATGGATGCGACCATCAATGTGGTTGGCTGGGGCATAGATAGTATATACTTTCACAGATTCATTGCCAGTGTTGATAAAATTGTGGGCTGTGCCCGGAGTGACTACAACTACATCACCGGCCTTGACCACTGATTCTTGGCCATCCAAGACAGCTTTGGTTATACCAGTCATAAAAAATAAAGTTTGCTCTACATTGTCATGGGTTTCTAGGCCGATTTCTTCGCCTGGCTTTATATCCATGACTACTAGTTGGCTTTTTTTACCAGTAAATAATACTGTGCGAAAGTTGGTATTGTTTTTTGTTTCTTCTAAAATGTTTTTTTGGTAAGACATAATATTTTATTTTAATTATTAATATTTTTTTTATTATTTTTATCACTTTGTGTCCGCGATGCCATTTTTCTTCTGGTATTTTATCATTCGGTTTTTCGCGAATAATTTCAAATGGTTTACTACCAACTTGCAATTCACAGGGTCTACCTTGTTCATCAGAAAAGCTAATTTCGTCAGTCAAGGCCTGTGGTTCAAAATCATATTTTAAGGACTTTATTCTAAGTGTTTGGCCGTTGTGTAAAACAAAATAATATGAACCATTTTCTGTTATAAATATATTTTTGAATCCGTCTTTTTGAAGTAATAGTTTTTCAATAAAATCTCGATAAAGCTGAGGATGATCCACAAACCATTGTGGCTCGCCACCGTAGGCTTTTTCCATGGCTTTGGATTTTTGCTCCAATTCATCAAGCAAGGCCAATAATACAGACTCGGTCATTTCTTGATTTGGATTTTCTAACTTAGGATCCATGTTTTTATTAATTATTTTTTATTTAATCTATAGCTAATTAGTAATTTTATAAATATCCAAACCAGCAAAACAATAAAAATAAATTTGAAGCTGGCAATGGTTAGGGCTTTTTCTCCCAAAACATAGACCAAGGCGCCCCAAAACATATTCCAGATAAACAAGGCCAGTAGAGAGCGCCAAAAAAATTGCTTAAAGTTTATCTTCAAAATACCAGCGGCCGTAGAGGCCCAAACAGCTACATTGGGGTGCCAATAAGACATAAACAAGCCAGTACCCAGATTTTTTTGGAGCTTATTTTTATATTTTTCTAAATGATCAGTTTGACCGAATTTTTTTAATAATTTATACCAGCCATAATAGCCAAGGAAATAATTGAGCGTGTAAGCCAATAGCAAGCCCAGCGTGATTAGTAGGCCGTTGAGCAAAACTAGCGGCATGTTTTTACCAACTAATATTACACCAAAAAACATGACTGTACCACCTGGCAAATACCAACCAATCAGCAATAAACCCTCAACAATAGCGGCTAAGAAAACAATAATTAATCCGTATTGTTTAAAATAATCTTTGAAAATGAGCAATAATTCATTTTTATCCGGCAGCCCCAAAAAATTCCACAAAACCCAAAGAACCAAAACAATGGCTAGAAAGATGAGTAAAGGCACTATAGATTTTAAATGTTGATTCATTTAGCTAGGGTTTTCCGTTTATTCACTAGCCAAGAGCTGGACTGCACCTTGCCTCCCTTGCCTATATTAAATACCATTTTACATTTTATTTCTTTGCATACTTGGACTTCAGGGATATTATCAAGTTTTCTATCACCACCGTTGGCAAAGATATCGGGCCTTACTTGGCGCAAAGAGTCACAGACACTCATGTCCTTGGGGTTTTTGGGATGCTTGGTAATAACGACTTTATCTACGACCGCAAAAGCTTCTATTATTTCTTTACGTTCTTTTTCGTGCATGAAAACATAGCCCTTTTTCTTTTTTAGCCAATTATCGTTATTTAAAATGACTACTAATTTATCGCCCAGTTTTTTGGCTGCAGTAAACATACGGACATGTCCGATATGTACCGGATCAAAACCACCGGAAACAGCAACAACTATAGGTTTTTTCTTAAATTTTTTTATGGCCACAATGATTTGTTATCTAAAAGTTCTTTAAAATAAATATCAACATCATCTAGGATAACTAATTCTTGCCAGTCGTACCACTTGTATTGATCGTTTTCTGATTGATCCAAAATAATATTACCGCTAGCTTCACCGACATAAGTCAATCTGACAACATGTTTCCCATTGTTTCGCAGGATGTCTTGCGCGGCAATTAATTTTGTTTCGCCAACTAACTCTAAGTTAGTTTCTTCTTTTATTTCCCTTTTTAAATTTTCTAATAACTTTATTCCTGGGTCAATACGGCCACCAACAATATCCCAGCGGCCTTTTATTTCAGGGTATTTTTCTAGTGATCGCCGTAACATTAAATACTTTCCATCTTTATTTCGTAAAAGTATTTTTACTCCTACTTGTAATATTATATTGTCTTCCATTTTTATTATAATTTTTTATGATTCTTCTAAAATTATTTTTTTCTTAAAAGCTCCTCTATCTTCGGCTTTCTTCTTTCTAGTTGTTTCAATATCTGCCTGGCTAAAATTTTTATAGTCGCCGATTGCATAGATCACTTCCATAATGTCAGCTATCTCTTCAACGCTTTCGTCTTGATTAAATTCAGTAACCTCTTCCAAAAGTTTTTCTTTTAATTTTGTCCAATATTCTTGGTTATCGGCAATATGGGTGATTGGTACTCCACCCTTACTTTTTATATATTCTGGAATTTTGTCTCGGACAAGTTTATTGTATTGCATATTTTTTATTTAATTTCACCAGCCACAAAGACCTCTAATTTTTTCTTGCTAAAATAATACTTAATTGGGTTAAACCTTCCAGCCAATGTCCAAGCAATTAATCTATGTGTTCCGTCCAAGTGTACCAGAGCTTCATCGTGGTACTCCAGTTTTTCATATACTTGCTGGTCATATCCGGTCAAAGGTTTGGTGCTTAAGAAAATCGGACTGAATTCAGCTTTTCCAAATCTAATAATTTTTTCAAAACAGGCATTATTTTTTTCCTTATATTCATTTTTTACTTTTGGCCAGCGTGCTATCACTTGGCGCACAGTAGCGCCTTGGCGAGGTATGAGCGGTATGCCCACACCCTCTACTTCGGGATCCTGATGATAAACCAGTAGCGCATTGAGTACATCTTTTTTATAAAGTCGTACTTTATGCCACTGACCGTGGAATTTTTCATCAGCACAGATCAGCATTTCTCTGGCCCATTCGTTGGTTCCGTCAGTGACT
>CAZILH010000023.1:0-15222 GCA_964540095.1 uncultured Gammaproteobacteria bacterium | reverse complement strand
CGTCTTGCCCAAGCGGTATAGTAGGTTATAAATTTTTCTTTGCTTTCTGAATAGATGTTGTATCTTGGTTAGTGGAGTCTAATCCCGGTTCGCCGACTGACATGGCCAATTGGCATTTTTTTGATAACCGTGGTGGCGGTAATGGTACGGGTTATGATAGGAGTTTTTCTTCAAGTGCTTTAGCTAATATGGCTGATGGCAATACTCATACCATAGTTTGGTATTTTAAACACAACACCCAAACAGGTAGTACTTGGAACAGTGATGGTATTTTTGAATTTTATTTCGATGGTCAGAGGGTTTATCGGGTTACGGACGTGCCTTATACTGGTTATAATTCTAGCGGCGTCGTGGTCGATGGTACATTTAATCGCATTGATAAACCAGTCACTTATTTTGGCGGAGGCGGCAACTTACAGGGTCCTTGGCCATTTTGGCTAGATAATTTACAGGTATTTAGACCAGATTCTGGCACAGCAACTTTAGCCAGTAGCAATGCCAGTTCTAGTGGATATCAATGGGTAGATTTTGTTGTTTCTAAAACGCAGAGTTTGGTTGATAAAGTAGATATTTGGTATCATGAATTTGTAAATTTTATAAGTAAATATTGGTAAGATATATAAACTTTAAATTATTTATTAAAAATAAACATTATGTTTGATGATTTAAAACAACAAAACAACCAAAGCGCTTCGGTGCCTCAAAATCCAAACGCCCTTCCGCAAACTCCGCCACCATCCATGGCTCCAGCTCAGCCCTTGGCTGACATGTTTGCGGATGTTGATCCAGTGACCCAAAGCAGTCAGTCACCACTGGTCAAGCCCAGTGCTGTACAATCTGGCAAGATCAAACCAGTGTCCAACACGACTTTTGTGCCCAGTCAGCAAGTACCACCAGCTGACGCCATGATGTTTAGTGAAACGTCAGGGAACAAACTGAACAAAATAATTATTATTTTGGTGGTAGTTTTGTTGGTTTTGGCTCTGGGTGCTGGTGCTTATTATATGATCGTTGTCAAAGGCAAGATCAAGTCACCAACTAATGACAATCAAAACACCAATCAAGTTGATAATGCTAATATAAATAATAATGAAAATACTAATGAAGCTGACACAACTGACTCGGACTCGGATGGATTGACTGACGTGGAAGAAGGTCAGTACAACACCAATGCTTTGCAAGCCGATACTGATGGCGATAGTTTGAGCGATCGGGAAGAAGTGAAAACTTACAAGACAGATCCATTGGTTATGGATACAGATGTTGACGGTTTGAATGACGGCGAAGAAATAAATGTTTGGAATACCGATCCATTGGTGGCTGATACTGACGGTGACAGCTATCCTGATGGCACAGAGGTGAAAAATGGTTATAGTCCTATTGGTCCTGGCAAGCTAGCCACTAGCACGCCGGGTGTGATTATTGAAGATACAACAAATGCCAAATTGTCCACAGCTGTAGCTTGGGGTTCAAGTTTGGCTTCAGCCATTATTTTGTGTACAGACGCTTCTAATACTTCGACTTTGACAAATTATTTAGTCGGGGCTGATATGTGTAATCCAAAAATAAATCAAGCTTGGCCAATTGCTCCTGATTCATTTCCTAAGGTCTGCGTTTTGGACAAAGTTATCCAAGATGCCACTTGGTCTTTTGCCTTGCAGTCAAATAGTCCTGACACGCTAAACAGCGTCATTTGTACTCAAAATGGTTGTGTGGAAGCAAATCAGATAGATTATCCAGGAGGCAAAGTTTGTCCATAGTATTAAAATAATTTATGGCAGAAGATATAAAAAAAACCGGGGAAAAAGTTCCTGAAAATTTTTTGGTCAACGAAGAAGAAATACGCATCATGCCCAAAAAATTTGTCATTCAGAATCCCAAGAAAAAAGATAGTGGAGCCAAAGGCATAGTAGTTTTTTTTGTGCTGGTTTTTGTTTTGCTTATGGCCCTTTTGGGTGGTGGCTATTATTGGCTACAGCAGAAAAATAAGCCCAAAAATACTAATACCAATGTCAACCAAAACATTAATCAAAATACCAATATTGGTAATGAAAATACCAATGTCAATGTTGATGTCAATAACAACGAGAACACCAACTCCAATGCTAATGTAGATAATGCCAATAATAATCAAAACAATAATACCAATACTAATGAAAATCCAAATCCAATTGTAGTCGCTATTGATACTGATCAAGATGGTTTGACTGACTTGGAAGAACAGACCTATCAGACAGACAAGCAGATTGTGGATTCAGATAAAGATGGTTACAGTGATGGCGATGAAATAAAAAATTTATACGATCCACTGGCTAGTGGCCAGAAGCTTATTGATTCTGGTCTAGTCATCCGCTATACCAATGACTTGTATGCTTATGAAATTTTTTCTCCCAAAGCTTGGCTAGTCAAAGCCATCGATGATTCACGGCAGAAAATTGAATTTATACCAGATACTTCCACTTCAGAATTAGTACGCATCGAGGTGACTGAAAATGTTGGTCAGAAAAGCTTGGTTGATTGGCAAAAAACCTTATACGGCATTCAAGTTATGGAAAATTTTAAGATTGGTAATCAAGCTGCCCTGCGTTCTACTGACAAAAAGCAGGTTTTAATAGTGACCACCGGCTACGTCTATACCATTATTTATGACACCAGCAACGATAGCCACAATTTTGCCACAACTTTTGAGATGATGCTCAAGAGCTTTAAGTTTGTTAGCCCAGGTTTATAAAATGAATAATAAAATAATCACCCTTAATAAGCGTGGCTATAGAGCGGATTTTGCTTGGCTCACTGATTTTTCTCGAGTCATCTCGTCAAAGTATAAAATAAAAAAAGAAATTTCTGTCGCTCTGCTAAGTCCTGAAGAAATAAAAAAATTAAACAAAGTATATCGCCAGAAAAATAAAGTGACTGATGTTTTGTCTTTCAATCTAGAAGACAAAAATATATTGGGTGAAATAGTGATTTGCTTAGAGCAAGCCAAAAAACAGGCAATAGAAAAAAATAAAAGCATAAAATCAGAATTAAAATTATTACTGCTTCATGGTACTTTGCATCTTTTGGGCTATGACCACGAGAAAAGTACCAGTGAAGCTACACGTCAAGAAAAAGAAGAGCAGTTATTATTAAGTAAGTTTTAGTATGGCCGTCTGGTGGAAAAGTTTTAAACACGCTTGGCAAGGATTGAAAATTGTTATTCGCAGTGAGCATAATTTTCGTCTTCATCTTTTGGCCACAACCTTTGTTCTGCTTTTGGGATATTGGCGGGGTTTGAGTCAAAGCTTGTGGATAGCTTTGCTTTTGGTCATTGCCCTGATTTTGGCTCTGGAAATATTTAATTCAGCCATTGAAAGATTAGTGGATATGCTAGCCCCCAAAACCCACGGTTATACCAAAGAAATCAAGGATTTATTAGCGGGTATGGTATTATTGGTAGCTTTTTTTGCCGTAGTTATTGGTTTGATTATTTTTATATAAAATTATTTGGCAAAATGTCAGATTTTAATTATAATTAACTATTATTAAGGCGAATTTTTTAGCCCCGTTTGTCTAAATGTCCAAAAACAGAGAAATCATTACTGGTCTCGATATCGGCACCCAATCCATTAGGATAGTCATGGGTCAGCGTTTGGGTGAGAATCGGTTGAAAATAATTGGAGTAGCTGAAACTCCGTCTTTGGGTATTAGTCGCGGATCAATCAACTCTATTGAGGATACTGTTTCTTCTATTGCCGAGGTCATGGAAAAATGCGAAAGAATGACGGCTTTAAGGATTGATAAAATTGTGGTTGGTATTTCTGGTACACACATCAAAACTACCAACAGTCGTGGTGTTGTGGCTGTGGCCAAGGCCAGTCAGCAAGTAGAGGACTCTGATATTGCTCGGGCCGTGGAAGTAGCCGAAAGCACAACCATCATGCCCAATTACGAGATTTTGCATGTTTTGCCCATTGCCTACAACCTTGATGATCAGAAAAATATCAAAGAGCCCCAAGGCATGACTGGTGTCAGGTTGGAAGTGGAGACCCAAGTAGTGATGGCCTTGTCTTCGCAGGTCAAAAATTTGACCAAGTGTATTTATCGGACAGGAGTGGATATTGAGTTTATAGTTTTTTCAATTTTAGCTACAGCCGAGGCAGTTTTGACCAAGAAGCAGAAAGAATTGGGTGTGGCCGTGGTCAATATTGGCGCAGCTACTACTTCTTTGGCGGTTTTTGAAGATGGCAATATTTTACACACTGCGGTTTTGCCAGTAGGCGCTGGTCACATTACCAACGATTTAGCCATTGGTTTGAAAACTTCTGTCATGGTAGCCGAAGCAGTAAAGTTGGATCATGCTCAAGCTTTGGCTGAGGGCATTTCCAAACGCGATGAAGTTGATCTGCATAAATATTCCGAAGAAGAGAAAAAAGGTAGCTTCGTCTACAAGCGTGATATTGCTTTAATTTCGGAAGCTAGAATGACGGAAATTTTTGAGGTAGTCAATGAAGAATTGAAAAAAATTGGGCGAGCTGGTAAGCTACCAGCGGGGATAATTTTAACTGGCGGTGGCTCAAAGTTGCCAATGATAATTGATTTGGCTAAGCAAGTATTTGAACTGCCAGTTTTTCATGGTTTGCCAATCAATCAGGATTTCCCCATAGATAAATTAAATGATCCAGAATATACCACTGCTTTGGGTTTAGTCATTTGGGCTGATCGAAATATTGAAAGTGGCTATACCTTACCGGGAGCGGATATTTTTAAAAAAATGGGATCAAAAATTAACAATGTCTTTAAGTCAATTTGGCCTTCCTAAATAATCCAAGTAAAAAAAGATGGTGAAAAAAAATATCAAAGAAGTGTTACCGCCAGTAGAAACATTTGCTAATATCAAAGTAGTTGGTGTTGGTGGTTCTGGCAATTCAGCTGTCAACCGCATGGTGGCGGCCAAGATTAGAGGTGTGGAGTTTCTAGCTGTCAACACTGACGCGCAAGCTTTGCATAGCTCGGTGGCTAGCCACAAAATTCATATTGGTCGAAATACCACTAGGGGCTTAGGAGCGGGCATGGATCCAGATTTGGGATTAAAAAGTGCTGAAGAAAACGAGCAAGAGATTTTGTCAAAACTATCTGGCGCGGATATGGTTTTTATTACCTGTGGCCTAGGCGGAGGTACTGGCACAGGGGCAGCTCCAGTCATTGCTGATATTGCTAGAGAGCTTGGTGCTTTGACTGTGGCAGTGGTGACCAAGCCCTTTACCTTTGAAGGAGTACAGCGTCGTGATATTGCCGAACGCGGCTTAGAGCGCTTGGCTGACAAAGTAGATACAATCATTACCATACCAAACGATAGATTATTGCAGATTATCGATCGCAAGACCTCACTGCTTGATGCTTTTGCCATTGTTGATGAAGTATTAAAACAAGGTGTGCAGGGTATTTCGGAGGTGATCACTGTGCCGGGTTTAGTCAATGTCGACTTTGCTGATGTCAAAGCTATCATGAAGCAAGCGGGTTCAGCTTTGATGGGTATTGGTCGGGCAAATGGCGAAGAAAGAGCCAAAGAGGCGGCCAAAGCAGCCATAGACAGTCCATTGCTTGAATTATCCATCAACGGCGCTACTGGTGTGCTGTTTACTATTTCGGGTAGCAGTAATTTGACTATGTATGAAGTCAGTGAGGCCGCTGAAGTCATTACCGCTCATTGTGATCCAGAAGCCAAAATAATTTTTGGTGCAGTTATTGACGAATCATTGGGTGAAGATGTCAAAGTGACTGTTATTGCCACTGGTTTCAAGAAGAGCTCCGAAAGCAAAGTGGAATTAACACGGCCAGCGGTCACTTCTTTTTCTGATGCTTTTACCAAAACCAGCGAAGATCGCCAAATAAAAAACGCTTTTGAGAAAAAACCAGAGCGCGAAGAAGAGGACTCAGAATTGGCTCCCAAGACCAAAGAAGAAGAGGAATGGGATATACCGGCTTTTTTGAGAAAAAAAATTAAAGATCGTTAAATATAAATTTTAATAATTTGGCGTAATATATTTCTAACGGGATGAATTGCCCCATTTGCAACAAAAAAGACACCAAGGTAATTGACTCTCGCTTAAGTGGCGAGGGTTTTAGCATTAGGCGCAGGCGAGCCTGCGAAAAGTGTTCTTATCGTTTTTCTACTATTGAAGACATAGAAATATTGGATTTAGTGGTTATCAAGCGCGATGGTCGTCGAGAAAATTATAGCCGTGATAAGCTGGTCAAGGGTCTTCGTGCTTCATTGGAGAAAAGAGCTTATTTAGAAGAGGAGTTTCAAAAATTAGTACGCGACATTGAGCGTGATATCCAAAAAATTGGTAACAATGAAATCACTTCCAAGGATATTGGAGAAATTGTTATGAGAAAGATCAAAAGTTTTGATCAAGTGGCCTATATTCGCTATGCCTCAGTTTATCGCAGTTTCAAAGATGTCAAAACATTTCAAGCCGAGCTTAATCGCTTGCTAAAACAAAATAGGAATAAAAAATAATTCGCTTTGTTAAATAATAAAAAAATGGAAGAGCTAGATTTGAAAGAAGTGGTGCGTCAAAATCAAGAGGTGCTTAGTAGTCTTGATAGGCGTTTGCACAAAATTGAAAAGCATTTTAGGACCGAAGCCATTTTGAATGTTATCAAATGGTTAATTATTGTTGTACCTATAGTTTTTGGTATTGTTTATATTTCACCTTATGTAAAAACTTATGTCGGCATGATAAAGCCAGCTCTGCAGGCCTTGAATATAGGTTATATCAATGACATGCTTGGCAGCGATACCAACAATGTTCAAGCGCCAGCTGTTGATGGCTTCGAGGTTTTGTGTGTCCCAGTAAAGAGGCAGGACATTATCAATCAGTATTGCGAATAATTAATTTCGCGCGCTTCGTAAAGTAAATTTATTTTTCAATTAAATAGCGGGAGTTAAATACTTAAAATAAACATATGAGAAAAGGATTAGATGTTTTTTTAATTATTGCGGTAAGTACTATCTTGGGTGGATTATTTGGTTCTTATTTAATAGTCAATAATCTTAGTAATTTGCCGTGGGCCAAGGGAAATAATTTTGAAAATGCTATTAAACAACAGGTTGCCAGACAAGAGGAAACTTCGGTGACGGATGTTGTAAAAAGAGTTTCTCCAGCAGTAGTTTCTATTGAAATACAAAAAGATGTATCAAAAAATGTCAGCGTTGATCCTTTTAGCGATTTTTTTGGAAGCTGGCCATTTTTTAATCAGCAACCAGAAAGTCCAAAAAACACTGAGCCGGATTTCCAAAAAGTAGGCGGTGGCACTGGTTTTATTATTTCCAGTGATGGCCTGATCATGACCAATCGTCATGTTATTGAAGATGCCACAGCAAAATATAAAGTAATACTGAATGATGGTCGTCGTTTTGATGCAGAAATTGTGGGCACAGATTTGTTTAATGATATTGGTGTTTTAAAGATAGCAACTAGCGGTCTGCCAATGGTTGAGCTGGGGGATTCTGACAAATTGGTGATTGGTCAAAGTGTCGTGGCTATTGGTAATGCTTTGGCTGAGTTTTCCAACACTGTCACTGTCGGCGTGGTGTCAGGTATGGGCCGGAGCATTGTGGCTGGCACCGGTGGTAGCTCGGAGAAATTAGCCAATGTCATCCAAACTGACGCCGCTATCAATCCAGGAAATTCTGGCGGTCCATTGCTCAATCTGTCTGGACAAGTGATTGGCATCAACACGGCAATTTCCAGTCAAGGACAATTGATTGGTTTTGCTATTCCTATCAACTCAGTCAGACAAATAATTGATAGCGTCAAAAAGACAGGTGAAATTATCAGGCCTTATTTGGGTGTCAGATACACTATGTTGGATGAAGACACGGCCAAGAAATTAAAACTAGATATTACGGAAGGTGCTTTATTGGCGCAGGGTAACACAGCTACTGACACGGCTGTTTTGCCAGATTCACCGGCTAGTAAGGCGGGTTTACAAGCCAATGACGTTATTACTGAGGTCAATGGCAAAAAACTAAGCAAAGATTATGATTTGGCTCAAGCTATTTCTCAATTTCAGCCCAATGACAAAATAAATTTGAAAGTTTGGTCCAAGGGTCAGTTACGTGATGTGCCTGTGACTTTAGAAAGATACAAAAAATAACAGTGGAAGAATTACGCAAAAAGATTAAAGAACTTTTGTTGCAAGTTGATCAGGCGATAGTTGCTTTGGATATTCCCCAAAAACATCAGCGTCTAGATGATCTGCGTGTCCACACTCAAGGTGCGAATTTTTGGCAAAAAAGCGAAGCCGCTAGTATTGTCAAAGAAATGAGTAATCTAGAGTTGCAGATTACGGACTGGGAAAATTTGAAAAAACAGCTGGAAGATCTGGAAATTGTCTGTTCCGATAATCAAGCTGATGATTTGTTAGAAGAGTTTGCTAATGATTTTGCTGATCAGCAAAAAAAATACGAACAATTGGCCCAGCAATTACTTTTGTCTGGCCAATATGATCAAGCGCCAGCTATTGTTACTATCAATGCTGGAGCAGGCGGAGTTGATGCCCAAGATTGGGCTCAGATGCTGGAGCGGATGTATCTTAGGTTTGGTGAAAAAAACAATTATCAAACAACTTATTTATCAAGGACTCCCGGCAATGAAGCTGGCATCAAAAGCGCGACTTTTAAATTCGTGGGGCCTTTTGCTTATGGCTATCTCAAAGAAGAAGCTGGCGTCCATCGTTTGGTGAGATTGTCAGAATTTGATGCCGATCACGCTCGGCATACTTCTTTTGCTATGGTAGAAGTTTTACCAGAAATTATCGAGCCAAAAGTAAAAATCAATGATAGCGAGCTAAGAGTGGAGACCTTTCGAGCTTCTGGTCACGGCGGGCAGTCAGTCAATACCACGGACTCAGCCGTACGGATTGTCCACTTGCCGACTGGTTTGACAGCTGTTTGCCAAAACGAGCGCTCACAACTACAAAACAAAAATCAAGCTTTAGCTGTACTTTTGAGCAAGCTAGAAAGATATCAAGCCGCTAAAAAAGAGGAAGAAAAGCAGGCCTTGAAGGGCGAATATACAGCCGCGGCTTGGGGCAATCAAATTCGCTCTTATGTTTTGCATCCTTACAAAATGGTCAAAGATCATCGCACAGAATATGAATCGCATGATCCTAATGCTATTTTGGACGGGGATTTGTGGTCCTTGATTGAGGCCAGTTTGCGGCAAGTAAAAAAATAATTTTTAGTATTTCATATTTTTGGTAAATTATTGTATAATGACAGGTAGTCAGTTAATATTTTTTTATGTTTGAACACCTTGGTCCCTTAGCTTACAATAGACCAAAGCCCAAGCGTTGGCGCCATCGTTTTGTGGTAGCCTTTTTATTTTCTTTAGGCATATTTTTTTTAGCCCTTATGACCGTGCCAGGGCCAAGCTCTTGGGCGGCAGACGCTAGCCCAAAAGTTCATTGGCAAAGCAATACTTTGGAACAGCGAGTGAGTAGGGGCTCTACTCAAGTACAATTGTTTCAACTAACGATCGATTCCCCAATATCTGGCGCTGGTCTTCAAAAAATGAAAGTTTATGTTAATGGGCTTTATGATGCGCAATACCTCAGCCAGCTGAAACTTTTTCATCAAGGAGTGCAATTAGGGACTTTGGTGGATCTAGATGAACAGGGTTATTTGAATTTTAATCTTAATGATTACAAATTACCGGCTGGTACTAGTCAATTTGTCATTACCTTGCCAGAGACCAAAGCTATGGCCACTGGTACGATTATGCAATTTTCTGTTGAAAACAGGACTGACCTGGAACTTACTTATCAAAATCAGCGCCTTATTCCGACTGGCAAATTTCCTTTAGTTAGCGGAGTGACTCAAATTGTCGATCAAGGTGATTGGCAGGTCTACAATCGCACCAAGCAGGGGAATTTTATAGTGCCTAGTCAGGGTAGGACTTTGTTGGGCCTTATGTCTTTGGCCAGTGGTGCGGAATTATTAGATATCAAAACTATTGAATTTGGTTTGGAGCAAGCCAAAAAACAAAAGAACGATAACATTGAATTTGTTTTGATCAATGACGGTAATATCGTAGCCACAGCCACTAGCACGGCGGACAAAATTTTTTTTGTGATCAATAAACCGCTAGTAGCCAAAATTAGTTCTTTGCTTGACATTGAGCTTTATGCCAAAGATTTGCCAGTGGGAGATTATTTGTTTAGCTTAAAAAATATTACGGGCAAGGGTTATGTGTCCAACAATATTATTTCTTGGACAGAGCCGATTGTTTTATCTCGCGTGCATTCTTTGAGTGATTATCCGATATTTGAGTCGGCTGTTGTCGATCCTTCTTTAGGAGCGGGTTGGAACAATGTTTTTTCTACCAAGATCAAAGCATCTGGGAAAAATAAAATAAATTTTTATAAATTCACTTGGTATTATCAGGTCAAGAATGCCACAGTGCGCCAGGCCAAAGTTTTTGTGGACAGCAAGTATTATCCCATGGATGTGATTATCAAAGACAACACAGTGATAGCCAAGGCCGAGTGGAGCAACCCCTTGCCCATCAACGCCGAGGGTCACTTGGTGCAACTTATGCTGAATATTGATCAATTGGCCAAAGATAGCGTGGTCGAGGCCTATTTACAGCCAGATATAATTACTACTGACCCAGACAGCATTTGGGATTATAATATTGTCTGGTCCATTGATGGTACTAATTTAAAAAACAGCTATTTATTGCCATATTTGCCTTTGGCGCCAACTATCTTGACCTACATTGACTAATTTTCTATTTGGGCTAAAATAACAGCGCTTAAAGAAAGCGATTTTGAAGATGCCGAAGAGCAGATTTTTTCTTTTGGTTAGCTGTATTTTTTTGCTGGCCACTGCGGTCAGCTGTTTTTTTAATGTTGTTATTTTTTATAATTACTTGGTTGATAAAATAATATTTTTGTGGCTAATATTTTTGCTGAGTATTGTTTTATGTTTTAAAAATAGATATTTTTTTGTAGTCACAATTTTGATTTTAGTGATTTTGCGCTTATTTTATTTTAGCAATAATGAGGCGCAAATAAATAATTTTCAGTTTGCCAAAAATTATGATTTTTCCAGTGTGGTTTCAGACCGCGACAAAGCTTTGGATGGCTGGGCCTATGTCATAGAGCCCACCGACGATATATTTGTCGGGCGAATATTATTAAAATCAAGCTTATACCCAGAATACCAGATCAATGATTTATTAAAAATAAACTGTTTTGTCTACCGCCCTGAGCCGATAGCCATGACTGGAAAAAATACTTTTTACTATGACAAATATTTGGCTAAGGACAAAATATTTTATCGTTGCGCTCAAGCCAGAATTAGCAAAATAGGGCATCAAGATAATTGGAATGATTTTGTCAACCGCGGACGCAATTTTTTTACCAATAATATAAATAAATTACCCGAGCCCAGCGGCGCTTTTGCCAAAGCAGTAATTTTGGGCAATCAAAAAGAAGTGCCAAAATATTTAGTCAATCAATTTAGTCGCACTGGACTGACGCACATCATTTCTATTTCGGGCTTGCACATGGTCATTATTATTTGGCTGATGTACGCCTTGCTGGGCACTTTTGGTCTGTATCGCCAGCAAGTGTTTATTTTTTTATTTTTAGCTCTTTTGGCTTATTTATACTTGATTGGCTTCATCAGTCCGGCCCTCCGGTCCAGCGCTATGATTTTGTTGGCGCTTTTGGGGCCAATCATCAAGCGCCAAACTTTTTCTCTGTATAGTGTTATTTTTTTGGTTGATCTTTTTGTACTGGCCAATCCTTATTTTTTGTTGTTTGATATTAGCTTTCAGCTGTCTTTTTTAGCGGTCTTTGGCCTGATATTTTATAGCAATTTTTTTAATCAGATATTTAGAAAAATAGGCAATACTTTCAAAATCAGAGAAACTCTAGCCGTCACTTCAGCCGCCCAGGTCTTTACTTGGCCTTTGACGGCTTATTATTTTGCCAATATGTCACTAATTGCGGCTCTAGCCAACTTTTTGGCTTTGCCACTTTTTCCTTTTATACTAGTGCTTACCATATTATTGGCGATATTTGGCTCGGTGCCAATTTTGGGTCAAGTATTTTTGTGGCCTTTGGACTTATTACTGCGGGCTATGTTTAAAATCATGGAAATATTGGCACACTTTAAATATGCCGCCTTATCAATTGCTGGTTTTGACTGGCAATTTATGCTTTTGAGTTTTTTTATTGTTATTATGATTACTATATTATTAAAACCCCAAAAATATGAAGCGCCAGATTAAAATTGTTATTTTTATTGTTTTGCTGACTTTAACTTTTTTGTTTTTTAGTATTCGAAGTGAAAATAATTTTCAGGCCTGTTTTTTGGATGTGGGCCAAGGTGATGCCGAATTGTTTCGTACAGCTAGTGGGCAAAATATTTTAATAGATGGTGGCGCTGATAACATGCTACTGCCAATGCTTGGTCAGTGTTTGCCTTGGTGGGATAGAAAAATAGATTATATTTTTATTTCACATTATCACGATGATCATTATGCTGGCTTGGTAGATCTGTTGGAAAAATATCAGGTCAAAAATATTATTACTACACCAGAAAAACCAAGCACCGCCCTATATTCAGCTTGGCTTTTGTCTTTACAACGGCATGGTTTGAAAGAACAGATAGCAGAAACTGGTCAGAAGTATGATTTTGGGCAGGGCCTTACTTTGGAAATACTAAAAAGCGATGATGTAGATAGTAAAAATATCAATGATGATTCACTGGTTTTGAAAATATCTAATGGAAGAATAGATTATTTGCTAGTAGGGGATTTGCCCAGCGAACAAGAACAGGTTTTGTTGCAGAGTGGGTTCGATATAGATAGTGAGATTTTGAAAGTCGGGCATCATGGCAGCAAGTATTCATCTTCTCTGGAATTTTTGTCAGCAGTCAATCCAGAGTTGTGCGTCATTGAAGTAGGGATGGATAATAAATTCGGTCATCCGCATCAGGAGGCCTTGGATCGCTTGGACAAAGTGGGTTGTCAGATAAAAGAAACCAAGGACTTGGGAACCATTAGAGTTTTTAGCGATGGCAATAAGTGGTGGGTGGAATGAGTAGTGCCCGCTGGCTATTATTTTGCCGTCATTCTGGAGGGACCCTGAGCGTAGTCGAAGGGGACCGATAGAATCCACAGCTATTTAAATTTGTAGATTCTATCGCTCCGTCGAGCTAAGCTCGACTTCGCTCCAGAATGACAGTATAGAGATGGCGGTTTTTGTTATTATAAGCTATAGATTGCCACGCCCCGTCGCGTGACGCGACGGGGCTCGCAATGACAATGAAAAGGGTTGACCTAATAAAATGTTTTGCTATAATAAACTAGCCGCGATGCTAGCTTTGGGGATCAAGCCCCAGGCAAGCTCCGGAGCTGGATTGCTCCCTTTGGGGGCTCTAAGAAAGGTGGTGGGCTACATATGTACGCCCAGACATCCCAGATCAGCGGCTTCACGAAGACGGCGGCCGCTTAACCCGAGAAGCTCTCGGGCAGCGACCGTTCAGGCAGGGGGCTCGTCGCGTCAGACGCGACGAGCCCTATATTTTTAAATACCGCTATTGACGGTTTTTTTATTTTTGCTAAGCTTATTAATGTTTTGTGTACAGCCTATCAAGCTGAAAGGGGGGACAACAAGCTTGTATAGGTTATTGCGAGGCGTCCAACCGAGGAGAACGAATTATGGACATTCGCGCGCCGACGGCGAGTTCTTGCCGTCACCACCCCTCTCCCTCCCCCTTCATCATGACCACCCTGAACGTCGTCACCTGATCAACCGGCGCCGCAGGATGGGAGGCAACTCCCATACTCTGCTGGAGGTTCAGCTATGAATGTCCTTCGTTCCCGAGGCCAGCAGGCCTCCTAGTCATCTCGTGGTCAAACACGGACCACTGGGGAGCATGAGCTAGCCGGTCATCGGCTGCCACTCCAACTAACCAGGTTGGTTGCCGTACCCGGGCGGTTAGCTTAACAGCGCCGCCCGGTATTTTATTTGCTTTTTACTAATATTTATCCTATAATTAAAGCACTAAAAAATACTATATAAATATATGCCTGATAAAAAAATTAAAATTCTCTTGATAGAAGATGAGGAAATGTTGGCCAATATGTACGAAGTCAAGTTCAAAAACGAGGGCTATGACCTAGTCAAAGCCATGGATGGCGCCATGGGCTTGGAAATGGCCAAAAGCATGGCCCCAGATTTTATTTTGTTGGACATTATCATGCCCAAGATGGATGGTTTCTCAGTACTCAAATCCTTGAAAGAGGACGAAAGCACCAAAAACATGCCAGTGATGTTGCTGACCAATCTTGGTCAAGATGAAGATGTCCAGCGTGGCAAGCAACTTGGCGCAGTGGGTTATCTGGTCAAAGCCAACATTACCCCTTCCGAAGTTGTGGCTTCAGTCAAACGTGAATTAGAAAAACTTGGCAAATAAAAAATAATAGCTTATAATAATTCACCCGATATTTAATTAAAGGGTGAATTTATAATAAATTGATAATTGTATGAATTTCAAAAAAGAAAGAACTTATGTAATGATCAAACCCGATGGTGTAAAAAAAGGTTTGATTGGTGAGGTTATTCGTCGTTTTGAACAACGCGATTTGAAGGTGGTGGCTTTGGAAATGTTTCAGCCCACCAAAGATCAGATCAATGATCATTATCCCAAAGATGAAGCTTGGATTCGTCGCTTGGGTCAGAAGACATTAACTACTTACAGCAAATACGGCATTGATGCCAAAAAAGAATTAGGCACCGACGATGATTTTGAGTTGGGTAAGATGGTCAGGGGTTGGGTCATTGATTATATGACTTCAGCGCCTTTGGTCAGGATGGTGGTAGAAGGTGTGCACTCCGTGGATATGGTTCGCAAAATTTGCGGTGTCACTATTCCTAGTATGGCTGACATGGGCACAATCCGTGGCGACTATTCCGCTGATTCTCCGGCTGTAGCCAATACCGAACATCGCGCTGTCATGAACCTGGTTCATGCTTCCGAGACCCCGCAAGAAGCCGAGCATGAGATCAAGCATTGGTTCGGCGATAGAAAAGTGATATTTGATTATACTAGATTTACTGATTAATATTTTTTTTAAAATAGCCCGCCGACCCCTCGGCGTCATCCCGGACTTGATCCGGGATCTACCATTGATTTGCCATTGGTATGATAAT
>CAZILH010000022.1:0-15430 GCA_964540095.1 uncultured Gammaproteobacteria bacterium | reverse complement strand
GGTGATCCACAATCCATCGCGGGATAGAGCAGTTGGCAGCTCGCCAGGCCCATAACCTGGAGGTCGCCGGTTCGAGTCCGGCCCCCGCTACCAATTTATACAATCCGAGGTAGCTCAGTGGTACCTGCCTGCCGGCAGGCAGGGAGCAGTTTCCGCCCGAGGCGGACCAGCCTCCGGCTGGGACTGCACAAAATAATTAGTATCCGGTTTTAATGTGATAAAAAATTATCATATTAAACTCTGATGTTAATCAGAAAACGTTCCGAGGTAGCTCAGTGGTAGAGCAGTTGGCTGTTAACCAATTGGTCGTGGGTTCAAATCCCTCCCTCGGAGCCATTAAAAAATCATCAACCTCGGTTGGTGGTTTTTTATTTTCATTTTTGCAAAGTCAAAAACACAGTCAAAATTGGTGTTTATAAACTAAAAGCACTGAGTAATATGCCATTTTTAACTTTTTATTGATCTTACAGACAATATTGACCGAACATGCTATAATCAGGGTAATCACTAAATTCTAATTATTAACTTATATATCTATATGGAAGAACAAAAACCAGAGCAATCTACCTCAGTAATGCCCCCAAAAAATGACGGCGTTCCTACCATTAACGCCAAACCAATCAATCCGCAGTCGGTTGCCAATCCAATCCGCCGTCGATTCAGAGGCTCGCAGATAGTTTGGTACATCCTAGGTGTTATCGAAATACTGCTAGCGTTGCGCTTTATTCTCAAATTCATTGGGGCCAATCAATCTGCGGGCTTTACGCGGTTTATTTACAACCTGTCTGCTCCGTTCGCTGGGCCATTTTCAAATGTAGTGAAAGTTTCCCAAGTTGAAAAAAGTGTTTTTGACTGGTCTGTACTCCTAGCCATAATTATTTATGCACTAGTTGCTTGGGGAATAGTCAAACTGCTAGTTATGAGTAAACCTGTCTCCGATCAGGAAGCCCACGATAAACTGGACAACCAAGAATAAAAAGGTTATAGAGTAAAAGGGTTATAATGAGGAACCAACAAAAGAGATTAAGCTAATAGCTTCGTCTTTTTTGTTTTTAAAAAAATATGCTATACTTTTTATTATGAACAAAAGTAAGCACATAATAAAAATACTATTCTTTGTTTTGTTGATATTGATCGGTATATTTATATTTATATACGGAGGATATGATGATAGCCCCGGAGCTCAATTGCTAGGGCTAATAGTTGTTGTCCTGAGCACTATTGGAATAGTAAGGGCCAAGAGAAAAACTTCCCACATAGCCTAAATAAAAACTCCGCTAAATGCGGAGTTTTATTTTCTACTAATATTATTTAACAATCAATCTCCCCTGATCAAAACTTAGCCATTTGACTGTCCCCTGTCGCAGTGCCGAGAGCAACTCTGCTTCTGGCATAAGACGCGCTAGATCCGCTGTATAATTTTGATAATTATAATGCCACAATTCAAAATATACTTGATTGATTGTAACAGAGGTCAAGCCAGTGACCACAAAACTACGATCAATGCTTTCCAAAAACCAACCTTGCTCATCCGTGCGCCAGCGCAACAAATGTTGATTTACATTGTAATTTTTTAATTGCACATAGACCGGCAAAGACATAATCTGCGGATGACTGCCCGGGTAATACAGTTCCAAAGCTTGCTGTAAATTATTTCTAAAAACTTCTGCGCCTTGCAAATTATCAGGCAAAGCCACGCTGATTACTTTAGCATCTGACTCAAGATGCAAATCAGCATAACTTGTCACTATCTGTCTACTTAAAGTAGCGGCCTTTGACCAAATTATATTTTTATCATTTATAATCACCATTGAACAAAAGGCCATAAAAAATATTATGACCATTTTTTTGTTGATGGCCAGTTTCAAATCAGCCAACAGTGAGATAAACCAAATCACAAAAAAAACTGTCGGCAAATACAAATATCTTTCTCCGGCAAATGTCGTGCGATGCAAACCCAAGGGCAACACTGGCAAGCAGCTTAAAATTAACAAAAGAAAAAGATAAAGCCGTTGCTTGTTTTTATAAAACCACAAATAAAATATATAAACCACCAAAAACAAAGCCAAAGCACCGGCTAAAAACCAAAGATAATGATACCAAACTTTATAAAAAATTGTCTGAAAATAACCAGCACTCGGCCAGGCCAAAAAAATAATTGCTAAATTTCCCAACCATTCATTTATCTTCAGCCCCAAGCTGGCCTGACCATAATAGCCAAAAAACTGCCCCGTAGCTTGCCAGCGTAAAACAAAAAAGATAATCAACCAGAAAAAATAGGGCAATATATTTTTGCTAAATATTTTATTTTTTAAATATAAATTGACAAGAATAATAGCCAGTGGCAAGGTCATGACAATCTCCTTGCACATCAAGCCCAACACAAAAAAGGTAACTGATAAAAATAAAACAAAATGTTTTTTGGCTGGCAAAAATTTCAGATAGAATATCAAAGACAATAAATAAAACAAAGTGCCAAAGAGGTGTGGCCAAGCCGCAATCCAAGAAATGGCTTCAACTTGCACTGGCCACAACAGAAAAAACATGCCCGACAAGCTAGCCCAATAAGCGGCTCTGGCTTGATACTGACCTAATAATTTTTTGGCCAAAATATAAACCAGCCAAGCGTTGGTGGCGTGCAACAATATACTAATCGCGTGATACCACTGATAATGCAAACCAAAAAGTCCAAAAGCCACTTTCCAAAAAACAAACAACAGCGGATTATAAGAGCCGCCTAATTTAAGGCCTTCATAATTAGTAATAAAAATTGACCAATCCCAAGGTCGACTTTTGGCTAGCGACAACCAATGAAAATCATCACTAACAAAAAAATTGCTCAGCACTCTAAAATACAAAAGCCAAGCTACTAATAAATAACAAAACCAAATAAACATTTGGTTTTGATAAAGTTTTAATAACTTGTTCCGCATTTTAAAACACTAAAGCTGTAAAAAATATAGTCACTAGAATCTGAAAGGTAAGCCCAAAGGGCATAGTAAAATCATAACCAATTAGATTGTGCACTTTGACATGAAATCTATTGTACCAGCCCATGAATTTCAAATGCAGATAATCACTGGCCATCCAAATCCAATCCGGTACCCAAGAGCCAAGCAGTGCGGCCAACAAAATATATTGATTGAAATCAATTTGGGATGTCAAAAAAGAATATATCAAGATGATTGAAAAAATGACATCAATTCCGGCAATCTTGAGCTCAAAAATTTTCTGCTCATGCTCATTTTTTTTGTGATAATCAAAATCACTATCGCCGTGCGGTAAAAAATCCAAAAAAAAGTGCATGACAAAGCCGAGCACAAAAGCCAGCCAAGGATTAAGCAACTTGGTAGTCAGCCACAAGGCCACCGAGGTGTGGGCCGTCATAAACATATATGTAAGAAGCTTAATAATTAATAATCTCTAAGTTTGCGCATGTCTTCGTGTTTTTTGATGCGCTCTAGGGCTTTGGCTTCAATCTGCCTGATACGCTCTCTGGTCACCCCAAATTCCTGACCCACCTCTTCCAAGGTGTGCGCTACGCCATCAGTCAAACCAAAACGCATTTCTAGAATTTTTTGCTCACGCGGAGTCAAGTCGCAAATCACATGACGAACATGATCGCTTAATAATTTCATAGCCGCCACGCGATCTGGGCTGATGTTTTTTTCATCTTCAATAAAATCACCCAAAGTGCTGTCGTCGTCATCATCACCGACCGAGGCCTCTAGCGACACGGTCTCTTGAGAAATCTTGATAATCTGTCTGATCTTATCAATATCCTCGCCCATTTCCACGGCAATCTCCTCTGGTAGCGGATCACGACCCAACTCTTGCACCAAACGACGCTCAATTTGATTAAAGCGATTGATGGTTTCGACCATGTGTACCGGAATACGAATAGTGCGTGACTGATCAGCCAAAGCGCGAGTGATGGCTTGCCTGATCCACCAAGTAGCATAAGTAGAAAATTTGAAACCCTTGCGATAATCAAATTTTTCTACCGCCCGAAACAAGCCAATATTCCCCTCTTGAATGAGATCTAATAGAGTCAAAGAACGGCCAGTGAATTTTTTGGCAATACTGACTACCAACCTCAAGTTGGACTCAATCAATTTTTTCTTGGCTTCCAAGTCGCCTTTTTCTTTGCGCTTGGCCAGCATCATTTCTTCTTCTTGCACCAACAGAGTCACTTTGCCAATCTCCCGCAAATACATCTGAATAGAGTCGGCGGCAATGTCTGTCAGATCACCACGCTTTTCATCAGCTTGGATACCTGATTTGGACACAATGTCCTCGCCCTTGATGCCAGAATCCAAAATATTGCCTTCAGTCGAAATTACCTGAATGGCTAAATCCTCTAATTTATCCAAAAATTCTTCATACTTACCAATGTAGTCCTCCACATCAGTAAAGGTGCGCAAAATTTCCTCTTGAGTGACAAATCCTCGGGAGTGAGTTTTTTTTAGCAAAGCTTGAATAACCTCATCGCTGATCTCAGCTTTGGGGCTTTTTACTTTGACTATTACTTTACTTTTTTTAGTGACTAATTTTTTTGCAGGCTTAGTCTTCTTGGGCCTTAAATTTTTTTTCGCCGATTTTTTTTTCGGCGTTGCTTTTGCCTTGTGCGGCTTGGGTCTGCTGTGTTTGACAGCAGTTTTGAGTTTTTTATTCAATTTTTTTTGGCTTTTGGCCTTTTTTACAGTCGTCATTAGCGCTGTAGTTTAGTTATTTCCTTATTTAATAAATTAATTTGATGGGTAATTTGATCTTGGGTCAGTGTATCATTTTTTAGCTCGGCCTGACGCAATTGTTCAATCAAAAGCTGACGGCGCTCTTGGAATCTATTACTTTTCAATCTTTCCAAGGAAACATTGAAGTTGCTGTCTAGCTCTTGACCCGACAAATCAGCCATGTTTTGCTCGGCCGACATTAATAGACGAATATACTGCTGTTTGGCCTCAACTTCCAGCTCAGGCCAATCAATAAAATTATCTAAATTATGTTGCTTAGTATAATAGATTATTACCTTTTTGTAAAGATCTAATAAACTCTCTTCCATCATTTCTGGCTCCAGCTCATTGACTAGGCGCTCTAGATAATTATTTCGAAAAAACACAATGCCTAATAATTCTTCGCTCAAAAAACCAGTGCTCGGTTTTTTGATGGCTATTACTTTCTTTTCTGGCCGGACATTTTCCAAAAAACTACTGACTTGCTTGAGATCGCTCTGCAAAATCTCCAAAGGCAAGTGTAATTTATCAGCCAACAGTTGCAAATAATGAGATTGTTCAACCGCGCTTTTTAGATATTTTATAATCGGCAATAATTTTTGCACGGCAATTTTTTTGTGATCAGCGCGATTCAAATCCACGCCCGATAAAACCCGCTGAAAATAATAATCCATCACCTGTATAGAATCACGGACTAGTTTCAACCACAAGTTTTTATCGCTCTTTACTATATCGGCCGGATCTTGATTTTGTGGCAAGACCAAAATTTTCATATTCATTTCTTGGGCCCAAGCCAAAGTAATACTGCGCAAAGCGGCATTGGAGCCAGCTGTATCGCCATCAAAAGCTAAAATGACATTGTTGGTATAGCGCTTGATCAGCTTCAGGTGATCAATGGTCAGAGCCGTACCAGAAACTGCCACGGTATTGGTGGTGCCAGCTTGCTGGCTCAAAATAGCGTCAAGATTGCCTTCCACAATAATCAAATAATCTTTTTGTTTGATGGCGGCTTTGGCTAGATGCCAGCCATATAGTATTTTGCTTTTATCGTAAATATTGGTCTGCGGGCTATTGATATACTTACCGCCAAAATCTTCATCCTGATAAACAATGCCCTGCAAAGTACGCGAAGTAAAAGCCACTACTCGCCCAGCCGTGTCAAATATAGGAAACATCAAGCGCTTACGAAAGCGATCCACATAGCCACTGCCATCTTTTTTCTTGACCGAAATGCCAGCTTGAAAAATATCCGTATCCGAAAATTTCTGGCTTTTCAAATACTGCAGAGCTTCATCCCAGGACTCAGTGCTCAAACCCAAACCCCATTTTTTTATACTATCTGTGGTCAAACCCCGAGACAAAAGATAATTCAAAACTTTGACGCTGGTTTCACTTTTATCAAAAAGATTGGCTTGATATTTTTCGGCGATCAAGTGATTGATCTCAAACAAAAGATTAAAATTTTCCTTAGGTAATGCTTGATAGCCAGATAAAGAAACATTGGCTTTCTCGGCTAGCAGTTTGATAGCTTCCGAAAAACTCAAGCCCTCATATTCTTGAATAAAGGTAAAAATATCCCCGCCCTTGCCACAACCAAAACAATGCCAAATTTGCTTTTCCCGAGAAACCATAAAACTGGCTGTTTTTTCATTGTGAAAGGGACAGCGCGCTTTGAGATTGGAGCCAGTCGAATTCAAAGTAATATAGGTAGAGATAATGTCAGCTACATCCAACTTGGCTTTTATTTCTTCCACCGGGTTCTGCATCCCGTTAGAAATTTAAATAATTAAACATATAACTAAAAAATAAAATTTATCAATAAACCCATTATTTTTTCCACTAAACCTAGTTTAATGAATTTCTAACGGGATACATAAGCTTATATTAGGCGAAATACGATTTTTAGTCAAAAAGAAAGGCGCTCGAGAAGGGTTTCTCGAGCGCCGTGAATCACTGTTGGCTACTGGCCCGCGCCTAGGCGTGGACCTCGTAGACCAAGTTGCCCCGGCTCGACTTCCAGCACCTCGCCGACCCGTCGCGGGCCAGCGCCTGGAGATTGGACTTGACCAGGTTGAAAAGGAAGTAGTTCCGATCCGTCCACGGGTAGAGGCGCCGCATGACCATGCCGACGGTCATGGGGTGCTTCGCCCTCTGCATGAGCGCGAGCACGCTCTCGCTCATCGACTGATCGACCTCCTTGATCCGCATGAGCTTGGCCTCGATGGCCAGATCCTCGCGCGCCCTGCGAACCATCGGGTGGATGGTCAACTCGTACAGGATGATCAGCAGGAGAGCGATGACGACGAGAATAAAAATCGAATTCATGACGTGCCTCCAATGGTTTGGGACCAGGGACAGTTACGACTTATATCACATTCATTGGCCTTTTATGGCCAAAATGCTTCAAAATTAATGTTTGATGAACTATGAAACATTATATCATAGCATATAAAACGTAAGTTGTCAAGAGTAAAAACTGCTAAAAAACCTTATTTTTAACCAAATAAAAAAGGGTATTCTCTCGAGCCAAAGCCCAAAAGAATACCCCTGCGTTCAATCAGTCAGCCAGAAGAGCCACTTGCCCTTCCTGCTCAACCGTCTTTTGACCACACCAGTGTCATCACTCAGCCGAATGAAAAGATCCATGGCTTCTACAAGATCCAGACCATACCCAGCCACCGCCTTCTGGCAGATGGTCTTAGCCGTCATCTGATAGCGGTGATCATTCATCACCCGATAGATCGGATTCTTGAGCAACTCGCTAAGCTCAATACCAACATTCTTCGGCCTGTACTCGCTGTGGATATCATCCCTGATACTGAATTGACGACTGTCCGTCATGTATTGTGCCATCTCCTCCTGATGAGCCAACTCCCTTTGCCGGTCTAACAAAAAAACACCAATTACACAGGCCATGGCACCGAAAACGAAAGCAGGGTGCACAAAACCGGCCAGTGCTAAGAAAGCTACTGTGAAAAAAAACAATAGGTCTATCATTTGTCGCCTCCTGGAAAACATGGCTGGTCAATGACTAGAACAGCTGATCCGCGATCAGAACAAAAATATACTATAATACATTAATTGGGCTGTCAACACAAAAAACCCCGCACCAGTCGCCACTCGCGTGGCTCCGGTGCAGGGTCGCTTCTATAATCTACTTTCCAATTTTAGTAAATATTCCTTTTTCTTCAGACCGCCGGCATAGCCCACCAAATCTCCCCTACTGCCAATCACGCGATGGCAGGGCACAATAATAGCAATTGGATTTTTATTGACGGCCTGACCGATGGCTCTAGCGCTTTTTGGCTTACCCACTCCTGCGGCCAAATCCTGATAGGAAATCACAGTGCCATAAGGCACATCTAATAATTTCTGCCAAACTTTATTTTGCCAAATAGTTCCTGTACAAAATATTGGTACAGAAAACTTTTTTCTGGTTTTAGCAAAATACTCACTTAGTTCTTTGGCTGTCGCCCTAGAGATCTTATTGCCTCTACAACTTTTCTGGCGAGTCACAAAATCGACTTCAACAACAAATTGGTCCGTGGCAATGACTGCCAACAGACCAATTGGTGTTTTTAGATAGCTAGTAAAATATTCCGCCATTATTACTTAACTGGCACTACTGGCGCTGGTTCTACTAATGAGCCGTCCTTGTTGAAAACCTGCACTTTTTGAGTCAAACATTGATAGCCAATACCATGTGGCCAGCGCGTGTCATAATAATAAGCCATATCTTTGTTTTGAGTGTTGGCTGAAGCGTCAGTCAAAAAAGTAGTGCACAATTCATACTCCCGATCTCCTTTGACTTGGTATTTAAACATTTCTTGGGTCTTAGGATTTTTTAACAACTCATCGCTAATATATGTATATTCTGCTTTTAGAGCTGTAAAATCTGCTGGTAATTTTTTATAGACCTGATAATAATTGTTTAAATCCTGATCAATTTGATAAAAATTATTAATCACCCTTTGGTCAATTTGCCTGTTTCTAGCTACTTGGGGGGACTCTACTATAAATAGCGAGGCCACAAAAGTAAGCACTATCACTGCCAGTGAGGCAAAAAAGTATATTTTTATAACACTGTCTTTATAATCAGCAGTTTTTTCCCGTCTAATATCATAAAAATAAAAGGAAAAAACAATACCCGAGATAACCAGAGTGGTTAAGGATTTGAGAATAATCTGCGTAGTCAAAGCGCCGTTTAAGAAATTAACCAAAATGGCAATCAAGGAGCCAATCATTACCAAGAAGGCAATAAAAATAATCAAATAAGTCAGCCACTTGCGTACGCCTGATTCTTTGTCTAGCTCACCTTTGTACAAACTGCCATAAATAAACTTATTACAAAAATAATAAGTTGGTGTGGCAATCACCAATGAGGCAATGGCAAACTTTAAAATATCCGAGGAAAAGGCCGCATTATTTTGTGATAAAATATCAACAATGTATTTGTTGATCAATTGAAAAATAATTTGTCCAACGTTGACGGACACAAAGCCCAAGGCCACCAACGCTAACAAATAAAGAAACGCAAACTTCGCTGAATTGTTTTTTGTGTTATCCATATTTTTTTTAGTTAATTAATGAAAAATTAAAACTAGGCCCGCGGAGCTTCTAAAGGCCCAAAAACCACAAACAAATACGTGGCGATAAATAAAATAACATAAGCCAAGATAATGGCCACATAGACCCAAAGGCGATAACCCTTGTGTTCTAGTTTACTATGACCTTTGATTTTAAATAAATTATTATACAATTGATAAGTATAGATGATGATGAAAATACCAAAAAAGAAATCAAAAATAGCACTAATAAAATCTTGCAGTGCTTGATTTTTTATTATACTCATCACCAAACTGAATATAAACAAAGGTACAAATAATGCTAACAAACGCAAAGCCACCGCACCCCAATAGCCCGTCACTAATTCTTTGCTTCTTTTCACCGCTGTATAGCCGTGATAATTTTCTAGGAAAAATACCCACATGACTAGTGAATAAAATATCAAAAAAACAAAGCCCGGAACTACCAATAATATCAGCCACAGCATAAGCATCAGGCCCGCCCAAAACAAGGTCAGGGAATAATTCCAAAAATATTTGCCAGCTGATCGCCAAGCATCCCTGACGCTAGCTATATCTTTGCTAACCATCAAATAAACAGCGATATTGATACGAAAAGAAATATACAAAAACGGTATGGCCATCAATATGACTAATGAATTGTTGATCACTACAAAATTGGGGTTATTACTAAAAATAGTAGCAATTATTGCCAACAAAATAGCAACTAATAAAGACGGCAGGAGTCCAAGCAAGGACATTCGAATGATTGTCCTAATCTTCTCTTTGTACATTGCCCAAGAGCTTATAAACAACTCACTGACTGGCAACAAGGGTATCATTTTTTCTTTTTTTTCTGCGTCCATAAAATTTATTTATTATTGCAAGGTGTTGTTGGCTGAGAAGCACTAGGATTGCCGTGTTTAACCCACTGGCCTCTTTCACAGAGCCAAGTATCTTCATCGCCACGCAACCACATCAAGCCAGCTAGCAAAAAAGCGGCTAGCAAAAAAATGATGATAATGATAAAAAATTTTGGTGGTTTCATATAATGAAAATTACACTACTTATCCAAGATACCACTCTTATTATAGCTATAATAAGAGTGATTGACAAATGGCTATTTTCTGTTGATCAACGACTGGTAATTATGTCAGACAAAAAAGGAACTTCCATCATGAAGCTCCTTTAGCAAAAATTGTCGGAAAATAAAGTTATAATTTATCTAAACTGAACCTTTCAAATAAGCCAATCGTCTTGCTTTTGGCAACCTTTCAATCGCATACCGCAAGCAAGTGCGAGGCATGGTTTTATAATGTTTATCTAAAAAATCCAAAAGTATTTGCTCATCACAGCGTTTGCCCACTTCTCTCAACATCCAACCAACTGCTTTGTGAATCAAATCGTGCTTGTCATGAAGCAAAATTTTGGCAATTTTTATGGTTTCTTTAGATTGACCATAATAAATAAATTGAAAAGTGGAAAGAATTGCCACTCTTTTCTGCCATAAATTTTTACTATGTGCCAATTCATACAAAACATCTTTGGGCTTGTCAGCTAAATAAGCACCAACTATACGCGGAGCTGTCAAATCGATCAAGTCCCAGTTATTTATATATTTATAATTTTTTAAATACAAATCAAAAATCTGTTTTTGTTTTTTACTATCCCCTTTTTTGTACTGCTCCACTAAAATAAGCAAGGCACACAGTCGTTCTTCGTGAAACGGCGAATGTAACAAACCAAGTACTTCTTTGACTGATAAATCCTTATATTTTTGGGACACTTTCCTGATGTCTGGCACCATAACGCCGATAAATTTGTCCCCTTCTCCGTATTGGCCGGGACCAGTTTTAAAAAACCGTTGTAAAGTATTAGCTTTGTCTGAACTAGCTAATTTTTTTAAATCTTGTTGAATGTTTGACATAATAATATTATTTTGCCTGATAATACTTTAGGGCCGTCCGATAAGTTGTCGGGTGTATACGCACAATTTTTTTAGGCTCAACCAAAAATTTCTGCCACTGCTTATTTTTACTCAAAAATTCTGAACTCATATATAGTAACATATTTTGCTGGTACCAATATTTGACTTGATCATTTTGCCAAATTTTATCCCGTAAATAATCTATGGGCAGAAAATTGTGGCTTAAAAATTTTGTCGCCCAATATTCTGGCCATTGTTCATTGATGTGGTTCATTTTCCCCGGCAAATCCTGTCCCGGAATAGCCGCTGAAAATAACACTACGGGACTAAGTTCAGTCAAAAATTTAATCAAACTATCGGCTCTAGTAGCACTCAAATGTTCGGCTAATTCTAAACACACTGCTAGATCAAATTTTCTATAAAAATCAAAATCATTTTCTAATTCTCGGACTACAAACTTTGCTCTTGATATAAGTAAATTTGACTGATCTACCCAACTACCATCTAAGCCCTGGCAATTACTAATGCCATTTTCCTCAAAAACTTTGAGCCAGGCGCCCAGCCCACAACCAATATCAACTACACTGCTAATTGTTAGCGATTTCAAAATTTCTGGCACCACTACTTGAGCTGACTGGTATGAATCAATTTTCTGTCTAGCAAAAAAATCTTCCGAATAATAAGGCATATTACTTTGTGAGAATTATTAAACCTAAAGTAATTCTAACTTAAATTAAAAATAAACAAAAGTGCCCCAGCCCTTCGCGAAGGGCTGGGGGGCGCACTCAAAAAATATAATTTTAACTACCAAAGCTAGTTAATACTTCTGGTTTAAAAATCATCAGTAAACCAATAACCAACATCAAAATACCACCGATCAAGCGAGAAGCTCTAGTATACTTAGTGGTCAAGCCAGTGGCCTGCAGAGTGAACATGGCCGCAAAGAAAACAATCAAATCATCAAGCATGAAGAAAAAGATATAAAGTAAAATATAACCATAATATTGCCAACCAGTCAGATTATTCATCGATAATACCTGAGTATAAACCGCTGGAAAGCCAGCTGAACATAATAATTCAATTAAGTTCACCATAAAAGCCAAAGCCATAATACCAAACAAAGCCAGCCAAAAATTTTGGTGCGAAACATAGCCCTTGAGCTTGTCCATGGTTTTCTTTTTTTTCTGGACATCACCCACTTCACAAGAGGCATCTTTGTTTTTGTAAAAATCTTTCAAGCTATACCCAGCTCCGAGTAGAGCTACTAGGCCAATCAAAATTTTGACCCAAGCTACCACACCTATAAACAAAAATATATTCAGCCAAGCAACCATAAAAAGAAAATAAACAGCGGCTGAAGCCACAATAAAAGACGAACCCAAGATCCACATCCTCTTCCTATTCTGCATACCAATTAACAAGCTGATCAAGAAAACTAAAGTCCACATGGCACAAGGATTGAAGCCGTCTAGGGCGCCAATAATAATAGTCAATACTGGAAGAGAAAATTTGGCCATATCAATTTCGCCAAATAAGCCAGCGTCTATTTTACCAACAGCTTTTAGTTTAGCTTCTTGCTTAGGATCATCTTTTTTATCAACACTTGATTTATCGGGTGTTTTTGGTTGAGGCACTAGAGAGGCCACCGAATCAGGACAATTGCCATCTATGCACTCTTTGATTCTAGCTTCTATTTTGGGAGCCGTATAACTTTCATCAAAACCAGAAAAATATTGATCACCAATAATAGTAAAAGGCACGCCACCGGCATTAGCCCCTAGTTCTTTGGCCACCTTCAGCATCAAATTAGCATTACTTTGATGATTCCAGACCTCAAATTTCTGCATTCTTAAATCTGGATATTTGGATTCAATGCTTTTCAAAAATATTTCTTCTTTGGCACAGTGTGGACAGCCATCACCCCAAAATAAATACAAATCTACTTTTGGGGAATTGGAACCGCTTATTTCTACGCCCGATTGATTTCCCGAGTTATTAAATTTCACAATCACAAAAAGAAAAACTACAACCAGCAACGCTCCTAAATAAAGATACTTATATTTACCCATATATATTAAATTATTTTTATTAAAAATTAAATATTACTAAAATTTTAATAGCTTATTTTTTAGTCATCATCTTCTTCACCTTCATCACTCTGACTATCAACATTATTTTGATTAGTATTGGTTGGTGGCGGCGTAGCTATGGCATCTGTCGAGATAGTCGATCCTATTGTGCCAATCTTATAGCTAGCAAAAATATTACTAGCATTAACCGAGTGCCCCTGAGCAACAAAAGCGGCCGCAATATCAACCCCACAATACTTGGTGATATTGACTTGCCCACCAGGATGAGATCTGATATATGATGTCACATTATAGACATTATTACTAGCTGTCACCCAACAATCAGAAGCTGTATTATGTTGAGCTACCATAGCAGTAGTTAGAGTAAAAATATTTTTTTGACTATTATTAGTATTTTGATTATTTCCTAAACTGTTGGAATTATTTTTTTGCAACAAACTATTAGCGTAAAAAATGCTAACTACTACCCAAAAAATAAATACCATTATAATTATTATTTTATTCATATAACTTTTTATAACATCTTAAAAGCTTCGAGATTTATATTTTTTTTCGGTATACCAGCTTGACGCAAGGCACTGATAAAATATTTCATCAGGCCCGCTGGCCCACAAATATAAAAATGACAAGCACCAATATTTCCAACAAATTTTTTCAATTTTTCCAAATCAAAACGGCCATTATTATCAGCTGTATAAATATTAAATTTAAATTGGGGATTATCCAAAGCTACCTGCTTAAAAAAATCTAAGGCAACTAGATCTTTTTCTGAGTTGACCACATAAAACAAATCAACTAGGCCACTAATATTTTTACCCCCTAAGGTCTGAGCTAAACTCACAAAAGGAGTAATGCCAATACCGCCAGCGATCCAAACTTGATGGCAATTGA
The DNA here is from genome assembly GCA_964540095.1 of uncultured Gammaproteobacteria bacterium. Classification (GTDB taxonomy): domain Bacteria; phylum Patescibacteriota; class Patescibacteriia; order UBA1558; family GWA2-36-10; genus CALMZN01. The sequence continues at coordinate 1,224 of CAZILH010000022.1, read as the reverse complement.
GGTTCATATTGTCGCCAAAACTGCCATAGGGGCCATCAAGCACGGCCACGCTACCAACCTTGAGATTTGGAAGCTTAGCTGTATGATCACCAAGATTTTTGGCCATGATGGTCAAGCTGTGATCAGGATGAATCTGCACCACAGAAAATGGATGCTCTTCTCCTTTTTTTATATCCGGAAAGCTGACAAAAACAAACTGACCAGCTTGGATATTAATAAATTTTTTACCCGGCTGGAGTGTGACACTAACTATACTGGCACTCAACTGTTCGACTTTACTCACCACAAAACGCTTTGACTTGATAGTATAATCAACCAAAAACAATCTAAGCAAATAAAATAAAACGCTAATTGATATAAGCAAAATATAATAAATAGCTAAGAGCGGGATCCTTTTTATGTCGCTATCTATTAATAACGAATGTATGCCACCAAGCATCAATGGTAGGGCTAACAAACTATGTAAAGATTTTAACCTTTCGTATTGCAAGCGCCAAAAAAAAGTCATCAACACTAGAGCCATAAATATAAGAAGAGAAATATAACCAAAAAGATAGGCCACTTGAGACCATAGTGTAAAAACACCAAAAGCCGCTTGACCAGAAACTGGCAAAAGCCGAGTGGCCAAAAACAAGGGATGCAAAATTATCAGGGTAAAAGAAATTGTGCCAAGCCAACGATGAATGTTGATGACTTTTGGCAGACCATAAAAAAGCCTGTCCAGCCAGACAAAACGAGCGGACATCAACAAAGCTAAAGAAAAAATCGATAAGCCCAAAAGCCCAGATATTTTACCTAAAGTGGAAAACAATACTGGCCACGGATAAAATGATCGATTAAAAGGCACATCTGTATATAAAATAAAAATCGGTACTACCACAATTAGCGTCAGAATTAATAAGCTTATATATGATTTAACGGTTTTTTGATTAACCATTTATAGATTATATTATTTGCTTATTATAATTAATTATATGCTTCTGGTCAAACATAAAAGCAACCCGTCGGGTTGAAATTTTAAATGGCGGTACTTATTGGACAAAATCCGAACTTTTTTTGATGAAAATCCAGATGCTGACTTCTAGCGCCGCCAAAGGCGGCGCTCGTGCTCCCCAGAACCGCGCCAAAGGCGCGGAAAGGTCAGGCGGGCAAAAATTCCTTCCCCCAGACCCCCTTCCTTTTTGCCCGCCTGTTTTTGGCTTTATTTAGTTTTTAGTGGGTTAA
>CAZILH010000021.1:0-16155 GCA_964540095.1 uncultured Gammaproteobacteria bacterium | reverse complement strand
GGCACTTCGTGCCGACCCCATTTCGGCTTCCGATTCCGATTTTCAATTTTGGCGGAAGGAGCAGGATTCGAACCTGCGGTCCCCGTAAAGGGACAGTAGTTTTCGAGACTACCCCATTAGACCACTCTGGCATCCTTCCATAAAACTATAAAATTAATATAAATTATCTTAAGAATATTGAATTTTGCTTGTAAAGTCAAATACTATACCCTATAATAATCTCAGTGGATTGTCACCAACTTTATTAACTCGCCAATGACAATCCTTGTACCAACGCAACCTTAAGGAGAAGGTATGCTACTACGCGTGACTACCCACGGCCAACGCGTCCTCAGCTGTGTGACAGATGCCCCAAACTACATGGAGACAAGTGTCACCCTACCACCTGGCACATACGTCTTTCGACGTACACCAAACCCCTTCCGCTTGGACTTTGGCGACTGGATGGTGCTGGATGAATCAGGGCTACTGGGGCTAGGACTCAATCATGATGCCATTGTTGGCATGAGTTATGAAGCTCTGATGTTCTACAGCAGTTCTGCCTGTGGCTATGCTGACATGGTAATGGATGTCGAAGACATCACACCAGTCGTGGCTGTTGCTCAGCCGGTGATCACTACCGAAGTGAGACCAATGAATCCTGCTCGCCAGGTCATCCACCTGCCAATCCGCAACTATCCCAACTTCGCACGGAGTGATCAGCCACGAGGATCTAACATCCTCACTCTCTACTGTGCTGGTCGCCACAGAAGGTTCCTCAATCCGGCGGCTCGTCGCGAATGCAACGGCTGAAAAGCCAACACTCTTCTCCTGCCCACAGGCCACCGAATACTCTAATCGGTGGCCTTTCTTATACAAAAAAATAGCCAATCCGACTATAATAAAATTTTATTGGTGCCGAAGAGAGGATTTGCCACCGCCTACGGCGGGGTCCCGCTACGCGGGAAACCAATTTTTGTTTGGTGCCGAAGGGGAGATTTGAACTCCCACGATCTTGCGATCACATGGCTCTGAACCATGCGTGTCTACCAAGTTTCACCACTTCGGCATAATTTTAAAATTCGATGGGGACTGCCACTCACTTCAAGTGGCTGTGAAGATATGCGTGTCCCTGCCTGCCCTGCCATGCAGCGCTCTAGTCCCGCCCACTGGGCGGTCGCCCTGTGGGCGAAACTGAGCCTTGATATATGTTATTAAAATTATCTCTAATTAAACCAACCAATTTATTCCCTATTCCTGATTTTAGATATTTTTCTCTTCGGATAGCATCCTCTTGACAAACATAACTTTCAAAATAAATCAACTCGAAAGGTCGATGATTTTTAGTCCACGTATTGCTTCCTAAATTATGCTCTTTAAGTCTTGAAAATGGTAACTTTTCTGACGTGCCTACATACGTTTTTCCATCTCTAAGACTTTTTAAAACATACACAAAATAGTTCATCGCTTTTCTTCTTATTTTAAATTGGTGGACCAAGTGGGATTCGAACCCACGACCTCTGCAATGCGAATGCAGCGCTCTAGCCAACTGAGCTATTGGCCCAAAAAAATTGGTCGGGGATACCCGACTCGAACGGGCGACCTCAGCGTCCCGAACGCTGCGCGCTACCAACTGCGCTAATCCCCGACTATGGACATGGCGGGCAGGCCGAACGCCGCGCGCTATCCCCACCCACTGGGTGGTCGCCCTGTGGGCGAAACTGCGCTACACCCCGTGAATTATTCCTCCTCGCTTCACTCGTCGTCGAGTTCACGGCACTGCCGTTTAGATAATTCTAGCAAATCCAACGATTTTACTCAATAAAAAAATCACTATTTAAGTGATTTTGCATAATACTACAAATCGAATGTTTTGTAAATAAATATTTCAGTCAACAGCACAAAATTTGTGCTGTCTCAAAAATATCTATTTCTTAGCTAACTTGCCACAAGTCAACAAAACATATAAAGCTGAAATGCCGACCAAGTCATAGACAATTCGCGATACAATACTCATGTCACCAAAAAGAGTGGCGACTAAGTCAAACTTGAGAAAACCAACTAAACCCCAATTCAAACCACCGACAATCAATAAAATAAGAAATAACCAGTCCAAAACATTTAATTTGTTCATGTTTTTTTCCTTAATTATTAATTAAATTATACTTATTTAAACCTTTTATATTATAGCATATTTTAGCCAAGCATGGAATAAATAACTCAAAATTATAAGCCAGCAAAAAAAATTAAATCCCTATTTGTTGAGAAAAAAATTAACTAACAATTGAAAGGTAATAATTTTTGACATAAACAAAGCGCCCAGTACAATCAACACTGCGCCAAAAGCCGCGCTCCAGGTAAATTTTTCACCTAGAAAAATTATGGCCAAGATGAAGACAAAAACAATACTCAAGCGATCAATAGCCGACGCAGTCGAGGCCTGACCTTTTTGAATGGCATAAAAATAAAACAACCAAGAAAGAGCCCCAGCAATACCACTCAAAAAAATAAAGAGCAAAGCTTTGCCTTCTATGGTGCGCAACAATGATGTTTTTTTCAAAGATAAAGAAACCAAAACTAAAAAAACTGCCATAATCACTGAACGCACGGTTGTGGCCAAAGTGCTATCAATATTTTTTAAGCCGACTTTCCCAAAAATCGCTACTAGGGCTGCAAAGACGGCTGATAATAATGCATAAATTATCCAAAGTGGCATATTTATTTTTTTAATTAATTATTGGAGCGAGTGACGGGATTCGAACCCGCGATCTCTTGCTTGGGAAGCAAGCATTCTACCAACTGAACTACACTCGCATAAATTAAGTGTTGTTTTCTTTTTTCAAAATGGCGATTTAATTTTCGCCAACTGCCACCGCCTCGGGCGGGGTCCCAGCCTAGAGCGGGAAACTACACTCGCCAACTAATGGCTGGCCGTAACTATCTTTTTACCAGAATGCGCTGCTATATCAAAATCGTATTTTTTATAAAATATCCTTTTGCCAATTTCCACAAAGACAAAGTACACCAACACGATCAAGACAATGGCCATAACCATGGCTAGGGGCGGTCGTCCAAATTGAAAATACCTACCCACTGCGGTAAATGGTATTATCCAACCCAAAGTCACGCAAGTCAAGGTGCTAAACAATAAATATTTACTTGGCCGACTCTGAATAAACGGCAATTTCTTGGTCCTAATAAAATGAATAACCAAGGTCTGAGTGGCTAAGGACTCCATAAACCAGCCAGCTTGAAATACGGACTGACTAGCATGGAAAACGCTATACAAAACATAAAAAGTCAAAAAGTCAAAAATTGAACTAATGGGTCCAATCCACAACATGAAGCGCTTTATAAACTGCATGTTCCAACGACGCGGTTTCTGCAGCCAATCTTGGTCAATATTGTCAGTGGGTATGGTCACCTGCGAAAAATCATAAATGAAATTGTTCAACAAAATCTGAATTGGCAACATTGGCAAAAACGGCACAAAAAATACCACCAAACTCATACTAAACATATTGCCAAAATTGGAGCTCAAACCCATCATAATATATTTCATGGTATTGCCAAAGGCCTTTCTTCCTTCCAGCAAACCATCTTTCAAAATTTCCAAATTTTTTTGCGTCAAAACAATGTCGGCTGACTCTTTGGCTACATCTACCGCGTTGTTGACGGAAATACCAACATCAGCGGCTTTGAGCGATGGCGCATCATTGATGCCGTCACCCAAATAGCCAACCACGTGGCCATTGGCTCGCAAAGCAGTGATTACTCTATTTTTTTGCTCTGGAGAAAATCTAGCAAAAATAGTTGTTTTTTCCACTATGGCCCCTAAAGCATCGTCATTCAAGTGTTCCATTTCACTGCCCATGATGGTGCCATGCACAGTCAAGCCGACTTCACGACAGATTTTGCTGGCTACCAACTCATTGTCCCCAGTGATAACTTTGACGCGCACTCCCACATTGCGCAATTCTTCCAAGACCTGCTTCAAGCCACGACGCGGTGGATCAAGAAAAGCCACAAAACCGCAAAGCTCCAAATCATTCTCATCTTGTTTGCTGTATGACTTTTTTTTATTATCAAATTTTTTGATAGCCACAGCCAAGACACGATAGCCATCTTTACTTAAATCTTCATAATATTCTTTGGCCTTATTTTGCCAAATTTTACCAAAATTTACAGCTTTTTTTCCTTGCTGGAAGGTCTGACATTTTTTAAAAATTTCTTCCGGCGCACCCTTGGTGATTAGTAACCTGCCCTCTGCCCCATCAACCACCACACTCATCAAACGCCTGTTAAAATCAAAAGGTATTTCGTCAATTTTTTTGTAATGAGTGGTGGCTATTTTTTTGAAATTAACAATAGCTTCGTCAAGTGGATTTTTTACTCCAGTTTGAAAATAGCCATTGAGGTAAGTATATTTCAAAACTTGCTCGTCATTTTCACCAGCCAAATTTGTGTAAGTCACTAAAACAATTTTGTCCTCAGTCAAGGTGCCGGTCTTATCAGTACACAAAATATCCATGCTACCAAAATTTGGGATAGCCGTTAATTTTTTGACAATTACTCCTTTTTTGGACATCTTCAAGGAGCCACGAGCCATGGTGATAGACATGATCATGGGCAACAACTCTGGTGTCACACCCACCGCTACGGCAATAGCAAACATGAATGACTCCAAGATGCGGTGATTGATCAGCGAGTTAAATAAAAAAATAAAGAGCACCAAAAAAATGATCACCTTCATTATGAAGTAACCAAATTTTGTGACGCCAATTTCAAATTCACTCTTCTCTTCTTTTTTGGCTAATTTGTCGGCTATCTGTCCAAACTCAGTTTGGTTACCAATTTTGACTACCACGGCTGTGGCCGAACCACTGACTACGCTAGTGCCCGCAAAAATTATGTTACTCAAGTCCACCAAAGATAAATTCTGACCACGCAAAATCTTTTTATCTTTACCGTTGGGGTAGGACTCTCCGGTCAAAGAAGATTGATTGACATAAAGATCATTGGAGTCAATAATGCGCGCATCAGCTGGCACTAAATTTCCAGCGCTGACGCAAATAATATCGCCAATACATATCTGAGAGGCCTTAACTTCTTTTTTCTGACCATCACGAATGACCGTGGCCATGGTGCGTACTTTTTCTTTCAAGCGCTTGGCCGCTTGTCCGGCATTTCGCTCCTCAAAAAAATCCAAAATCACGCTCAGCAATATCATGACCGCCACAATAACAGCATTTTTTATTTCACCCAAATAAGCCGAAATAGCTGACACTATCAACAAGATGATTATCAATGGACTTTTGAAATATGAAAGAAACTCCAAAACAACATTGCGCTCTTTCCTTTCTTCAATGGTGTTGTAGCCACAGGTGGCATGGCGTTTCAGAGTTGTGCTTTCTGATAAGCCCTTTTCACTGCTATCTACCAATGACAAAACTTCCGGCGCCTCAAGCGTGGCAAAGTATTCCAATTTTTTGTCCAAGACATCTTTCATAATTGACTTAATTTTAGCATATTTAGCCAAAAATAAAAAAACTGCCAAAACAGTCTGTAATTTGATTAAATTAAATGGTCGAAGACCATGAGTGAGTCGAGCTTAGCTCGACGAATCGAATGGTGGGTATACCTGGACTTGTCCGCCCAAGGCGGATCCGCCTTGGGCGGAAACCATCTGCAATAATTTTTAAAAACTTGGTCGTCCCGCTGGGACTCGAACCCAGGACCCCCACTTTATAAGAGTGATGCTCTAACCAGCTGAGCTACGGGACGATGATATCAAAAAATCCAAAATGCTTGATGCAGATATTATAATTAAAGTTTGCTGTTTTGTGAAGCGCCTTAATTATGCCCCAACAATTTTATGGCCTCCGATATTCTAGTGGCTAAAAGTTCTTTGGATTTTTCCAAATTATGATCAATGGTTAATTTGACCAAATTCTTGCTACCCTGCGGACCCAAATCCCTGACCAAATCAAGAGCATTTATATTTTCCGTAGAATAAATCCAGGCCTCAGTTTTTTCCAACTCTACTTGATAAAATATTATGGCCACTTGTGTCTCTGGCGTGGACAAAATAAGATCTTTGACTAATCCTTGAAAATCCTGAGGCAAAGTATCCATGTCCCCATGCTCCAAATAAGAAAATATTATTCGCCCCCGTTGTTTCAAACGAGATAAGATGCGACCCCAATTTTTCAGCGTTGCAATATCCTTGGTGCGATAAAGCTCTTCAATTATTTTTTGTCGAGCCGCCCCTTTGACTATCAGCTGGCTAGCAATCTCCAAAAGCATTGGCGTCACCAAGGGCGACTGAAAGCTATTGGTAGCGCTAATAATGCCCGCCAAAAGACAGGTGGCCAGGTCTTTACTTATATTGTCCTGAAAAAAATTATAACTTATTTCTGCCAGCGAAGAAGAGCTGAGCTCCACCACATTCAATTGTCCAAAATTTTCATTCAAGATAGAGCGATCAATATTGATAATGTCGGTATTATTAAAAAAATCTCGATGTTCAGAAAAAGTACTGCCCAAGGACTCGAGTCCACCCGCTCCCAAAGTAATGATCAAATCATAAACCAAATCACCTTTTTCGGTTTTGACATGGCGACTCTCAAAATTGCCGCTCTCTGGCAAAATATTTATTCGCAATTCATCGCCAGCCAAATCATAACTAAGCTGTTTTACTTTTACTTGGGATACATCCAAAATTATCTGAAACTTATTGGCTTCATCTAAATTATTTTTTATGGCCAAAGTGCTAGGCAAAAAATCCCAAAGTTGATATTTACCAATCAGACAAATATCAGCTTGTTTATTTTGTTCGCGTAAAAAAATCTGCCAAGCGCAGGCGGTGGCTACAATATCAATAGAAGGATCTTGCGGCCCAGTAATCAAAATACTATTAGCTTTTGATAACAAATTATTTAATTCTTTAACGGGAATTTCCATTTTTATCTTGTTTTTAACTACTAAATTTATATCAACTGGCGGTAAATGTCAATATTTATTAATACCCCTTGATTATAAATAGCCAAAACCTTGACTTTTTCTTTAAAATATAGTAAATTATGGGCTAATATAACAAAAAATGAACACTAGTGTCCTAGCTAGACAATTGAAAGTAACTACCAGCGAACTCCTGGAAAAACTACCGGAGCTGGGTTTTGATATTGGTGGCAAGGCGCTAAAAATCAATGATCATCTTGTCCCAAAGATAATTGAGGCCTGGAAAAAAGACGAAAAGAAAAGAGCTTTCAAGGAAAGCCAATCACAAATTACTGAAATCCGCGCCAAAGAAAAAACCGCTCCCGCTGAACAAAAAGAAATTACCGTTGGTGACACTGTCGTGGTCAAAGACCTAGCGGAAATTATGAAGCTTCCTATCGCTCGCCTGATGGGCGAACTAATGAAAAATGGCATTATGGTTTCGTTGAATGAAAAAGTTGATTTTGACACAGCTACTATCATTGCTGAAGACCTTGGCTTCAAAGTGAACAAGAGTGAGCAAACAACTGTGGAGGAAACTAGCCACAAAGAAAAATTAACTCAGCTTTTATCAACTCGCGCTGTTGGCGATACCAAGTCGCCAGTGGTAGTAGTCATGGGTCATGTTGACCATGGCAAGACAAAATTATTGGACGCTATCCGCTCGACCAATGTGGTTGACCAAGAAGCTGGTGGTATCACCCAGCACATCGGTGCTTACCAAGTAGAGACCCATGGCCGACACATTACTTTCTTGGATACTCCCGGACACGAGGCCTTCAAAGCCATGCGCTCTCGGGGCGGACAGGTGGCTGATATCGCTATTTTGGTAGTGGCCGCTGATGATGGTCTGCAACCGCAAACCCTAGAAAGCATTGCAGTCATTCAAAAAGAAAATTTGCCCTTTGTTATCGCTATCAACAAAATTGATAAGCCAGGTGCTGATATTGACCGACTAAAACAGCAATTAGTAGAAATAAATTTGATGCCTGAGGACTGGGGTGGCAAAGTAATTTGCCAGCCGATTTCGGCTTTGAAAAAAGAAGGCATTTCTGAATTGCTAGACATGATATTGCTAGTGGCTGATATGGAAAACCTCAAGGCCGATGTCACGGGATCGGCTGTTGGTACTATTATTGAGTCCCACTTAGACCCCGGCGAAGGCCCAGTAGCCACGGTCTTGGTGCAAGCCGGCACTTTGCAAGTTGGTGACATGATCATTGTTGGTCAGGTGCCCGGAAAAATAAAAATGCTCAAAAACTGGAAAGGCCAAAATCAAACTTCAGCTGGTCCAGCTACACCTGTAAAAATATTGGGCTTAAAACAATTACCGCAAATTGGCGAAATTTTGGAAGTAATCACTGACAAAAAGGACTACAAAAACAAACTCAAAAATATTGATAATAATTTCCGGCCGGCCAGTATCAACAACAGCAGTAATAGCAATGGCAATAAAAAAGAAGAAGGCGATGAAAATGCTACTACCTTGCGTTTGATCATCAAATCCGATGTTTTGGGCTCAGCCGAGGCCATTGAAGAGTCCTTGAGAAAAATCACTGTCTCGGGTGCTAGAATTCAGGTTATCAAAAAGGGCTTGGGTCTTTTCAATGAAACTGATGTGCTCAATGCCGCCGCCCAACAAAGCATATTACTTGGCTTTCATATCAAGGAAAACAAAAACATTATCAATCTGGCTCAAGAAAAAGGTGTTACTGTCCTCTATTTTGATATTATTTATAAACTACTGGAAGACATTGAAAAACGCTTGATAAATATCAAGGCCAAAAAAACTATTCACAAAATAATCGGCAAAATGCAGGTCTTGGCCATCTTCAAGTCACAAAAAAATAGCATGATTGTTGGTGGCAAAATTATTGACGGCTTGATCACCAAAAAATGCGGTGTCAAGGTCATGAAAAACGGCGAGATGGAAGCCATTGGCAAAATAATCAGCTTGCAATCAGCCAAGCAAGAAATGAACGAAGTGGTGGCTGGTAATGAAGCTGGCCTTGAATACCAAGGCGACCCCATAATCGCTGTTGGCGATACTTTGGAATTTTTTGAAGAAACTTATGAGTAAACGCCCTGCCCAAGTAGGAGAATATTTGCGCCAAGAAATTAATAATATAATTTTGCGGGATTTTGAACCGCCTTTGGGCACGCTGATCTCTATCACGGAAGTCACTATTTCACCAGACCTCAAAAATGCCACAGCTTATGTTAGCATCATCCCCCAAAATCACTTGGGTTCAGGACTGACGGCCATCAAAAAATTTGCTGGCCATATTCAAAAAGAAATCGGTCGCAACTTGACCATGCGAGGAACACCTCATTTGAATTTTGAACTTGATGAACGCGATATAAAATACGGACGCATTGATGAGGCGTTGAAAAGATAAATTAAACTAAAAAAACACTCGAGGAAAATTGAGTGTTTTTTTGTCTGGAATAATCTTTTATTCCCCAACTAATTTACAATTTAATATGATTTTTTTATAAACTATCTGGCTAGCTTTGTTCTGAAAGGTATCACAATTTAATAGACTAGCATCACTTAAGTAATATCTTCCACCGAAAACATCAATTAAAACATCAATGTCTTTATCAATAATTTTGTCAGTCAAGCTCTTAGAAAATTTTGCGCCCCCAAATTTTGCAATGTATTTATTTGTGAGCCAAACTCTATCTTCTAATAGTACTACTACGCCACCCTCACTATAAATAGTCTCGTCTTTTGGTATACCAGTATAGTGCGCCATAACAATTATAGGCTCTTTGTCGTCCTTAATTTTTTCTTCTGCTATTTTGCTTAGGTTAATTTCTACTTCAAATGGCGGTATTTTTATCGTGTCGTCAATAACCTCCTTATTATCATAATTTACTTTTGTCACGTAGCTCTTCTTTGTGGTTTGTTTTTCATTAGAAACCATGTTCAGGAGTACTGCACCTCCCAACAAAAAACAAACTATTACAAAAGACCATGCAAATTTTTGCCCTTCTTTTTTTACTTGTTTTGTTTTTTTCATAATATTTTTTAATTGCCTTATTATTATACTATAAATAATAATAACTTCATATAACCCCACTCAAAAATTTCCACCCGCCTCGCCAGAAGCGAAGTCGAGGGATGAAGTGGGGTCAAGGAGAGATTGAAGGAGTTTAGGGTTGTGGGGTTAGCGGTTTTTATAACATTGACTCAACCGCAAACTTCCGCTATAATATTTTGTTATGTTAAACCACCAACACTTAAGCCAGGCCATACTGCAAGAAATCAAGCAGGCCGAAAATATATTAATCATCTCCCACCAGCGTCCGGATGGCGATACTTTGGGCTCAAATTTAGCTTTGCGTAAATATTTGTCAGCTTTTGGTAAAAATGTCCACTCTTTTTGTGACAGTTTGATACCTGATTATCTGACTTTTTTACCAGACAGTCATCTTGTAAAACAAGACCATTTATTATTCACCAAAAAGTTTGACTTGGTGATCATTGTGGACTGCGCCACCTTGGAGCTTACTGGCGCTCAGCATCTTTTGTCAGCATTGCCACAGCCCTATCGGCTGATAAACATTGACCACCACAACTCCAACCCCAAGTACGCTGACATCAACCTAGTGCTCTCGGAGGCCTGCTCCACCGCCGAAATAATCTACCGCCTATTTGCTGATTGGAAAGTGCTTTTGGATCAAGACATGGCTACTTCTCTTGCCTGTGGCTTAATCACTGACACTGGCGGTTTCAAAAATCCAGCCACTAGCTACCAGTCGCTAAATATTGCCGCTGACTTATTCAACCAAGGCGCCAATCTACATCAATTATTAAAAATAACCAACCGCAGTAAAAACATTGACAACTTGATTCTCTGGGGCCGAGCTTTGGAGCGCTTGGAAAAAATCGAAAAAAATAATATAGTTTTTACTTTCCTAACACAAAATGATTTATTAGAAACAAATACTGACGAATCAGCTATTGAAGGCATCGCTAATTTTTTGCATATACTAAAAGAAGGCAAAATAATTTTGGTTTTAGTAGAAACCAATGATAATATGATAAAGGGATCACTACGCACTACTTCAGAAATAGATGTTTCTGAAATTGCCAAGCTGTTTGGCGGTGGCGGACACAAAAAAGCCGCTGGCTTCTCCTTGCCAGGCAAATTAGATTATGTTAAAAATAGAATAAGGATTATTTAATTTATCGTCATTGCGAGGAGTGAAGCGACGAAGCAATCTACAAGCTGTGGATCGCCACGCTGCGCTCGCAATGACATTAATAATATAAAATATATGCTTATACCTACAGTAATAGAAAAAAGCCAAGGCGGCGAAAGAGCTTACGACATCTACTCTCGTCTACTCAAAGATCGAATAATTTTTTTGGGTGACGCGATTGATGACCATATCGCCAATCTAGTCATTGCTCAACTGCTTTTTTTGGATGCCCAAGACAATAATCGGCCCATCAAAATGTATATCAACTCACCGGGTGGCTCAGTCACTGATGGCTTGGCCATCTATGACACTATGCAACATGTCAAAAGCCCGGTCTCCACTATTGCTGTCGGCTTAGCAGCTTCCATGGGCGCCTTGTTGCTATCGGCTGGCACCAAGGGTCAAAGATTTGCTTTGCCCAACGCCGAAATTCTCTTGCATCAGGTCATGGGCGGCGCCCAAGGCCAAGCATCGGACATCAAAATAAAAGCCGAGCAGATTCTGAAGCTCAAAGATCGCCTCAATCAGATACTACACAAACACACTGGACAGCCCTTGAAAAAAATAGAAGTTGATACTGATCGTGATTATTATATGAATCCCGAAGAAGCCAAAATCTATGGTTTGATCGATAAAATTATCAAGTAATTTTATCCACAACAAAAAGATTATTCACTTTTGAAAAGATTTGTGCTATTATATTTTCCAAGGTGAGTCTTGAGGATCTAAACCATCCTCATTTCTAAATTCTCATCCCTAAGACCATCGGTGCCTAGCACCATTCATAGCCGAAAGACTTTGGATAATGCCAGGCTCAAGCCGATGGTCTTTGTTTTACAAAATTTTTTAGATAAAAAAAGAAGGGGCTTCCACTCAGGAAAGCCCCTTGCCCTTCGACTTCTGGGTTCTAGCTATTACCAGCGAGTTATATGCCACCATGCCCAGAAGATGAAACCGAACACGATAGACACGAGGTACAAGAGCAAAAACGTCCACTGATTCGGAAACACCGTGATGTGGGTGGGCTCCGTGACCTTGGTACCGCTGTCACCCTCGTCGAGCAGAACCTCTCTGATCTTCATCAGAGCATTGTCCCGCTCGAGCTGCGTCACAGACGCCGGATCAGCATTGGCTCGCTCGATGATGGACGCCGTGGTCTGTTTGGCGCCAACGATCTGCGAATGCCAGATCGACAGATCGGCGTTGGGATTGTGGAAGAAGTAGGCTGAATTGCCCTGCGTCAGACCTCGAGCTTCGATATTGGAGAGGGCCTTGCCGAGAAACTCGTCGGCGCGTTCCACTGAGGGAGCATCACCGGCCAGCTTCAGATAGTTGCCGATGTCGTGGTTGAAACTGTACCAGCGATCGATGTTCCAGATGCCGGTGGCGATCAGAACCAGAGTGAAAAGAATGGCAAAGAACAACTTCATCACACACACTCCTTCTGCCCCGTAAAGGGCTTTCTTGAGGAAAACTAAGCGATGATTAACAAAGTAATATATCATATTTATCATATTTTGTCAATATTATACACTAAACCACCATTGTTGACTTTTTACCTAATATTAGGTATAATGGCTAGGAGAGTAATAACTCTCACCTAATTTAAAACCGTTTTATTAATAATTTACTGTTTTGAGGTCTGTATCTAGACGCTCTAGATCATATTGAACCGACAAGTGCTTATTTCCCCATGGAATTAAAATTCTCTGATAACAATTTAATATCAATTATCAACCTAAATCACTTGTTTAGGTCTATTGTCTTCTCAAAAAAGCAGTAAACTGGAAAGTTTAACTTATGTATATTTGGCTATTGGCCGCGCTAGTTGCTGGTATGTTTTTTGGCTATCTAATAAAAAAATTATTTAGTAGCCAAAACATCAACTCGGCCGAAAAAAAAGCAGAGGCCATCTTGGCTGACGCCAAACAAAAACAAAAAGATCTCCTCCTAGAAGCCAAGGACAAAGCCATGGCTGTTATTGAGGAATCCAAAATTGAAGAGCGTGATCGCCGTCGCCAACTGCAAGAGTTGGAAAATCGCTTGGGCAAGCGCGAAAGCTTGTTTGACCGCAAAATCATGGAATTTGAGGAAAGCAAACAACGCCTCGACAATTCCCAGCTACAATTAGAAAAAACTCGCGAGGAAATAAAAAACATCAAAGTAGAGCAATTGGGAAAATTAGAAAAAATTGCTCAACTGACCCAAGATGAAGCTCGCGAAGTTCTGCTCAACAACACTGAAACGCGCATGAAAGATGAGCTACTTCATCGTATCCGCAAATTGGAAGAAGAAGCCCAAGATGAGTTAGAAGAGCGCGCCAAAAAAATATTAACCACAGTGATTGAGCGCGTAGCCGCTCCCCACACTGTGGAAACCACCACCACTTCCGTCAACCTGCCCAACGAAGAAATGAAAGGCCGTATCATTGGCCGCGAAGGTCGCAACATCAAAACCATTGAACAATTGACTGGCGCTGAAATCATCATTGATGATACTCCAGAAACAATTTTAATTTCCGCTTTCAATCCTATACGTCGCCAGCTAGCCAAACGCACTCTAGAAAAATTAATGGCTGATGGCCGTATTCATCCCGGTCGTATTGAAGAAACTATTACCCAAGCCAAAAAAGATTTGGCTTTGGACATCAAAAAAGCCGGCGAAGAAGCCGCCTACCAGGCGGGCATAGTCGGACTGGACAGCAAATTGCTACAAATTTTGGGTCGCTTGAAATACCGCACCAGCTATGGCCAAAATCAATTACAACATGCCTTGGAAGTGTCTGCTTTGGCTGGCACCTTGGCTGCGGAGTTGGGTGCTGATATCAATGTCTGCAAAAAAGGTGGCCTGCTACATGATATTGGCAAGGCCTTGGATCATGAAATACAAGGCGCTCACCCAGAAATCGGCTACGACCTATTGAAAAAATTTGGCTTGCCAGAAGAAGTGGCCTACATGTCCACTGCTCACCATGAAGATCAGCCCAAGTCAATCGAAGGCGTGATAGTCAAAATCGCTGATGCTATTTCTGGCTCCCGTCCTGGCGCTCGTCGCGATTCTTTTGAAAACTATATCCAACGTCTGACCGAGCTGGAAGACACCGCCAAGACTTTCCCTGGCGTAGAAAAGGTTTATGCCATCCAAGCTGGCCGTGAGATCAGGGTCTTTGTGTCACCAGATGAAATTGATGACTACAAAGCCACTACTTTGGCCAGAGACATAGCCAACAAAATTGAGTCCGAGCTCAAGTACCCAGGAGAAATCCGGGTGACTGTAATCAGAGAAAAAAGAGTCATAGAATATGCCAGATAAAATAACCATATTATTTTTTGGCGACATTGTCGGCTCCATTGGCCGCCAAGGTGTAAAAAATATTTTGCCAATATGGCAAAAAAAATATAAGCCCGATTTGGTAATTGCCAATATTGAAAATTTGGCTCATGGTTCGGGTCTGACCACAAAAACAGTGGCCGATATCCAAACCACCGGCATCCAAATATACACCGGTGGCAACCATACTTGGCGCAAAGAAGAGCTGACTAATTTTATTGACCTAAAAATTGCCACACCGATCAATGATATCCGCACTATCCCTGAGCATCGCTATCAAGAAATTGAAATAAAAAAAACTAAGATTGCGGTGGTCAGTGTTTTGGGTGAAGGCATGATGAAAGACGAGGCAATTTCCAATCCTTTTTTAGCAATCCGCGATATGTTGCCCGAAATTAATGATCACCTTATTCTGATCGATATGCACGCCGAGCTGACCAGTGAAAAAAAAGCTATGGGATTTTTCTTGGATGGCCAAGTCGCGACTGTCATGGGTACTCACACTCATGTGCCAACCGCTGACGCTCAGATATTACCCGGAGGTACTGGCTACATCACTGATGTTGGTATGGTTGGCGCTTACCCATCAGTCATTGGCATAGACAAAGAAGTAATAATTGAAAAATTTTTGACTGACTCTCCGGTCAATCACGAAATACCAGTATCTAGCCAAATCGAAATAAATGCTTTATTATTAGAAGTGGATATCAAGAGTAAAAAAACTATTAAAATAAAACATTTAAGAGAAATTACTAATTAAACGCATATGAATAAGGCACAACTAATCGAAAGCGTGGCCATCAAAGCTGGCGTCAGCAAAAAAGAGGCCGATGATGTCCTCAAGGCCTTTGAAGATTTGGTCATGGAGAATCTAAAAAACGGCAGTGAAATAACACTGACCGGCTTTGGCACTTTTTCTGCCAAAAAACGCTCCTCCCGTCGCGGAGTCAATCCCCAAAAGCCATCCGAGATCATCACCATCCCAGAAGTGACTGTGCCAAAATTCAAAGCTGGCAAAACTCTCAAAGATTTTTTAAAAAAATAGCCAATTATTTTAAGGCAAAAACCAAACCAATCTTGCCGCCAGTGGCGGCATTTTTGTTTTCATCCCAATCAGCTAGGGAATACATCAGATTACTTTGGGTATAGATAAAATCTGCTCCTAATCTGGTACCAGGGTCATTGGTAATAAATTTATCGCCAGTAAACCCTTTGATGACTAGCATGTGATAAACTGGACCACCATTAGTAAAATTAGGATTGTCTAATTTTTTGCCATCAGCTGGCACAATCACTGGTCTCCCCTGTCTCAACAAATCTTTTATTTTTTCTACGGTCAAATCATTAACTACTTCTGTTTTTTGATTATACATAGCCAAGGCCAACTCTGCCTCCTTGGCGATTGGCAATTCTGGATGGACACCCCAGGTCTGTATTTCCCAGTCCACCATAGCTACCAATATTTTTTCAACAGCCAATTTATCGGGCATTTTTTTGTTGGCATAATAATAATCAACCATCAGCAAGCTAGCTTCTTCGCAGGCGTTTTGAAATGGCTCAGCCCAATTAGCAGTCGGTGCCTGTGAGGTAAATGGCACGGCTAAATTGACAGCTGCCAAATTTTCGACTGGCTTG
>CAZILH010000020.1:0-17413 GCA_964540095.1 uncultured Gammaproteobacteria bacterium | reverse complement strand
TCTGTCTCATATCATCGACCCCCCATATGGTAAGGCATAGTGTAACCTAACAAAATCGACTGGGATACCTTATCACGTCACAAAAAACCGGTCAATTAAAAAGGTATTTTGTAGTCTAGAGATATTTTAAGCTTTATATAAAAAAAGAAGACCGCTAGAAATATAGTGGGTTTGCCCGATGGGCTAAAGTAGATGTTTTGTGAGAGGGTGATGACTCCGCTGTCAGGGCCAATGTAATTTGCCACAACAGTGGAATCAGCACCCATACTCCATCTACTGCCTTCAAGCTTTCTAGCAGTCCGATTATATTATAGCATATTCTACAAATTTGTCAAGTTTATAAATACAATTTTGAATACTTGGCAAAAAAGCTATTTTTATAAAAACGCTCAAAATTAGCACTTTTATAGCTATATATTAATCTATATATTATTTTTAACCTTCTGATATTGGCCATATTGTTGTCTATACAATATAAAGACGGCGGGAATGGCAAAATATAACAGTAAAAGAAAAGACCCCGCAGCGCGTGCTACGAGGTCATGGAACTGGCGGGGTTTGGGCGATGACTAAACACCCGGTGAGACGAGCTTTGCAGAGCAGTGAGGTGCTTGGGAGTAAAACTCCCGTTACCTCTCGTCTTTTGGATATTTTGCTGTCCTTTTTGAAGCTGACATCGCCCAAGACCCCATCCAATTTGAGGACCGCCGCCTGGCACCTAAGTGCGAAAGTAGGTAGGCACCTTCAACGTGTGAAAGTGGGCCTCCATGCCTCCCCAACTGGCTACCTACAGCGGTCCGAAATGTTCGAAATGACATTATACACTATATATTGATTTTGTCAAGGGGTAGGCGGACCCCAGTATTTAGGAGCTGATGCTTACTTATTATCTATTAGGGGATAAATTAAAAGTAAAAGGGACCCATATTACTATGGATCCCCTGTTTTTGGAGGGGGCTGCTAGCTCCCACCTGATTAGTTTGTCGGGTTTTCCCGATGCTCCGCTACCGCTCCGCTCCTGTGGTTTGAAATCGCCAGCAGCCCCCGCAGTGTGCTTTTGTACTATATTCTTAAATATATTAGCAAAAAAATTAGAGCCCCGCAAGTGTAAACACTGGCGAGGCTCAGAATCGATCTCAGGTACCAAACGGCTCCTTAATGACTAGTTTTGGGCCTTCAAAGGCAGCTGCTCCGTCAGCTTACGACCGATTACTCGGTGTACAAGAAGACAGTGCCCCTCCAGCCCTTAACCACAGGGGGTGCCCAACAATCACTGGATCGTTGGACCCATTTTGCGTCACGGATACCCGTCCAGACCCTGAGATCTTGAAACAAGAACAAGTTGGGGCGGATGGTGGGACTTGAACCCACATTTCTTCCTTGAGAGGGAAGCGCTCTAGCCATTGACCTTCGGGCAAGTATCCCACAAGGCAAGCATTAAGCTACACCCGCCACCATAATTATTTACACTAGTTTATCTCATTATATTTGTCAAGTCAAAAAAACCAACCATAAGGTCGGATATGGAATTTATAATATTTAAACAATTTATTACAATATAGTGGCGCTAGCGATTAGGTCGCTTTTTAGGTAGATTACAATTGATTGACCAGAAGCCACACCCCTTTGCTTTTGCTTAAAAACGACTCTATCGGGATAAAGAATTATATTTTGATCTAGCTGTCGGTAACGAATTTTTGCTTTGGCAGTCAGGGGTAGTTTTTTGGATTTTCCAAGCCAATGAATTTTAGATATTTTTACGTATTTTTGATAAAGATCTAGCTCACCTTCTTTAGCTACATATAAAACATTATTTCTGACATCTTTTTTGGACACAAACCACGGGCCATTTGGCAAATCCAAACCCTTTCTCTGGCCAATAGTGTAATACCAAACACCATCATGCTGGCCCAATTTTTCACCCTTAGCATTCACAATGATTCCTTTTTTTGGCTTTATTTTTTGTTGTAAAAAAGTTTTGAGATTGATCTTGCCGATAAAACAGATGCCCTGACTATCTGGTCTTTCGGAGTTTATTAATTTTGCTTTTTTAGCTATTGCTCTGACCTTTGGTTTGGCCAAATCGCCTATCGGGAAAATGGTTTTGGCTAATTGTTTTTGATTCAAGCCAGACAAAAAATAAGATTGATCTTTGTTTTTATCCTTAGCTTTTAGTAAATGGTACAGGCCAGCAGTTTTTGTAACTTTGGCATAATGACCAGTAGCAATTTTATCAAAACCTAAAATCATGGCTTTGTCTAAAAAAAGCTTGAATTTAATTTCGCTATTACACAATATGTCTGGGTTGGGTGTCTGACCTTTCTGATAAGTGTCAAAAATATATTTAACAATTTTTCGATAGTATTCTTTTTCAAAGTTAAATGTTCGAATCGGCACTTGTAATTGCGCGGCAATGCGATAAGCCATGATCCGGTCTTCTTTCCAAGGGCAATCACCTTTCAGATTAACTTTTTCGGAAAAATTTTTCATAAAAGCGGCTTCAACATCATAACCTTGTTTTTTTAATAAATACAAAGCCACAGCGCTGTCCACGCCGCCAGATAAAGCTACTAGAATTTTATCTTTTTTTCGCATATTAAATTAAACGACTTCAAATTATACTATAAAAATAAGTCAATTTTGTCAATTATTTTAATATTGACATTTAGCTTTTTTGAGAGTAATTTGTATGTAAATATTGATCAACTCTGGCAATACCACGAAAGGAGGGCAACCATGAGCCAGTCAGATCCGGCCAAAGATGCCACAGCGGAAATGACCCGTTGCGTCATCATCGAGATCCATGTTCCTTCAGTCGATGCAGTTAGGGCAAAGGTTGCCCTAGACAAGATGTTGGCCAAAATGCCACAGTACCAGGAAGACCTAGGGTACGCTGTCAGGGGTATCGGCCAAGACGGTCTGCGCATCCACATTCGAGTCGATGTCAGGCGACAGTGCGAGTGCATCACTCAAATCAAGCAGATTTTCAGCGATCTCGGGATCGGCCTGCTTGACCACACCTAGCCACAAGGGCCAGTCGCGGTGACTGGCCCTAGTTTTTTTATTTAACAAAACCAAAATGTTTGAGTACAGGTATAATATTTGGCGCTAAGTTATCCGGTAAGTTGTTCAAATCAAACCAATCCCAAACCCTGATATCTGATCCTGGCTTGACCTCGCCTATTCTTTTGGCTAAATAGTGAACCAATAAAATATCTAATCGGCCATCGCTCAAATCTTTGTAAGTCCAAATGACAAATGGCTCCGTGTTTAGAATTTCTAGCTCAATCCCCATTTCTTCTCTAGCTTCGCGTTGAGCGGCCTCAAGCAAATTTTTTTCAAAATCCTCCACCTTCCCGCCACAAAATTTCCAAAAATTATCATCGCCATGCTGATTTAGCAGGACTTTATTATTTTCAACAATAACTGGCCCAGAGGCAATAATAATATGTTTCATCTTATCTACCTATTTTAAATATTGACATGGCCTCAACGGCTTTCATGGCCAAACTGATTCTCTGTCGATTGCGAGCGTACATGGTAAAGAGACGCTCGCCTTTTTTGACTGGATCGCCAAATTCTTTGTTTAAGTAGACACCAGCCAGCTTGTCTACTGGCGCGCCCAAAATTCTGGCAATGACATTGATGGCCTTGTTGTCGGTGAAAGTAATGCGGCCAGTTTTTTCAGCCAAAATATATTTCTTACAAGCGCCAATAGTAATGTCATCAGGATTTATATTGGGATTGCCACCTTGCGCTTTTATAATCTCCTGCATCTTGTGCCAAGCCGCGCCTGATTCCAAGGTAGCCCAAGCCATTTTGGCACCATGGCCTTTTTTGGCTTTACCAGTCAATTCCAAAAGCTCACCAGCCAAATGTATGGCCTTGTTGGCCAAATCTGTCGGATAATTATCTCTTTGTTGTAAAACACGCAAAACATCTCTGGCTTCTAGGGCTGGTCCCACTCCTCGACCCACTGGGTCTTCGGTCCGGATCATCACTACTTTTATTTTAATATGAAAACGATGAGCTAAATATTTGAATTTTTTTTCTATTTTTTTGGCTGTGCGTAAATTTGGTATTTTGGTAGTTGGTCCAACTGGCATGTCAATCACAACGTGAGTAACACCGCTGGCCACTTTCTTAGCCATGATACTAACCAGCATTTTGTCATAGGGCTCCAAAGATAAAGGATAGGATACTTGTAAAATTTTATCATCAGCTGGGGCTAAATTTAGGCCACCGCCCCAAACTAAACAAGCGCCAGTTTTTTTGACGATTTTTTTTATTTCCTCAGCACTAAAAGACACCGGGGCTAGCACCTCCATGGTGTCAGCTGTACCAGCCGGCGAAGTAATTGCTCGAGATGAATTTTTGGGTACAGTTAGACCTAGGGCTGCTAAAATCGGGATTGCAATCATGGTAGTGCGATTACCAGCTAAACCGCCGA
Source organism: uncultured Gammaproteobacteria bacterium (assembly GCA_964540095.1). GTDB lineage: Bacteria > Patescibacteriota > Patescibacteriia > UBA1558 > GWA2-36-10 > CALMZN01. Next base: position 12,963 of record CAZILH010000020.1, on the reverse strand, counting down.
CCGAATGTTTATCAGCTACTAAACCTGGAAATTTGATCATCTCACCGGTCTCAGCCATGGCCTTGACCATATAATAGAGTTCATCATTTGTGTAGCTACGCATGAAGCTAGAAGCCACAAAATAGGTGATTTCTGTTCTAGTCAAAACCTCACTAGCAATATCCTGAAATATCTGAAAAAAATCTTGGTAACTAAGATGCTTACCCAAAAGTCGACGCTTGATGGCCTGCACTGACTTGGCTCTTTCTAAAACCTCTACCCCAACAATAGTGTTGTGCGGAATTTCATTCTTTTCCCAAATATCTCTAAACAAGCCAACGTAGCCCGCTTTGACTCGGTGTTCAGTAGTATTGGCTTCCGCTATTATTTCTTTTTGGTGCCAAGTGATTCTTATTTTATCACCGGCGTGTATTCCATAGTGCAAGGCCTCTATGGAGTTTAGTAGGGCGATATTGGACTGCCCGGTTTCTATGTCAATTTTTTTTATTTTTAAGTAATAGGCCATATTAAAATTTTATTATTTCTCCGGGGCTTATATTTTTTGCCGTGCCGGAGGGTTTTTTATTTTTATTATTTATGTTTAATTTTTGATAAAGCTGATCTTTGTCCATTTTCAAAGCATCAGCCAAAGAAATAAATCCTTCCTCATCAGGACCCAAAGAGCTATTCAGTGGTTCTTTTTCGGTCTTGGCCTTATTGACCACTTTGATGCTGGTCGGTGAGGGTATTTTTCCAGCGCGGGATTTTTTTAGACAATCTTCGCAGTATATGGCTTTGGAAAGATCAGGAATAAAATTTAGTTCTGTTTCCTTGCCACAATAAGTGCAATTATATATTTTGCCAGTTTTAGCTGGTTTGCTAACTTTTTTATCTTTAGGATTTTTGCTAGCAGTTTCTTTTCCTTTGACTTTAGCATCTTCTTCGCGGTTTTCACTCCAACGACTGATTTTGTCCTCAACCACTGCTCGGGATTTGCCATATCTTTCTCTGGTCACTTTGACCACCTTATCTTTGACATCGATTGGTATGCTGGTATCAAGCTTGACCGGCGGAAAAGTCCTAGCCGAAAAAGCTTCTGAAGCCACTCCATCAATCATTAGTTTCAGATAAATTTGAAACTTCGGCAAATTCACCAAATTTTCCTGAACAAAAATTGGAAAAAATTCTTTTTCTAAATATTCGGCATCAGTTGCCCCGACTCTAAAAGCAATAATAGTTCCGACATTGCCAAAGACAGCGGCGGCTATTTCTTCTTCCACTTGCTCGATATACTGATGAGCGATAATAAGATTCAAGCGATATTTTCTGGCCTCAGACAAAATATTGGCAAAGGACTCAGTAGCAAAATTTTGAAACTCATCAACATAGAGATAAAAATCTTTTCTTTCATTTTCTGGCGTATCAATACGACTCATGGCCGCTAGCTGGATTTTGGTAATCAACATAGCGCCCAACAAAGCCGAATTGTCTTCACCGACTCGGCCTTTGGCCAGATTGATCAACAAAATTTTCTGGTTGTCCATTATTTCTCGCACATCAAAAGATGACTGCACTTGACCAACCATATTTCTGATCAAGGAAGAAGACAAAAATCTACCAACTTTATTTTGGATTGGCGCTATGGCTTCGGCTTGGAATCTATCAGGATATTTGGAATATTCGTCAATCCAAAATGATCGAACGACTGGGTCGGATATTTTATCAACCACTCTATTGCGAAAATTTTTGTCGGTCAATATACGCATTATTCCCAACAAAGTAGAACCAGGATACTCAAGCAAAGCCGAAATAGCATGATGCAAAACATATTCCAAACGAGGTCCCCAAGAATCAGCCCATATTTTTTTGAAAACGCCAATCAAACCAGAGACCACTAGATGGCGCTGTTCGGGGCCTACTTTTTCCAAAAAATTGAAAGCAATAGGATATTCCAAGTCAGCTGGATTGAAATATACTACATCATTTACGCGACTAGAAGGAATGAAATTTATAATTTTTTCTACCAATTCACCGTGCGGATCAACCACGCAAACACCGCGGCCGGCCTGAATATCTTGAATAATCATGTTTTCCAGCAAAGTGGACTTGCCCATGCCGGTTTTGCCAATCACATACATATGCCGACGTCTATCATCGGTTTTTATTCCAAATTTTACGCTTTGGTTGCGGTAGTCAGTTTCCGCAAAAGATGTAATCTCGTTAGTTTCGGGCATATTATTTTATGGGCAGATTTTTTGGAGCCACGGCTTTTTTATCGTCACTCGTTGAATCAATTTTTTTAGCAAATTTATTTTCAAAATATTTATTGTCAAGCTTGACATCAAATGGCTTGGCGCTACGCAATTGTTTTCTCAAGTCATCTTCAATACCAAGCGCGCCAGTATCTTCTTGAAAAATAGGCAATGAAAATGGTGGCTCGTTTTTTTTGCTGACGGTTTTTTGTAAAAGCGGAGTGCGAATTTCTCGGCTCGGAAAATGCCAAATACTGGCCAGCTCCTCCGTATTCAAAATAAAATGGGCATGACCGGCCAAATTACTCCTAAATTTGTAGGCCTTAATTAAATTTTGTCTTCTTTGGGCTAACCTGTATTTGACAAAAAACCATTCTACTTTAGTTTTGGTCTTGGCATCTGGCTTGAAGGCGTTCAAATTCATGGTACTGAATTGTTTCAAAGAACCAAAGACCGGGGAAATCACACGACCAGGATTGTACTGGTCATGCGGTGAAAGATAAATTAATCTAATTTTGCATTCAAAACCAATTTTTGCGGCCTTTTTCTGGATCGCCTCTAGGGCGTCTTTTTCTCCGGGCGTCAAGTGCAACATAATGCTCGGTAAGTCGTCTTTTTTGACATCTTTCCTGGACTTATCACCTGGCACATCATGCCACCAAAACATTGATTCACCATTATTCAAGGTAAAAAGTCCAAATATTGAGGGTAATATATTTGCGTACCATGATTTTTTTGATTCCGGAGCTTTTTTACCAGCCAACTTCATGGCCGCTTCCTTGGCTTTTTTTTGCCATTTCTCTCCATAGCAGGGACGAATTAACAATTGCAACCAAACCCGCTCACCATTTCTTATTTTACTCATGGTTTCTATTACCGAAGCCATGGGATCTTTGAATTCACCACTGACCGAATCCTCAAATTCAGTATAGGTGCGTATGGGATAAATTTCCGAAGCAACCGGCACTACTTCTGTGCCCCACATATTGTAATCATCATTGGGAAACTGGGATGGAACATCAGTCGTATAGTCATTGACTTCGGTTATTTCTGCATCTGGATATTGGGAATAAATAGCACTCTCCACCAAATCCCGCCAATAGTCAGGCGTTCTGATGAGAAACTGCACATAGCCATCAATACTAATGATTTCAAAAGAAAAAGCCAGCTGAAAAACTCCTTCCATTTTTTCTTTGAAACTTATGGGCGTATGAGCTCCTGATAGTGTAGAAAATAATTGCTCAACAGCTTTGGGTGTTTGTTCGGAATCACGCGGTATGTCAATAGCCAAAAAAACCCATTTTATTTTATTGAACCATTTTACTTGCTTATAATTGTGCCAGACATCATAAGCCATCAAGACAATAACAAAAGCATAAATCAGACCCACGCCATGGGTAAAGACATAAATCATTAATTCGTCAGCTGGCAGTGAGCCAATCTCAGCCACAGCGTTCCAATCTATTAAAAAAGAATTCGGATCCATATAGCTTTATTTGTCTATATTATACAATTTATTAACATTTTTTGCTAGTCAAATAAAATAAAAAAACAACCCACTAACAAGTAGAGTTGTTTTCTTATAAAATTAGGCATTTTTCAAAGAGTATTTTCCGTTTTCGTTTTTAGTAAATCTATCTTTGTTCATTAGAGCTAAAGCGACAGTTGTTTCCTTGATCATGCGGTGCTTTAAGACCTCTTCCACAATTTCTTTTTTGCTCAATGGTCTATCGCTCTTGCGTAATATTTCTTCAATCACGTCGCTGACCACACCTGGTTTGTAGCCCCATTCTTTTAGGGCATAAATACCGCGACCAACCAAAACATATTTATCATCCAAAATCAATTCATTGTGAATAGTGGCTGGATAAGCTTGGCGATGATCAAAATTCATCTTGTTGATGGTCTCAGCAATTTCATTGAAATGCATTGGCCTGTTTTCTTTCTTCAAAATCAAATAGATTTTATCATTCATTCTCTTAGGAGAAATATCTGGCCAATGAGTCAAACCCCATTCTTCATAAGGATTTGATTTTAACTTTTTGGTAATATAGATAAAATTCAAGACAACTTTGTCAGTCAAATTTTCATTTTGCTTGTAGTAGTCAGTATCCTGCACTCGACTTAATAAAGTATCTAGAGGCAATGGAGCGCTATGCTTTTCTACTATTTCAAGCACTTTGTCGATAGCTTGATCATAAAAATCCACAGAGGACTCGGGGGACTTCCAATAATCAAAGTTTTCTTTTGTTTCTCTGATAAACTGGAAACGGTGTTTTAGTAATTGGCCTAAGATAAAAACCACAGCGGAATGATTGTCGTTGTTGTAGCCAGAAGAAGTCAATAATTCTTTGATCAAATTAACTTCGGCCATTAAACCACCGTGTTCTGACAAAATGCCATTAGTGACATCCTCAATTTCCTGCAAGTAAGTTTCATCAAAATTCTTGATGATTTTCTTTAGCGAACTGTTTTCAATTTGTCTGACACGTTCGCGAGTAATGGCATATTGCTTGCCAATATCTTCCAAAGTTTTTTTATCATAACCAGACAAACCATGACGGAGCTTGATAATCTCACGTTCACGATCAGTCAGGGCAGCCAAAATGCCGTCTAGCGTTTCATGAGGATTGAAACTGGCTAGATTTGATAAATGTTTGGCTGTAATTACTTGGTCTAAAATTGATTCCATATTATTTATTTAAATCAATAAATATTCGATGTTTTTTAATATCTCCCATAGCATAACACATTTATTAAAATAAGTCAACCCCAATTTAGTAAAAAACAGGGGTTGACAAAAATGATAATATTTTGGCTAATTTTAGCGCTTTTTATTAAACAATAATAATAGCGGTGAGGCAATAAATATTGATGAATAAGTTCCCACTACCACACCAATCAATAAAGCTAAAGCCAGATATCTGGTGCTTTCTCCGCCAAAAAGTAGTATGGCTAGCAGTGCCAAGAAGGTGGTCAAAGAGGTGTTCAAGGAGCGGACTATGGTTTGGTTGATACTGATATTAATTATTTCTTCAAAGTTGTCATAACTGCGACTCTTGAAAAGATTTTCTCGAATACGATCAAAAGTAACAATAGTATCATGGACTGAGAAACCCAATAGAGTCAATAAAGCGGTGACAAACAAACTATCCACCTCTACTCCGGCAAATCTACCCAAGAAAACAAATACGCCAGTCACCACTAAGACATCATGAGTCAAGGCAATGATAGCCGACACGCCGTATTTCCATGATTCTACTGGTTTGGATACTTTTCTAAAAGCGTAAGCAATGTATAAAACTATAAAAACTAAAACAATAATAATTGCTTGAATGGCTTTGGTTTTTAATTCTTTGCCTAAAGATGGTCCAATTGATTCAAACTTATTTTCCGAAAAAATATTATTATCAGTGTTGGCTACTTTTATTGCGGTCAGGGCTTTGACGATTTCCTGATGACGAGTTTCGTCAATATTTTGGAAACGGAAAATATAATCTTTTTCTCCGGATGGCTGAACTATAACATCAGCTATATTCACTTGATTAAAAACCGCCTTAACTTCCTCCACATTGGGTCTCTGCTGTGAGTAAGTGACATCCATCAAACTTCCACCAGTAAAATCTAAGCCATACTTTAGTCCCCAAAGAAACCAACCAAGTATTGAAATAGAAACGAGTATTATAGAAACGGTGTACCAAATTTTTCTTGTTTGAATGATTTTGAACATATTTTTTTATTCCTCAGTTTTTTCTAATTTTACACCAAACCAGCCGAGTTTATTTTCCAGTTTTTTGTTAACTATCAAACGCATAATAGTGTGAGTCACAGTAAGAGCGGAAAACATGGACACCAAAATACCAATACCCAAAGTAATGGCAAAACCTTTGATGATTGAAGTTCCAAACCAAGCTAAAATCACACAAGTGATAATTGAAGAAAAGTTTGAATCCCTAATTGACGGCCAGGCCCGATCAAATCCATCTTCAATGGCTGTAACTAAGTTTTTGCCATTGTAAAGCTCCTCTTTGGTACGCTCAAATATCAAAACATTGGCATCAACTGCCATACCAATAGACAGAATAAAGCCCGCAATGCCAGCCATAGTCATGGTCACTGGTATTAATTCAAATATTGATAAACTCAAGGCCGTGTAGATACCCAAAGCAATGACGGCCAAAAAGCCAGGCAAACGATAAAATAACAACATAAACAAAGCAGCGGCCAAGAAACCAATAATGCCAGCTAATAAACTCTGAGTCAGAGAAATCTTACCCAAAGTCGGACCAATGGTTTGCTGGGTAAGCAAGCTAATTGGTACTGGTAAAGCGCCAAGATTCAAATCTTTGACCAACTGTTTGGCTTCAGCAATAGTAAACTTGCCAGAAATTTGAGCTGAACCATCTTTGATGGCCTCTTGAACCACTGGACTGGAGCGCAATGATCCGTCCAAGAATATACCAATTGGTTTGCCGACATTGGCTTCAGTCAGAGAAGCAAAAACCTTTGTGCCCTCTTCATCAAAATCAAGTAAAACCATGGGGTCTTGGGTATTAGGATCAAATTGCAGTTGGGCTTTTTTTATGTTTTTACCACCCAAAGTAGTATCCAACCAATTATTGTTCAAATCAGCATTCTTTTTGGCAAACAAAATATGAGCGGCGTGCACTTCCAACACACCTTCGGCTGTAGTGCGCTCCTCTATCTTTTTTATAATATGATAACCAAACTGAGATTCCACTAATTGTTTGCTGATTTGACCGGACTTCAAATCTTCAAAAATTGCTTTGTCAAACTCAGGTACAAAAGTGCCTTTTTTGGCCCAACCCAAATCACCACCAGCATCTTTTGAGCCAGGATCTTCACTGAATTCTTTGGCTAGCTTGGCAAAATCCTCATTTTTTAAAGCTCGTTTCAAAATATCTTCGGCTTTCAAGCGAATAGCATCATTGTCAGTTGACGATGTATCAGCGCCTTGAGTTTTGAATTCTAATAGCGGTGTTTTATCAATAATTTTGATAGCTTCATTGACATCAGTGACGCCAGCCAATTCCACAATAATACGATAATTTTCCCCGCTGTAGTTGGTCTGGACTAGTGGTTCAGAAACACCATAAGCATTGACCCGTCTTTCAATGACATCCCGTAGAGCTTCCACACGGTCACGACGATCGCTATTGGGTACATTGCTGACATCAGCCTGATAAACAAGATGGGTACCGCCCTGCAAATCAAGACCTAAGTGCATTTTGACCTTATTTACAGTATGTTCTTTGGGTAAAAAAGACACATTTGGCAGAACAAAAAGTACAGCCATTATTGTCAAAATAGCTATAAATATCCCTGTCCACCTGAGCCGATTTTTGCTAATAACCTTGTGTTGCTGTGGATAACTATATTTATTCATAATTTCCAAGTTTTTAAATAAATAACCAACTCATTTTAACACAAATAACAATTTTGACAAGTATAGAAAAACCCATAACTTGGCATGGGGTCTAAAAGGTCTTTTTGGGTAAAAAAAGAAAGACCCTATTCTAACCCGGGTCTAATGAGGGTTTGGCTCGTAAAGCCATAGCCGTTGAACAGTTCCTAAAGCTCGCCACTCCTTCGGCGGCGACGCACTTCGGAAAGGCTGATCCCCAGACGAACAGCCATCTGGGCAGTCGTCTCCTCGGAAGGAGCGGTCGATGCCAGCGACATCTCGGGTCGATCACGCAATGACCAAGCCGGACAACCCGACCAGTCCATGCACCCCTTGCAGGGCTCACCATTGGTGTCCTGATAAACAGCTGTCAACAGAAACGGCGATGGATGTTGGAGCCTGCAACCATTGTCCCGATACCACTGTAAGGATTTTCTCATCTATCTCTCCTCTCCGTGATCAGGTTGATTGATGTTCTGCTTGCCAATGATTACTCATTTGCAAATCGTATTAATATAGCATATTATAATCATTCTGTCAACAATAAAAACACCCAAACTAATTTGAGTGTTTTTTATTAGAAAATAATATTAAATTATTTTTTTTCTGATTCAGCAGTAGCTAAATCAAAAGATTTTTGCTCTTCCCAGCTCTTTTCATCATAGACCTTAATCTCATTCTCACCAATTATATAGAAAGAGTCGTTGACAAATATAGCGCGTTTGACTTGAGTCACTTGAGCGGCCTTGACCAAAGATAATTTATCATTGTCATAGCTCAATACATATCCGCCTTTACTGCCCGGTATAAAGAAAACTTTATACTTTTGGTCTATCATAAAAGCTCTAGAATTGTTGTTGACCTCAGTATAATATTCATCTAAAGAATATTTATATAATTCTTTTGGATCAGAGGCATTGGAAACATCAAACAAAGAAATCTTAACCTTGTTAGCTTCTTCACCAACACCAATAATTCTATCTTTATTTATCGGATGCAAATAGGAAGAATAGCCGGGTATTTTTAGCTCGCCTTTTTTGATTGGATTTTTGCGATCGCTCAAATCAATCACATAGAATGGATCGGTTTGTCTAAAAGTCACTATATAAGCTTTGTCTTCAATGAATCTAGCACTGTATATCCGCTCGGTCAAACCCATGTCTAATAATTTGCCAGTGATTTTAAGATCATCACCCAACACATACAAGTCATTAGCGCTTTCACCGTTGCTACCAAAAGACGAATCCCACATACCACCCAAAGTAGTAGCAATTCTCAAATCGCCTTTGTATTCATCTAGCGACCACTGATTCAGTGGTGAGCCAGGAACACCACCACTAGCTTTTATTTTCAAATTATCAATGCTAATTTTTACAACACCAGTGTTGGCTAAATTTCTTTTATTGTTTTTGTAATAATTTTGAAAACGATTTTGTAGTTCAGTTTCCACTCGAAGTTGCTCGTCTTTACCCAAACTTTTTTGCCAATTCTCAATGATAATCTGCAGTTCCATCATTTTGGTGTAATTGCTTAAATCATAAGATTTTAGTTTGTTCACTTTTTCTTGAACACCAGCAGTCAGTAGATCAGTCGCCTCTTTACTAATAAAATCCGAATAAAAAGTGAACATGTCAACTGATTGCGGATAAGTAATATACAAATTATCCGTTGACATATAGACCACTGATTGGCCCACTGTTGCCACAAAAGAAGTAGTGTCACCTACTTTGCCCGACTTGATGTCAATCTTCATAGCCACATAAGTCGAATCAGCTGGAATCGGAGAAACTGGATGATAAATATCGCCGCAGGCAATGCTGAGCTTCTCGTCATTATAAGTCAGTGGCTGAATAGGACAGGGCTCAGTCCCGTTGATATAAGTATGGGTCACCAAATAAATATTGTCATTATATAATCTGGCCTGATCAAAAACTGTTTGGGAGTTGGAATCCAGCTTGATGGTCCACTTTTTTTCTGGCTTGGCTCGATCACTAACATCATAACCATTTATTTCATTACCAGAAAATACCACTAACATATTATCCTTGACCAGCAATTCACCGGTCTTATCAATCTGGGATAACAATTTCATGTCAGACAATGGCCAGGACTTGATAATATCGGTCTTGGCTGCTTGTGGTTGTTGGGGGTAATAACTATCCACCGAAAATTCTGGAACCATCATCATCTTGTCATAAGCATAATAATTTCCTTGCTTGGCATAAAATATATTTTTACCGTCTGTTTTCAAAATGTCCGGCTCGTCAATGCCAGCTACTTGCACGTTGGTTTCAGAAAATCTTTCGGCGCTGGCTGATCCGCTTCCACTAGGTGCGGTCTTGATGCTATCTGAACCAATGCTGTTCTCAGCCATCATTGGGGCGCTCATAACATCTCGTGAAATAGTATTCATACCGCCATAGTAATCAGAGCTGGCCATCAACTGTCCCTGAGCTAAGTATTCCTTGAACTCATCAACTGATTTGAATTTGGCTACCTCAGTACTGAAATCATAGTTGGTTGTATCATTGTTGTTATTGATTGGTGGTTGTTTCTTCTGACGATCATTAATATTGCCAGCTAATAAAAGCAGGCCAACTCCAATAACCAGCAAAAACAAAACAATCACTAAGGATGCTTTCATATTTCCATAGTGATTAAGGATGTTGCCGATTAATTTTTTTTGCTTACCTTGACTTTTCTTTTTGTTTATTTTCATATATTTTTGTTACTTATTTAATGAATTATAGCACAAAACGCTAAGCACCGCCAAACCTCCTTTGTCGCTTACTGAACTCTAGCAAAGCTTCATCAAAATCATCTTTGGTAAATTCTGGCCACATTTTTTTGACAAAATATAATTCGCTGTAGACCGATTGCCAAGTCAAAAAGCCAGATAATCTTTGTTCGCCAGATGTTCTGATAATAAAATCCGGATCAGGCAAATTAGCAGTGTATAAATTTTTACTAAGCAACTCTTCGGTAATTTCTGCTGCTGGTATTTTATTTTTAACTATATTTTTTATAGCATTTATAATTTCATCGCGTCCACCATAATTAAAACAAATGTTCAAAATACCTTTACTAGCTGAACCAGTTAATTCTTCGGCTTTAATAATAGCTTTTTGCAAATCATCAGCTAGACCAACTCTGCCACCTAATATTTGCAATTTAATCCCCTTTTTTAATAAAAAATCAGCTTCTTTTTCTAACAAAATTTTAAATAAACCTAGTAAATAATTTACTTCATCTTGACTTCTTTTCCAGTTTTCAGTAGAAAAAGCATAAATAGTCATTATTTTCACACCTTTGGCTAAGGCATAGTCAGCAATTTCTTTAACCTTATCAAAACCAATCCTATGGCCTTCTACTGTGGGTAGATTGTGTGCTTTGGCCCAACGACGATTGCCGTCAATTATAATCCCAATGTGCTTGGGCACTATTATTTTTTCTGAATTCATTTTTTTATTATAGCAACATAATATTTGCTTGTGAAGACCTAAAAAACACCCCGCACATATAATACGGGATGTTTCCTTAAAAATCTATTCTTCATCACTTATTCCTCGACGATTAGCTTTGCGACGGTCATTGTCAGTCAAGGACTGCTTGCGCAAACGCACACTTTTTGGTGTCACTTCCAAATATTCGTCATCAGCAATTATTTCCAAGCCCTTTTCTATACTCAAAATATTTGGTGGCACCAAAGCAATAGCTTCATCTGAGGCCTTACTGCGCATATTGGTCAATTGCTTGCCCTTGGTGGGGTTGACATTCATGTCCATGCCTTTGGCAGCATTACCAATGACCATGCCTTCGTAGACCTCCACACCTGGCCCAATATAAAGCACACCTCTGTCTTGCAGATTATATAAAGAAAATCCCAAAGCTTTACCAGTGGCCATTGATACCATAGAGCCGACATCGCGTTTTTTGATCTCACCAGTATAAGGACGATAGCCAATGACTCGGGCGCACAAGATGCCTTCGCCACGAGTATCAATAATAAATTCTCCCCGATAGCCCAGCAAACCCCTAGTCGGCATTTCAAATATCAAGCGCATCTGACTGCCATTAGTTTTCATACTAGTAATAATCCCCTTGCGCTTGCCGATTTTTTCCATGACTACTCCAGAACGATTTTCTGGCACATCTATAGTCACTTCTTCAAATGGCTCCAGTTTTTTACCATCTTTTTCTTTGATAATTACTTGGGGTTGAGATACTTGCAATTCATAACCTTCTCGACGCATGGTTTCAATCAAAATCGCAATATGCAATTCGCCACGGCCATAGACCTTGAAAGTATCGTTGGAAAAATCAATTTTTAATCCCACATTAATTTCCAATTCTTTTTCCAAACGCTCCCGCAATTGTTTGCTGGTGACATATTTGCCTTCGCGTCCGGCAAAAGGAGAGCTGTTGACCAGAAAGTCCAAAGATATTGTGGGCTCATCCACAGTAATGGCTGGTAGCGCTTCTTGATCAGCTGACAAACAAATGGTCTCACCAATATCAATATCCGGAAAACCAGCGACCATTACTATATCACCGGCCACGGCCTCCTCTACTTCCTTTCTTTCTAGACCATGAAAAGTAAATATTTTTGTAGCCCGACCGGTTTTGTTTTCACCATTTAATTTTTTCAAAACTAAATTTCCTTTATTTTGAAGCTTACCCTCATAGATTCTGCCAATAGCGAGTCGTCCCAAGAAATTGTCATAGCCAAGATTAAATGGTTGAAAACGTAAAGGCAAATCTAGCAGTGAAGCGGCTGGTGGCACTTTTTCTAATATGGTATCAAGCAAAGGCATGATGTCTTGAGAATCATCGGTCAAATAACGCTTGGCAATTCCGGATTTGGCAATGGCATAAACAGTAGTAAAATCCAACTGTTCGTCAGTGGCACCTAAGTCCAAGAATAATTCAAAAACTTGCTCATGCGCTAAATTAGGGTTGGCCGCTGGTTTGTCAATTTTGTTGAGCACTACAATTGGCTTCAAGCCCAATTCCAAAGATTTTTTCAAAACAAATCTGGTCTGTGGCATCGGACCCTCTTGCGCGTCAACGACCAGCAAGACACTGTCAATCGAGCGCAAAACCCGCTCTACTTCTGAACCAAAATCAGCGTGTCCTGGAGTATCGACAATATTTATCTTGGTGTCTTTATAAAACACCGAAGCATTTTTGGAATAAATCGTAATACCACGCTCTTTTTCTAGCGTGTTGGAGTCCATGCCCACACCTTCAGCTGCTAACATGCCGGTCTGCTTCAAAATAGCATCAGTCAGGGCGGTCTTTCCATGG
>CAZILH010000019.1:0-17501 GCA_964540095.1 uncultured Gammaproteobacteria bacterium | reverse complement strand
AGAATGTGAGGCGAGCGTTGCTTCATGGACGGTGTTGGTGAACACCAACACACCAAGCAAGAGATCTTTTGCTCCGCGTCCGGTGCCATGTGGCCCCGGACGCTTTTTTTGATTGAAAAATATTAGATTTGGCAGTAAGATAAACCTATGCTCAACGACTTGGAGAAATCCATTATCAAGACCATTGCCTATTTTGATGTTTTTAATTTTCCCCTGACTACTTTGGAGGTCTGGAAGTGGCTTTATCGCCCTCGAGAAAAGTACACCTTGCAACAGGTGCGTGAGGCGCTAGAAAGTAGTCACGAATTGCAAAGTAGATTGACCTTGCAAGAAGGATTTTTTTCTTTGAAAAAAAGGGACAATATTTATTTACTGCGCAAGCAGAATAATAATTGGGCGGAAAGAAAGTTTCAAAAAACCGTACGCTTGGTCAAGATTTTTCGCTACTTGCCTTTTGTGCGCCTGATTGCGGTCTGCAATAATTTGTCATATAGCAATTCAAAGGACTCCAGCGACATTGATTTGTTTATTATTACCAAAAAAAATCAGATTTGGCTGGCTAGGTTTTATTGCTTGCTGATATTAAAATTTTTGGGCTTGCGTCCCAGCACAGAAAATCATCGCGACAAATTTTGTCTTAGTTTTTTTATTGACGAGGGCTATTTAGATATGCAAGGTGTGATGCTCGGCGAGCATGATGTGCATTTTGTTTATTGGTTTTCCCAATTTTTGCCAATTTATGATCCAGACAATTTGTTTGCCAAATTGCGGACAGCCAATTCTTGGTGCCAGGAATATTTGCCCAATGCCTATGCCAATGAATTCATCAACAAAGTAGAGCCGATTTTTTTATCCAACTTAGTTGGCAAAGTAATAAGTGCTTTTAGTCAATTGCCAATCATCGCTGGCTGGCTATACAATCGAGCGCGTATTTTGCAGATTAAGATCATTGATCACAATATGCGGGCCATGGTCAATGTGGATACCAGGGTGATTATCAACGAACAGATGCTCAAGTTTCATTCCAATGATCGCCGTGACCAATATTTTCATCAGTGGAAAGAGCGGGTAAAGCAATTATTGACCCCGTTTACCCCGTGAAATAATTTTCGTGAATGTCGCGAAAATTAAATTTAATTTGTGGTAGCGTAGAAAAATAATAAGGTAATAATTTAGATAAAAAGTTAATATATTATTTTAATAATTAAATTTATTTCACTGGGTAAATATTTATGAGCAAAAATTTTGTACAAAAAAGTTTTGTTTTTCTACTAAGTTTTTTTGTTTTTATTATTCCTTGGCAAAGTCGATTTATTTACAAAGACATTATGCTTGAGGGTCAGATTTGGCAGTTTGGACGCTTGAGTGTCTATGCCAGCATGTTGGTCTTGTTCGCCACGGCCTTGGCTTTTGGCTGGCACCACCGTGAACAATGGCACTTGTCCAAAAATAAATGGTGGTATGGTTTGTTTTTTTATGGTTTAGTTATCTGTCTTAGTAGGCCCTTACCCATTTTGGGTCTCTACTATTTATTTATTATTTTTACCGCGATTTTGTTTATCTGGCTGGCACAATATGTCAGTAAAAAAAATATTTTGTGGGCTTTGTTGCTTAGTGGTTTAGTGCAGAGTATTTTGGCTATTTATCAAAGCATTACTCAGAATATTGGCGCCAACAAATGGCTGGGTATGGCTGAACAGTTGGCCCAAAATCGCGGTGTGTCTGTTTTGGAGAGCGGGGATATGCGTATTTTAAGAGCTTATGGCGCTTTGCCCCACCCCAACATCTTGGCGGGCTTTTTGGTTTTAGCAATTTTGGCGGGCTTGTATTTGTGGCACAGTATTTACACTCAGAGCGAGCAAGCCGATTGGCAAATTAAAAAAATAAGAAAATACACACTTAGTTTGTGTCTAGTGATAGTTAGTTTGGTGCTGATGAGTTTCGGTTTGCTAGCAACTTTTTCTCGTAGCGCTCTGCTAGCTTTAGTAGCTACTTTATTGTTTATTTTTATTTTTAGTGTAATAAAAAAAGACCGGCTTACTATTTATGTGCTTATTAAATACGCGGTTTTGCTGGGTCTGGTTTTTTTGGTTTTTAATTTGTATTACCCTAATCTCTGGGCTAGTCGTTTTGATTTGAGCAATCGCTTGGAGGCCAAATCAATTCAAGACCGCGAGCTTACTTATGGACAATTGAACTGGAGTAATCCCCAAGAAATTGTTTTTGGTCAGGGCTTGGGCATGAATATTTATTGGATTTATAAAAAAACCACACCCTTGTCTGTTGATCAGTTGCAACCCATCCACAATTGGTATTTGCTGGCTTTGGCTGAAGTGGGCTTGGTGGGTGTATTTATGTTTTTGGTATTATTATATTTTTATCTTAAAAAAAGTTTGTTTATAAAAAATAAAAACCAAGTTTGGCCTTGGAGTTTTGTTTTGCTAATATTGTTGTTGGGGTTGTTTGATCACTACCTATGGACTTCTTGGACTGGTTGGCTGATGGTGGGGGTGGTAGTTGCTATAATTCATAATAAAGAATAAAAAAAAGAAGAGGGGCACCCGTGTGTTGGGTACCCCCTTTGGGTTACGAACTCTGGTCGTCCGAGCCAGACATTGCTGTCTTAGATCTCGGAGCCGAACTCAGGGTCGCCTCTCATCTCCTCGGCGCTCCTGAAGTCATTGATCAGAAGCTGCTCGGTGTCCTCGCCGATGCCGGCGCGGATCAGAGCAACCATGATGTCGTCGATCTCGCCGATTTCGGTCGAGCAGACCAGCAAGTATGGCTTGGCCTGCTCTTGACCATCGCAGGACCTGGTCACGTGTCCGGTAGCGATGTCGGTGATGGCTTCGTCGCTCAGGCCGAGCTTCTGCATCACTCGATCGATCTTCTCACGGAGTTCCCAGGCCACTTCGGGCTGGTAGCCGATGATCGCGATCTTGGGCATGACTACACCTACACTTTCTGTCCACTTATGGGCTGTTTCGCGTGAATTGTGGCAGGAACATAAAACATATTATATTAGCATATTTTAGCATTTTTGTCAAACGACCCGACGGGTCGAAAAAAAAGCCCTAGCCACCGCATGTAATCGGTAGTTAGGGCACGAAGTCGGAAGGAGCAGTTTAGCCATTATGGCGCATCGAGCAGGGCTTTGATGCCCAGTACGGCCAACATTGCCATGGTCCAGGCAACCGCAAATCCAAATGATAGGTTGGGGAATCGCAATTTCACCGCACACTCCTTTCTGTGTAGTGAAAAATCGAAGGAACATCACAACACCTTGTCGCGGAGGCCATATCGCAGACCGCGAAAGAAGCCGATCGAGCGATTCAGAACAATGGCACCAAGAAAGAGCAGGGCGTGAAACAGGTCTGAAGCTCCCTCCTCGAGCCTCATCTTTGAGCATCTCAAGAACTTGGGGGCATTGTCAGGCAGATCCAGGCCCCAGACGCAGGTGGTGTAGAAGAACCGGCAGAATTTGTCGATCAGGCGATTCCTGTGGTAGACAGCGCGCATGTTTCACCTCCCAAGTGGTAGATGTTTCTGTTCACTATAGTCCAAATGAAATCATTTTACTAAATGTTTGTCAACTTTAACTAATACCCCCACTGTCCTATCGGACATCTCCCCCTAAGTTAGGGGGAGACCCGCCAAAGGCGGACAAGAAAAGAGGGGGTAAAATACTTGACATTTTTTAATTAGCACTCTAAAATAGAGAGTGCTAATTTGATTCACTACATTAAATAATAATTAAGTTATAAAAATATATGAAGTTAAAACCATTAGGTGATAGGGTGATTGTCAAACCATTACCCAAAGAAGAAACTACCAAGGCCGGCATTATCTTGCCAGAGTCAGTTAGTAAGGAATCTCGTCAAGAAGGTGAAATAATTGCTATTGGCAGTGGAGAAAAAATTGTAAAATTAAATTTGGCTGTTGGCCAAAAAGTTGTTTTTTCTGAATACGGCGGTTCGGAAATAAAAATCGATAATGTAGAACACAAAATTTTGAATCACGATGATTTATTGGCGGTGATTGAGTAGGTGTCATCGCGAGCGCAGCGTGGCGATCCACAGCTTGTAGATTGCTTCGTCGCCTCTCGACTACGCTCGAGACTCCTCGCAATGACGATGATAAACTTTATAAATTAAAATTTAAAATATTATGGCCAAGCAAATTATATTCAATGAAGAAGCCCGCGCTAAAATGAAAAAAGGCGTGGACATTTTAACTAACGCCGTCAAAGTGACTTTGGGACCAAAAGGCAGAAATGTTGTTTTGGACAAAAGCTATGGCGCGCCAACTATTACCAAAGACGGCGTGACTGTAGCCAAAGATATTGAACTGGAAGATAAGTTTGAAAACATTGGCGCGGAAATTGTCAAAGAAGTTGCCTCCAAGACAGCTGATGTGGCTGGCGATGGTACTACCACGGCCACTGTTTTGGCGCAGAGCATTATTGCTGAGGGTTTGAAGAATGTGACGGCCGGCTCCAATCCACTGGCTTTGAAGCGCGGTATTGATTTGGCTACTGAGGCCGTGGTCAAACATTTGCAAAAAATTTCTAAGACCGTTGATAGCCAAGCCGAAATTGAACAAGTGGCTTCAATATCTGCTAATGACAAAGAGATTGGCAAAATTATTGCCTCAGCCATGGAGGCCGTTGGCAAGAATGGCGTTATTACTGTGGAAGAGTCCCAGAGCTTTGGTGTAGAAAAAGAAGTGGTGGAAGGCATGCAGTTTGATAAGGGCTATGTCTCTCCTTATATGGTTACTAATGCTGATAAAATGGAAGCTGTCTATAATGACCCCATGATTTTGATCACTGACCAAAAAGTTTCTGCTATTCAGGATCTTTTGCCACTCTTGGAAACCATGGCTCAATCTGGCAAAAAAGAGTTGGTAGTTATTGCTGATGAAATAGAGGGCGAAGCTTTGGCTACGCTAGTAGTCAATAAGATCAGGGGAGTATTCAACACCTTGGCTGTCAAAGCTCCGGGTTTTGGCGATAGACGCAAAGAAATGCTTCAAGACATTGCGGCCATGACTGGCGCTCGCGTAATTTCCGAAGAGCTGGGCTTGAAACTCAACAGCGCTACTATTGATATGTTGGGCTCAGCCCACAAGGTCGTTTCTACCAAAGAAAACACTACCATCGTCGATGGCCGTGGTGATCAAGAAGAAGTCAAAAAGCGCATCAAGCAAATTGAAAATGAATTAAAAAATGCTGACTCGGATTTTGAAAAAGAAAAATTGCAAGAGCGTTTGGCCAAATTGACTGGCGGTGTAGCCATTATCAAAGTTGGCGCCGCTACAGAAACAGAAATGAAAGAAAAGAAAGATCGCATTGAGGATGCCTTGGCTGCTACCAAGGCGGCTGTGGAAGAGGGCTTTGTAGTTGGCGGTGGCGTAGCTTATTTACGCTCCATGTCCTCAATTGATGATTTGAAATTAACTGGCGAAGAAAAATTAGGCGCTGATATTTTGAAAAAATCTTTGACCTCACCAGCCGAACAGATTGCTAGCAATGCCGGCACTGATGGCAAAGTAGTGGTGGCTGAGATTTTGAAACTCAAAGACAACCACGGCTACAATGCTCGAGATGACAAGTTTGAAGATCTGGTACAGGCCGGTATCATAGATCCGACCAAGGTCAGCCGTAGTGCTTTACAAAATGCTGCTTCCGCCGCTGGCATGTTTTTGACCACTGAAGCAGTGGTGACTGATTTGCCAGGCAAAGATGACAATAGTCATGGTGGTGGCATGTCAGGTATGGGTGGCATGGGCGGTGGTATGGGCATGATGTAATAAACTATATAAAAAATTAATTTTAATATAAAAAGCTCCTCAAAAAGAGGGGTTTTTTATATTGGGTATATCTGGTATAATGAACTAGTATTTTTAAGCACCTGTAACTTTTTGGGTAAAAATAAGTACTATATAATAGGGATAAGATAATTAATTACTAAAAAAATTATGAAAAAATTATTTTTTACATTGATGGTGATCACTATGGCTCTGCCTACATTGAGTTTGGCCACTGTTTCGACAGAAAACAGTGCTACTGGGCCAGTCGTCTGCGACATCAACAATGACGGTGTTCGTAATTTGAGTGATGTGGCTCTTTATGCTGGCTGTGCTGATACCTACGATGTCAACAATGATGGTATTCACAACCTAAGCGACAATACGCTTTATTCTTCCAATTATCAAGATAATAATTGGTGTCGGACAAACTTTAGATGTTCAATAACAACAACCAACAGTTCAAGCGACAATGCCTTGGCTGTCTGCGACATCAACAATGACGGTGTTCGTAATTTGAGTGATGTGGCTCTTTATGCTGGCTGTGCTGATACCTACGATGTCAACAATGATGGTATTCACAACCTAAGCGACAATACGCTTTATTCTTCCAATTATCAAGATAATAATTGGTGTCGGACAAACTTTAGATGTGCACCAGCTATTACTGATTATTCACAATATTTAATTATCGCTGAGTCTAGGACTACTAATATTTCTGACGCCGTCACTAGAGTTTGGTGGCGTTCTAGTATTGGTAGTACTGGTGAGTATCGTTATTCCAAAAATCAGAGTGAATTAAGCACTCTGCCTTGGAGAACAGACGGAGTAAGCAATGACCCCAATGTTACTGGCAATATGTTTGGTAGCCAAGTGGATTTAAGCGGTTTAGACACTGACGCGACTTATTATATTGAAGTAAGAAAATATTTGGGTACGCAATATGGTATTGCCAAAGTTTTAATCTTTGTGCCTGGTAGTATGGGTGCCTATGATTCGTCACTAGATATTGCTGAAACCAGAGTGGATCAATTGGCCTTGCGTTCGGCTAGAATATATTGGCGAGCGGTCAATATGAGTGGTAATGGCTATTATCGCTATGCTACTAGTACAGAAGCTTTAGCTGGCTTAGCTTGGTCAGACAGTGGTGTTTCCAATGACCCAGCTATTACAGGTAACATGAATGCTAGTATGGTGACCATAAATAATTTACAAGCCGCTACCAAGTATTATATAGAATTAAAAAAGACAGCAGGCATTGCTAGTGAGATAAGCTATAGGTATGGCAATCCTACTACGATTAATTTTACTACTTTGAGTGGCAATGAGGTCACAGATAATACCAAAGTAAAAGTTTGCCATGTTGTCGGTAATGGTAAGACCAATACTTTAGAAATTGCTAAATCTGCTTTGGCTGCTCACTTGGCTCACGGTGATAAAGAAGGAGTATGTCTTCAACCACTGAGTGACAATGGTCTCCAAAATAGAGAGCAAGAAAGGACCACAAATCAAGGAGTGGATAAAAATTTGATAAATAGAGTCAGAGGTCGCATACTGCTTCAAGTGGAGAACCACGGCGAAGCTTGGTACGTCAACCCCAAAGATGATAAAAGATTTTATCTCAAAGACGGGACAACTGCTTATAGCTTGATGCGCGAGGCGGGCTTGGGCATTAGCAATGTTGATTTAGCCAAAATACCAGTTGGCTTTGAGGATCGTTTCAATGATACTGACACCGACGGTGATGGCTTGGCTGACAAACTAGAGAGTGGTCTAGGTACTGATCCAAATAAAATCGATACCGACGGTGATGGCGTAAAAGATAAGGCCGAGATTTTAGCTGGTACTAATCCATTGGGGACTGGTACTTTGAGTAGTGATAACTCTTTGGTCAATAGATTGCGCGGTAGAATTGTATTGCAAGTTCAATCTCGTGGCGAAGCTTGGTATATTGATCCATCTGATGGCAAACGCTATTATATGAGAGATGGTGAAGCGGCCTATCAAATTATGAGATTCAGATCACTGGGTATCACTGACAGTGACCTATCAAAAATTGCTGAGTAATTTTTAAGGATTATATTTTTTAACCCCCCAAGCTAAGTAGTTTGAGGGGTTTTTGTTTTGTGGTAATTTCTGTTATAATATAGAAGTAAAAAAATCCTATGATGCAGGGAAAAATTGAGCAAGTGGAGATTGATGGCAAGATTGTTTCCATCCACGAAGAGGTCTGGGTAGCTGATTTTGGCTTGCCAGAAATAGAGCATGAGCTCAAAGAAGAAGTCATCAAGCTCAGACCAAAAAATGTGAAAAATTTTAGTTGGGTTTTTTCTTCACTGCTAGTTGTTTTGCTTATGGTGCTAGGCGAATATCTGCTCTGGTCATTGGGGATCAAAAACTTTTGGCCGATTTTGACCATCACGATTGTGACTTGGATTTATCGCCTCTTGGTATTGC
Source organism: uncultured Gammaproteobacteria bacterium (assembly GCA_964540095.1). Classification (GTDB taxonomy): domain Bacteria; phylum Patescibacteriota; class Patescibacteriia; order UBA1558; family GWA2-36-10; genus CALMZN01. The sequence continues at coordinate 9,236 of CAZILH010000019.1, read as the reverse complement.
TTTTGTGGCTATACTTGGGCTATTACCAGTGGGGCTTGAATCGGGAAAAAATAGTGGCCGTGGCTTTTTCTAGCGTCATTGTGGCCAGTATTTTGGTGGCTATTATGAAAGTAATGATGATGCCCGAGGCCTGGGCTTGGCTCAATATTTTGGTGGAGCCGATTTGGGCCTTGATTATGGTGGCGATAATAAATATTATATTTTTTAAATTTACCCCGGTTAAATAAAATTAAATAAAAAACAAAAATTATGGAAAAAATACAAATAAACAAGCACGATGTCGAGGAACACAAAGTAAGCGCGGCTATGAGCTATGTGGGAATTTTATGCTTATTTCCACTGATGTTCAAAAGGCATTCACCCTATGCGCATTTTCACGCTAAGCAGGGGCTGCTTTTATTTTTGGTAGAAATAGCTTGTGCCGCTTTTTTTATTTTGTTGTGGCCAGTATTTATCTTGGCGATTTATTTTGCGGTGCGGGGCATTAGTCAGACCTTGCACGGCAAATATTGGCGTCTGCCACTCTTAGGTCGCTTTGTCGAAAAGTTAAACGTTTAATAAATAATAAAATTTTGCCACACGGCTGGCTAATATTTATTTGTGCCGTCATTTTTTAATCTAGAGATTTATGTCAAAAAAATTTATTTTGTGGTTCAATGAAATTGGTATCAAAGATATACCTATTGTCGGTGGCAAGAATGCCTCACTAGGTGAGATGTATCGCAAGTTGACGCCGGTTGGTGTCAAAATTCCCAATGGCTATGCCGTCACAGCCGCGGCTTATGATTATTTTTTGGATAGCAGTGGCGTCAAAGATAAGATAAAGAAAATTTTGAAGGACTTGGATACTGGGGACATGAAAAATTTGTCTCAGCGTGGCGCTCAAATTAGAAAAATAATATTGCAAGCCGAGTTTCCCGATGATTTGAAAAAAGAAATTATAAATCATTATCATCAGCTTTCTCAGCAATTCAAGACAGTCAATACTGATGTGGCTATTCGCAGTTCAGCGACTGCCGAAGATCTACCCGATGCTTCTTTTGCCGGACAGCAAGAGTCATATTTGAATATCAAAGGCGAAAAAGCCCTGCTGGATGCTTGTCGCAAGTGCGTGGCCTCACTATTTACTGATCGCGCTATTTCTTACCGTACGGATAAGGGCTTTGATCATTTTTCTATCAAGCTTTCAATCACGGTGCAGAAAATGGTGCGTTCGGACAAGGCCTCTTCTGGTGTTATGTTTTCTATTGACACGGAGTCCGGCTTCAAAGATGCTGTTTTGATCAACGCTACTTATGGTTTGGGCGAATATATTGTCAAAGGCAAAGTCAACCCAGATGAATACTATGTTTTCAAAACGACTTTGTTAAAAGGTTTGGACCCGATCATCAGTCGTCGCTTGGGCTCCAAAGAACAAAAATTAATTTACAATTTTGCCGGCAGTGTTCACGCTACTGTGGATATGAAAGTGCCAGCCAAAGACAGGCACAAATTTGTTTTGACGGACAAAGAAGTAATTCGTTTGGCCAAATGGGCGGTGATTATTGAAAAGCACTACAACAAAGCCATGGACATGGAGTGGGCCAAAGATGGCCTGACCAATCAATTATTCATAGTCCAGGCCAGACCAGAAACCGTGCGCTCACAAGATGATCCCACCAAGCTCAAAGAATATATTTTGCAAACAGCTGGTAAAGTGCTAGCCGAAGGCGCTTCGGTTGGGAACATGATAGGTCAGGGACCAGCCCACGTGATTAAAGATGTGGCTGATATTGGCAATTTCAAACAAGGTGAGGTCTTGATTACGGAAATGACTGATCCGGATTGGGAGCCGATTATGAAAAAAGCGGCCGCTATTGTCACCAATGCTGGCGGACGCACTTGTCATGCCGCGATTATTTCTCGTGAACTAGGCATCCCTTGCGTAGTAGGCACTGTGGACTGTACAGAAAAAGTAAAGAGCAAACAGCCCGTGACTGTCAGCTGTGCGGAAGGCGAGCGTGGTTATATTTATAATGGCTTGTTGAAATTTCAAATCAAAGAAACTGATTTGAAAAAAATAAAAAGAACTCGTACCAAAATCATGATGAATATCGGTAATCCCGAAATGGCTATGGCGCAGAGTTTTATCCCCAATGATGGTGTGGGCTTGGCTCGCGAAGAATTTATTATTACTTCGTATATAAAAATTCATCCTTTGGCCTTGCTCAATTTTCATAAATTAAAAAATAAAAAAGCCAAACAGCAAATTGAAAAATTGACAGTCGGTTATACAAACAAAGCGCAATTTTTTGTGGATCGACTGGCTGAAGGCGTGGCTCGTATTGCCGCTAGTTTCTATCCCAAAGATGTCATAGTTCGTTTGTCGGACTTCAAATCCAATGAATATGCTAATTTGATTGGTGGCACAGAATTTGAGCCAGTAGAGTCCAATCCCATGATTGGTTGGCGCGGAGCATCTCGCTATTATGATCCAAAATACATAGCCGCTTTTGAGTTGGAGTGTAAAGCTCTGGTCAAAGTCCGCGAAGACATGGGCCTGAGGAATTTGAAAATCATGGTGCCTTTTTGTCGGACTATAGAAGAAGGCAAAAAAGTTTTGGCTATCATGGCCAAGCATGGTTTGAAGCGCGGAGTGGGGGGTTTGGAGGTCTATGTCATGTGTGAGATACCATCCAACGTAATTTTAGCCGAAGAATTTTGTAAAATATTTGATGGCTTTTCTATTGGGTCAAATGATTTGACTCAGCTTACTTTGGGGGTAGATCGTGATTCGCAAATCGTGGCTCATGTTTATGATGAGCGCAATCAAGCTGTCAAATCTTTGATCAGCCAAGTGATAAAAACAGCCAAGAAAAATAAAAGGAAAATTGGCATTTGTGGACAAGCACCTTCTGATTTTCCGGACTTTGCGCAATTTTTGGTCAGAGAGGGTATTGATTCAATTTCTTTGAATCCCGACACAGTCATCAAAACCACTTTGGCCATCAAGCAAGTAGAAAGTAAAAAAAGAAAATAATTTTAGTTTGTTATTTTCCGCCCACAGGGCGACCAGCCCCTAGGGCTGGAAAAACTTTCAAAATTTTTGGTGGTTGCTTTGGCGTGCGAGTTCGGTAGGATTTTTTCTTTATGTCAAACCCAGAAACACAAGAAAAAATTATTCCAAGCAAGGAAGTGGATGACACGGCTGTTAGTTTAGCTTTGCCTGAAAATTATATTGCTGATTGGCAGGGTATGGGCCTGGAAAAACAAGCCGAAACCTATGAGGTAGCAGTCCGAATTTGTCGCATGATTCATGAGGCGGGCGGTCGCGCTTTGTTAGTAGGTGGGAGTGTTCGCGATATTATTCTGGAAAAAGAAATAAAGGACTTTGATATTGAGGTCTATGGCATAGAGCCGTTGGATCTGCAAGATTTATTGCGACCCTTTGGTCGTTTAGGGGAGGTAGGAAAAGCTTTTAGTGTTCTCAAACTTTCTATCAAAGACGGTTTTGAGATTGATATATCATTACCGCGTCGCGATTCAAAAACAGGTCCGGGGCATAGAGGTTTTGCTGTGCAGGCCGATCCGCATCTCTCAATATCAGAGGCGACGCGGCGTCGTGATTTTACCATCAATGCTATTTTAGCTGATCCCTTGACCGGACAAATATTTGATCCATATCACGGAGTAGATGATTTAAAAAATAAAATTTTACGGGTGGTTGATGAAAAAACATTTTCCGAAGATCCGATTAGAGTATTGCGAGCCATGCGATTCGTTGGTCGTTTTGAGTTGACCATGGACGAAGATAGTCGTCGGATTATGAGTGGTATGGCTGATGGGCTAAAGTATTTATCAAAAGAGAGAATTCGTGAGGAGTGGCGTAAGCTTTTGTTGAAATCCGATAAGCCGTCAGGTGGCTTGCAAGCAGGTCTCGAACTAGGAGTGCTCAAAGAACTGCATCCCGAGTTTGTGCCCTTGGTAGAAACACCACAAGATCCAAACAAACATCCCGAAGGTAATGTCTGGGAGCATACTTTGATCGCCGTTGATGAAATGGCAGACATTGCTAGGCGAGAGAAATTAACTGAGCAGGAAATGTGGCCATTGATGCTAGCTGCTCTGTGCCATGATTTGGGTAAAGCAGAAACAACTGAAGAAAAAGACGGGAAAATAATTGCTCACGGTCACGATTTGGCCAGCGTTGGTTTGACCAAAGTTTTTTTAGATGGCCTCAGGGTAGATGGGGCCACCGAAGCGCGAGTCTTACCTTTGGTGCGTCACCATATGAGGCCGATGTATTTGTATAAGGATATGTTGCAAGGTTGTGAAATAAAAGATGGTATTTTTCGTCGTTTAGCTAGAGATTTGGCACCAGCCAATATTAGAGATTCGGCTTTTTTGTCAGAAGCTGACTATCGAGCTACTAGGAGAGAAGATAGGGAGAAGATAAAAAAATTAATTGAGTGGTTGATCGCTAAAGCTGAAAGTATTGGGGTTGACCGACAAGTGGCGCCAGAGCTAATGGCTGGCAAAGATTTTTTGAAAATTGGTTTTACTCCTGGTCCAGAAATCGGGCGCCTGATACAATTGAGTAGTGAATTAAGAGATAAGCGTGGTTTTAGTAGGGAAGATATTATTCAAGCACTGTCTAGCATCAGGGATGTCACAGAAGCTATGGGTAAATTAGAAAAATTATTATTAATAGATTAACCCCGTTAAATAAATTTAATTTATTGGGGCATAAAAATAAACCAAAAAAATAATTATAACAATTCAATTTTTTATTTATTATTAATTAAATTTAATTTTTATCGAGCTGGGCCCGATAAAAATTATTTAACGGGGTAAAATATGAAAGGATTTATAAATTTTATTAGAGAGCAGGGAGTGGTGGGTCTGGCCGTTGGTTTTATACTGGGCGGTGCCATTTCCAAGGTAGTGTCTGGTTTGGTTAATGATATTATTAATCCATTGCTTGGTTCATTGTTGGGTGGCGCCAACTTAGATCAATTGGCTTGGCAGGTGGGTGAAAATAAAGTTATGTTTGGTAGTTTTGTAAATACAACAATAGATTTTATTATTATTGCCTTGGTAGTATATTTTGGCGTGAGAATTTTAAAACTGGATCGACTAGATAAGAAAAAAGACGCCCAGTAAATTGGTTTTTATAAACATAAAAAAAGCAGTTTTTTACAGGGCGGTCATTTTATTTGTGGATTGACTAAAATCTTAATAAAATCTATAATATTTGCGCATATTACTAAGTAAATTAATAGTTAATTATTATTTGAATAATTTTTATGAATTATCTGCACATTGTTCATCAACACAAAAACAAAATAATTTTTTTCATTTTCGCTTTCTTATTTGTCATGTTTAGTAGTTTTTTGTTTTTGGGGGTTGAGAGAGCTAGTGCCGCGACATATTATGTTTCCACGACAGGCACCGATGACGCTAGCCATGGAACAGGGACAGGGACAAATGCCTGGCTAACCCTAGATTATGCTCTGACCGGCTCGCGAGTGGCCAAGGGCGATATCGTCAATATTGAAGCTGGCACATACAGCACATTTTATGGCGCTAATACATATATTGATCCTGTTATAAATACGGCCAGTGGCAGCGGACCAGTAATTATACAAGCTTATCCCACGGATGCTGTGGTCACTCTTGATATGCCAGTTAATACCTCGGGCAGTTATGCCTTCCTTTATTTGAATCCGGCTAGATGGAATGAAATTACTTTCAAACATATCAATTTTACTAATTCCAACGCAGTTGCCTCACAATCTTTTTGGGTATATGGACACAACTTAACTTTTGAGGATTGCCAGATAACCCTGAATAACACAGTAAGTAGAATGCAAATTTATATTAGCAGTGATACAGAAGATTCTAATCTAACATTTACACGAACTACTGTTATAAATGGTCCGGCTGGTACTAATGCTGTTATTAGAAACATCAATAAGACCGGGGCTAATGTCATAGTTGAAGGAAGCACATTTTATGGGCAAACAACTAATATTTTTAGCTTAGCTGCTGCCACAAATTTAACAGTCAAAAGCAGCACATTTTATGGGCAAACAGCCAGCATCTTTGCTCCAAGCGTCTCTTCAAATTTAACTGTCGAAAGCAGCCTTTTTTATGATCAGACATCGTATATTTTTAATTTAAGCTCCGCCACCAATATTACTCTAAATAATAGCACCTTTTTCACTACCCGCGAAAAATTTTATATGCCAGCCGGTTCAATAGGCTCTGTTTACCACGTGCACAACAATATTTTTTATGCTAATAACGATTTCGACTATCGCCCCTTTATAATGACTGACGCCGTTATAACTGATCTTATGAACAATCCAACGCATTGGGATGTCACCAATAACATTTGGTACTGGTCTAAAGCACCGGTAAACGGAGTGATACAATACCAATATTTTATTGGCGGTATAACCCACATGGACCAAGTTGATAGTACTAATCATTATATAAATCCTCAATTTACAAACACGGCAACTGACGATTACACTATTCAGGCAGGATCATATGTTTGCGGCCATGGTCTGCAGGCCAGCTTACCAGTCGACGGTGATGTCGCTGGAGCCGCTTGGACAGGCAACGATGTTGGTGCTTATAAATGCCCTAGCTCAAGCACTGGAGTTACTTTATTAAATAAAGTAGCCTTTGTTGGTGATTCTATAATGTTGCAAGGTACAGCCGCTTCAACTTTTGCTGGCCAAACTGGCCTAGATGTTGTTGCTGTCGCTGATAGCGCTATAAGTGGAGCTGGCATGCAAAAAATATTTGATTCTATTGATGCCGTAATGATAAATAGTAGCCCCAGTACTGTATTTTTATCAATTGGCATCAATGATTTAGCCTTGCAATCACCTGCATCAGCTACTAATACCGAATATGCCAATTACATATTAGAGATGCTACAAAAAATAGAAGATTGGGGAGCAACGCCAATCTGGCTAGGTATAGGCACGCTTAATAATTATGGCGGTTTACCTGATACTCCTATCCCAATAATAAATGCCGCCGTAGAAGCTGGCTGTGTCTCTCATGGCTGGGCATGTGACGCCTATTATGACCAAATGACTTTCAACCCTACCTGGCAATCCGCCTCACCCAATGGATATTACGATACCAATGCCAACGTTCACCCTAATACTGCTGGCTATCGACTCATTGGGGAATTTGCTGAATATTTATATTATACTCACCACACTATGGGTACTGACGAAATAGATATTGGTGCTGGCGCCAGAGTCTATTCTAATGGCAAATTTAGAGATCAGGGTACTGTTTCTGGGACCACGGCTGATTTAACAGTTACTCCTGTTTGGACTAGTTTTACAACTAATAATGAATCATTTTGGATGGACTTGGGAATTAATTCCTGGCTAACTACTGGCACAAAAAATAAAGAATGGACAGCGTCTTCCACTGTAGCTACAACCACCATTTACACCTTCGGAGATTTGGCCGCGGAAAAATACTATCAGTTTAAATATGACGGCGTGGCCTCTACCACTGCCATAACCGGGGACACCTGCACTAATGGCTTATGTTTGACTGATGCCTCTGGTAATCTCACTTTTACATATACTGGTGGCTATTCATCCACTCTGCATACTTTTTCTTTAGTGCAAAATACCGATGCGCCAACCAATGTTGGGCTTACATCTATCACCGCTGATTCTACTAGTCAATTGACGATTCTAGCAAGTACAGCTGTTGACGCTGATCCCGGTTTATCAGCCACACCTTATTGGTTTGATGAAACAACAGGAGGTTCAGGCGCGACAGATTCAGCTAATTGGCAATCTTCAGCCACTTATATAGATAGTGGCTTATCGGCTAATACCCAATATACTTATAAAGTTAAGGCCCGAGATGGCAATGCTAACGAATCCGACTATTCTACTACTTTATCAAAATATACTCTAGCTCCTACCCCCAGCGATTTATCAGCTACTGCCAGCCGAACTAGCATGAATCTATCGGTCAGCGCTTTAAATAATGCCAGTGCTGGCTCATCGGGTTATTATTTTTCTCGTAGTGGCGGTACCAACTCCGGCTGGATACAAACTAACGTTTGGGATGATACAAACTTGTCTTGTGGCATTTCATACACCTATTCAGTAAAGTACCGGAATGGTGATGGGACAGAAACTAGTACAGTCAACATCACTAAATCAACAAGTGGTTGTAGTGGTGGTGGCAGCCGCTATGTACCCTCCGTTGGTCTGGGGAATACGGATTTTTATTTTTTAACGGGCGAGACCAAAGAAATTACGGGCCTAGGAACCAATGGAATAAACATCTTGGTTTATGTTTATTCGCCATTGATATTTAGTTTGGAAAATTCAAACACAAAATATAATTTGGAAGTTTTGGATTTAGACATGACTAATGGTTTAATAAAAATAAAATTAGCGGACAGAATTTTTTATTTATCACTCGGTCAAAGCCAAAAATTTGATCTTGATGGAAATGGGAGAATTGATTTCCAATTAACCTACAATCAATTGAAAGTTAACCAAATTGATTTAACTTTGTCTTTATTAGATCAACCAGTCCCAACCTCGGCTTTGTTAATAAATGGTAGTCTAGTCAAAACACCCAACGACCCAGCTGTATACCTAATAGAAAACGGGATGAAGAGGCACATAATCAATGGCGAGGCCTTTATAGCTCAAGGATTTTCTTGGTCTGATATTATAGATGTACCAAATTTAGATAATTATCCTCTAGGAGAAATCATAAACATCACTAGTAATAATATCAATAATCTATCGTCGATAAATAATTATGTATTTACAGTTGATTTGCCATACGGTGGCGTTAGTGATGATGTACTACGGCTACAAAAATTTTTAAATGCCAATGGATTTATTCTGGCTAATAATGGACCCGGCTCACCAGGTCATGAAACCAAAATATTCGGCAATGTTACCAGAGCAGCGTTAATAAAATTTCAAAACAAATATAAAGAACAGATCCTTATACCATTGGGGCTTACCAGTGGTACTGGATATTTTGGTTTTTCCACTAGAGAGTTTATAAAAAATAATTTTAGTTATTAGTTTTTATTATTTTGGGAAGGTTCGCATAGTGGTCTAGTGCGCACGCTTGGAAAGCGTGTGAGGTGTCAAAACCTCCAAGGGTTCGAATCCCTTACCTTCCGCCAATTCAAAGTTTCCGTGTTTTTCGCATTTGTTGCCTCGCCAGAGGCGAGG
>CAZILH010000018.1:0-17970 GCA_964540095.1 uncultured Gammaproteobacteria bacterium | reverse complement strand
TTATCTCAGTTTTCCAAACTGATGACGCGGGTTCGATTCCCGCTACCCGCTCCATTCGCCATTAATGGCGTTTTTTGATATCATAATTTTATGGCTAAAATAAAAATATTAAACGGTGTTGTTCACGTCGCGCCAGTTGATTTGCGAAAAGCTCTAAGTGCTGTCCCAAGCGTATTGACAGCTTGGAATGATCTTACACCCTTAGCGCGTAACGAATGGATTTGTTGGGTTATTTCTGTAAAGAAAATTGAAACAAGGAATAATCACATAGAACGCGCCTGTCGCGAGATTAGTCAAGGAAAGCGTAGGCCTTGTTGCTGGCCGGGCTGTGCTCATAGATGATTTTTTAGTGGTTTTTTCCCTAACAGTAGGCAGGGTTTCACCTATTTGTTCCATCGAGCTTAACTAGACAAAATAACATTCCCTAATGAGAGTGTTTTTTTGTTTTTATTTTAGGATTTTTTATTAGTATTTTTTATGCTATACTTATATTTATGTTTAAAATCAAAGCAATTTATTTGCTAATTACTATAAATGTAGCCATAATCTTACCTTTTTCTGTTCAGGCGCAAGAAGCGCGTAATATAGTTTTTCCTATTCAAACGGGCTATGATTATAATTTTTCTGATACCTATGGCGCGGCTCGCTCTAGTGGGCGCACTCATGAAGGTACAGATATTATCACTGCCAAAATGACGCCAGTGGTGGCAGTTGTCAATGGACGAGTTAGTAATGTAGTTGACCAAGAAGAAGGTTGGGGCTTGGCCATATATATTGAAGATGCCGATGGCTACTCTTATCGCTATCTACACATCAACAATGACACTCCGGGCACTGATGATAATAAATCTATCCGTACTTATGCTTTTCCAGAAAATATTCAAAGAGGGAGTGTGGTGACCGCTGGTCAAGTCATAGCTTGGGCTGGCGATAGTGGTAATGCCGAGAACGTGGGCTCGCACCTTCATTTTGAAATATGGACACCAGATAGGCAGAGTATAAATTCTTATCCTAGCTTAATGGCTGCTATTGGGAAGCCAGCAGTAGAAAATATTGTCATTAGTAGTTATCAATTTACCAAAAACTTAGAGTTGGGTGATCAAGAGGCGAGTGTCAAGGAATTACAAAAATATTTAAATAAAAACGGTTTTATCGTCGCCACGACTGGGCCCGGATCTCTTGGTAAAGAAACAGAATATTTTGGCTTAGCTACTCGGGCGGCTTTGATAAAATTCCAGCAAGCAAAAAATATTAGTCCAGCAGTTGGCTATTTTGGGTCGATAACGCGGGCAATAATAAATGGAGACAGCAGTAGTATTAGTCAAAATAGTAATGATAGTTCTATCGTAAAAGCTACTTGGTTGGTAAAGGACAAAACTTCGGCTAGGGTTTATTATGTGGCCGCTAATTTGGAATTGCAGTGGATTGTTAGTGAAGAGGCGGCTGTTAGAAATTTTGGCACTACTTGGTATCTGAATGTTAAAATGTTTGACGACCTGCTTTCTTTGGGCTTGCGTTTTGGCGATCATATTCTTTAAATTTTATAAATAAAAGCTAGATCATTATTACTTTTGATAGTGGTCTATTTTTTATTTGACTAAATGTTTTATTTGGGGCATGATAATATCATGAAAATTATTATTGCCACCTCATTATATCCTCCAGAAATAGACCGAGTGGCTTTTTATTGTAAAAACTTAGCCGAACGCTTGAGCCCAGAAGATCAAGTCACTGTTTTGGCCTATGCTGGTTCAGTGGAAAAATCAGGTAAGTTTGATTTGGGCATAGTTAACAAACACTGGCCATTACTTTTTAGATTGTTAGCTTATATTTACAAGCTATATTTTTTAGCCAAAAAAGCCGATATTATTTATGCGCAAAATTCTGTGGCCGTCACCTTGCCGGCTATTATTATAAAAAATTTGTTGAAGATTCCAGTAGTTATAAATTTTTCGGAAGATGAGGCCTACAAGCGAGCCACCTATTTGGGTATTACTGACAAATCTCTGCCAGAATTTTTGATAAATAATAAATTAGACAAACAAACCAAACGCATTAAAAATTTACAATCCTGGATTTTGCCACGAGCCACTAGAATAGTAGTCCCATCTCAGGCCTTACAAAGTTTGGTGGAAAAATTTTATAAAGTATCAAAACAAAAGATAGTAATAAATTATCCAGTAGCTGATGCCCCGATAGTATTACCATTTGATCAGTCAGTAAAGAAAAATCAGGTTTTAGTATTTGGTCGAGATTTTGATTGGATTAGCCAGGAGGTAATAAATGATTTGGATTTAATCGTATTGGCTGAGAAATCATTATCAAAAGCGGAGATTTCATATCTAGTAAATACTTCAGCTCTAATTGTTTATAACGTCGCTTCAGAAAATTTTGATAATTTTTTGATTAACTGTGCGGCGCTTGGCAAAAATATTTTAGCTCACGACACTGCTTATGCCCAAGAAATAATCGGCCAGTCAGGATTTTTGGCAGATTTTAGTAATAAACAGGCAGTAATGGAAAAAATACACCAGTTGTTTAAAGGTGGGGCAGAAAATAAAGCTACGAAAAATAAATTTGATTGGGAAAGTCATTTAAATAAATTACAAGAGATATTTCAAGCCAGCCTCAAGAAATAATTATGCCAGAAAATCAAGTAGAAAAATCATGGGCAGATTATTGCCAAAGCGAGATAGCTAAATTAAAACCAATTTTGCATAATTTAGGATTTTTTTTGGCTGAGGAGCAAATTCACATTGGTGGAGAACGCTATGCTTTTTTTAGCACGAAAAAATTGGTTTTAGTTGGCCAGCAGATCAAAGATAATCTGAAAGTAATTATCAAAGTGGCTAGTGATGCCAAGGGCATCAATGAAATTAATCACGAAAGGAATTGCCGACATATTTTAGAAAAAGTTAAATTTGCTCAACAAGTTTTTTTCTTCCCCCCAGAAATTTTATTTACGGAAAAAGAAGGACGCACTATTTTGATTACTACTTTTATTGAGCAAGAAACCACTTTTTTAAACAGGCCACAAGAAGAACAGTTTTTTCTGAGCTTAAAAGGTCTAGAAGCACAAGAGGGCGTGCAGGCGACTACTTACGAACATACTCAGGTAATTAGAAAAACTTTTGGTCTTTGGCGCTCAGACGATTATTTGCGGAAGTTTTTTGAATATTGGACAGATATTAGCAAAGCGTGCCCTGAGCAAGGAGAATTAGCTGATGTTTTGGCTAGGGCTGATAAATTTTTGGCGCAAAATGTTAAGGGCCTTGACTTGTATGCGGACTTTTTGACGCACTGGGATTTTGTGCCTCACAATTTTCGCATCAAGAATAATAATATTTATTTGTTGGATCATTCATCTTTTCGTTTTGGCAACAAGCATGAGGGCTGGGCTAGGTTTATAAACTTCATGGTGCTTTATAATCCACAATTAGCCACTAACTTGATTGCCTACATTAAGCTCAATAGGGAGCCAGCGGAGTTAATGTCTTTGCGCTTAATGAGAATTTTCAGATTGGGTGATATCATGCAACATTATATCAAAACAATACCGCGAGCTTCAGCTGACTTGAAAATTTTGAATCAAGAGCGCGTAAATTTTTGGGCTAAAGTTTTGGAGTCGGTATTGGATGATAAAGAGTTGGATCTTAAAGTAGTAGAAGAGTACAAAAAAAAGCGCGATATTTTACGCACTCCAGAAGAAAAAAAGCGTCAAGAAAAGTTGCATTAGATAAATGGCTCCAAATCGGAGCCGTTTTTTGACAAAATTCTCAAAAAGGTGTAAATAAGCAATAGTGTTCTTTACAAATATTTACATATACAGCCACAGTGTTTAGATTAGCTAATTTAGCTAGCTTAAACTATGTGGCCGTATATCACCGATGACTCGGGTCATCATTTTCCGGAGGTGTGACATGAAGAAGAAGTTGATTCTGCTGGTCGGCCTTCTGGTTCTCGTGCTCGTGGGGGGTGCTTATTACCACAACTATGGCAAGGACATGGTTATTCGCCATGTCAGGGTGGACAGGAGCCGTACGCCAATTCAGGCTATTGTCGCTACCGGCTTTTCGCTATACCCGGGTGATGATATTAGAACGACTATGCGTCGTGGTTACGGCTCAAGGGTAACCGTAGTGTTCTTCAAGTTGTCTGGCTCAATGATCGACTTCTATGACGTAAAAAGGGAATGCCAGCGTCGTTGGTTGCGTCCCGTGGATCCCTACTCGCTGGCCAAGGTCAATGAGGATGACCCGGATTTCGTTCGCGAGCATAGCCCCAATGGTACGTATTGGCTCGACAGCGTCGGTTGGGGTCAAATCATCAGCTTCAACTACAACGATGATCAACGTGTTGTTGAATCTCATCATGCTGATGGTTTTGCGGGTGAGTGGTGGTTTGCCGGAGTGCCGTTCTGGCAGGGCAACCCCGGTCCCTCCTGGTTCTGGTGGTAGCTCATCAGCGGTCAGCTCATATGTGCTGATACCTCGGTCAACTCCTGCGTGAGTGGGCCGAGGTTTTTATTTTTGAGGGAAAATAAGAAAAAAATTTATATTAAATAAAAAACCGCCCTTTAACCCCTCCAACCTCCCCTTAACAGGGGAGGAACATCTAAGCCCCCTTGTCAAAGGGGGTTTGGGGGATTAGGGGTTATGGCTAGCGGATCTATATTTAATCTAATTTTTCCACTTCTTTTAGCAGTTTTTCGTATTCAGCAATCATCGGGCTTTCCCAAGTGGCTTGAAACATTTTCAACATTTCATTTTCAAACCACATTTTTTGTTCTTTACCACGATTGAATTTATCCCAGATTTTAGACCCCATGGTTTTGTGAGTGGCAATAATGCTTTCCAGGTTATGGATTTTATCGGCAATTGATATGGCCTTTGTCTCTGGGCCAGCATTTTTTACTGCTTCAATATATTTTTTCTTTCTTGTTTCCCACTCTAGTGATTTGTTTTCAGTGAGTGGCATAATAATATCCACCACTTTGTCGCCAAGTTTTTGGCGTAATTTTTGTTCAGAATAATCAGTGTCTTCCAAAACATCATGCACCATGGCGGCGGCAATAACTTCGTCGCCAAAACCAAGACGCGCTAATTTTTTAGCCACCATCATAGGGTGGATGACATATGGTGAATCATCGGTTTTTCTCACCTGCTGGCTATGGGCCAACAGCATTACGCGTAGCGCTTTTTCTATTAAGCTCATTATTCTTTTATAAAAATATTTAATAAGCCACGAGTCTTAGCTGACACAATTTCTTTGAATCCAAACTTTAAGATAGCTTCACGGATAAAACTTGGCATGTGAGAAAAAATTATTACATCGTCGCTATGTGTTATTCTGTGTAATTCATTAGCTAAAGCGTCCAAATATAGTTGTGCAGCTTTCTCGTCGCCTTCAGTTGGTGAGTATTCTTGGATGCCGCCAAAGAAGAAAACGGCGCCATTAGTCGATTCTTTTTTGGACATAAAACCAAGCATGTCATCTTGAATCCAGGTGTAATCAAAACCATCTTTTGTTATCATAAGCGCGGGGCCTAAGGTGTTCTGAAGGGGATATTCACCCGTCTGAAAATCAAGTAATTCACCACCCCTACCCCTAGATTCAAAAAAACGTCGTAGAGAGTCAGCATCAACATCAACGCCGATGTATCTCTTTGCTCCAAGCGCTCTAGCAGTAATTTGACCAGCAGTAGAGATATTTGGTATACCACAGCCCATATCAAAAAAATCTTTATCGGCTATAAGTTTTCTAAAAAAATTAGCTTGGGGTTGAAGTTTTATTTTATTAAAATCAAATTTTTGGTTAGCAGGAGAAATATTTTGATCACATGGAGGCGGGAATCCTTCTATAATGCACCTGCCAAGATTCTCAGAAAATGAAAATGCTCCGGGCTGGTGAAAAAAAGGATCCGTTTTTATCAAAGCCATGTTTTCGTCGGGGACAGATCGATTAAATTCTGCGCGAAACATTTGTTCCTTGTCTCGCTGGTTAGCAGTTATGTCTGGTCGTGGCTCTTTAAACATAATATATTACTTTTTAATTATTAAATTTAATTTTTGTTTGGCCAGATACATTTTTGTTCCACCAATAGCCGACATATTTTTCTAAATCAGGCACTAGGATATTTAAATTAATTTCTGGTCCGGAAAATATTACAACGGTATTAAATTTTTTAGTAGCGATTTCATTCTTCGCTACACATTTATCAATATTACCGGATAAAATTAATTTTTCTTTATTGAGGCAAACATCAAAGACAGCTTGGCTGAACACTTCCATGTTTTTGATTAATATAATGCGTTCGTTTATGTCTGGCAGTTTTTTGAGAGCCTGCAAAAACAAGTTTTCATTGCCACTTTCCAAAATAATTGCCTGGTCGTTGGTATTTAAGTTTTCTTCCTGAGTTATAAAGCTTGTTTTATCCTCGTGGCCCCTGATTTGCTCAAAGAAATTATCTTTAGCCATGGGGTAAGCGGTCAGAAATAGTATTTTTTTGCCTTGTAAAAATAGATCAACTATCATGGAAACAGAAAAATGAGAGCCACCGGCTTTTTTGGCATAATTAATGAGACAGGGCAAGTCATTTTCCTTTACCTGATAAATTTCATCGTTAAGTAAAATTTGATCAGCCATATCTATAAAATTTTAGCGAATATTTTTTCTCGCATATCTTTAGCTATCATATCCCAATTGTATTTTCTTTCCACCATTTGTCTGGCTGTATCAGTGATTCCCTTTACTTTTTCCGGATTTGCTAGGATATCTTTTATGGCGCTGACAATTTGCTCGGGGCTATCTTTATCGACGGCCCAAGCAGTGGTTTCTTTGTCAGGGTTTTTTTGAGCATCAAAAATAAATTCAGCCAGACCACCTTCCTGGGTAGCAACGACTGGTAGGTGAGAGGCCATAGCCGACAAGAAAGCATTACCCAAACCCTCGCTTCGGCTGGGGCAGACAAAGATGTCGGATATTTTGCGATATTTTGTGACTACAGAGCGGTCAACTCGGCCAGTAAAAATCACCCTATTTTCTAAATGTAATTCTTTGGTGAGATCTTTTAGCATTTGTTCATCTGGGCCGTCACCCACAATCAAAAAATGCACATTGGCTGGTAGTAGTGGCAGGGCCCTGATTACATCATCGTTGGCTTTTTGGTGCACTAGCCGGGCAGTGTTAACCAGATAAATATCGTTTGGTTTTTTACCTAGTTGGTTTTTTAATTCAGCGATTTCTGCTTCAGCCACCGATTCGGCCAGATCGCGCGGATTGGCGCCATTGTGAATTATTTCAAGGTTTTCTTTTTTGACACCTCGTGATTTAGCCCAATTACCTAAAAATGTAGAGATGGCTTGCACCTTGTCAGCCCTGGTAAAAGCGCGGGTAAATAATGGCCACAGTGGTTTCATGGTTTTTTCTATGTAGTCAGTCGGGTCGCCTTCTTGCAAGGTCAAAGCATAACCCACCTTTGGATGGGTTATTTTAAAAATAGCGGCCGGTACGCCAGCTGAATGTGCCATCATGGCCCAGATAGCATCGTATTTATACTTTCTGTGGAGTAGGCAGGCCTTGAGTGGAGCTAAAAATTGGTACAGAGGTTTATTTAGATCCAGCGGCATTTTGCCCAAGTCCTCAAAACTTGGATTTTTTTTGGTAAGGCCAATGCGGTGCACTAGCACATTGCCGATTTTTTCCTCTTTCAATAAATCAGAATTGTAGCGTAAAGTTATGAGATGAAATTCGATGTCATCAGGGCTAGTACGATCAGTAATTTCTTTGATGGCTGCTTCAGCGCCACTAACATTATTAGGGTAATAGGCGAGTGAAAAGATTAATATTTTTTTCATAGAGTTATTTTTCCTTTTTTATATCGGCGATATATTGCCTCAGTGTATGCTTTTGTTTCCAGCCCAAGTGTTTTATTTTTTTGCTATCCATTGCTTCACTAGTGCGGCTGGTTTTGGTTTGGGGCAGCATCTTTATTTTAGGGCCAAACATTTTAGCGACCTCAAGTACGGAATGAGTTTCTTTGGCGCAGATGCCGTATTCATCATTTTTGCCTTTTTGGCCGGCCAAGATAATACCGGCCACAGTATCAATCACATGAGTAAAAGCTCTTTTTTGGGTGCCGGGTCGGCGCACTGGATAGGCCTTGTTTTTTAAATAGCATTCTTTGAGAGTCCCAATTAGTGTGCCATAAGCGCCAGTAAATTGGCCAGCTCTTTCGCGCGGGCCATAGACATTATAAAAATAAACAGTTGAGTAATTTAATTTATACCAAGCGCCATAGTTTTTTACCAATTCGCTGTTTATTGCTTTGGCCCAAGTATAGGGAGCCAGATCTTTGCCGGCAATACCATTTTTCCCTGGGGCGTTGAACTTGGTAGAAGAGCCGGCATAAATTAATTTACATTTTGTCTGGCGCCAAAATTCTAAAATCCCCAAAGTGCCGGCAATGTTTAGGTCCCAGACCAGCTGAGGTTCATCTAAACTGGCAGCTACGCGAGAATATTCACCCAAGTGATAAATAATGTCGGGCCTGATTTTTATGTGTTTGGCAATATCCTTGGTGTGGCCATTTAGATACTCGGCATTTTTGATATGATTAGCTTTTGAGCCAGCAAAATAGTTGTCCAAAGAAATAACGCGGTTATTTTTGTCTTTGACTAGTTGCTCTATCAGGTTACTGCCAATAAAACCAGCGCCACCAGTAACCAAAATTATTTTTTTCTTAGTTGCCATATTTTTGGTTGATTTTAAACTTTTAATGTAGTAAGATTATCTCAAAATTAGTGGAAAGTCAAAGTAATAAAAGGTTATAAAATTCTTGCAAATGTTAAAAAAATTTTTCTGGTTTTGGGTAAATTATGTAAAAAATAATTGGCAGCAATTATGGCGTTATGGCCTTGTCGGCCTGACCTCAGCTATAATTGATTTTGGTATTTTGTATTTATTGACTGACGGTTTTGGTTTTCATTATCTCTGGTCAGCCACCATATCTTTTATTGTGGCCGCTAGCTACAATTATTATCTGAACAAGACCTGGACTTTCAAAGCTGGCGGTAAGCTTTCCAAGCAAGTAAGTATTTTTTTACTAATTGCTGGTAGCGGAGTTTTGTTAAATAATTTAATTTTGTATTTGCTGGTAGAGCAGGCCCACTGGTGGTATATTTATGCCAAGATAATCGCCGCCGGCATTGTCACCATTTGGAATTTTATTGGTAACAAATATTTAACTTTTAAAGTATAAATGTATGGAGCGTTTTAGAAAGATTGAAGGTGGCCCCGATCCATTGGTGGAGAAGTTAATAGAATCTTCTTTAGCGCATGGCGTAAAATTTGATGAGGGTCAAAACGCGGTAGTTTTGGAAGTGCGACCAGAAGATTTAGACGATGATTTGAGACAGCAATTTTTTTCAGAGATTGATGGTAAGATGCCAAACGACCCTTTTGTTTCCAAGGTTTTGCGAGTATTTAATGCTGGCCACAGTGTCAAAGAAGCGAAGAGTCAAATTGAGGCCAGGGAGATATTAATAGCTAACAGTGAAGAGCACGAAGGGCAGTTGGCCAAAGTGCCGGAGGTTTATTTTTATGAGGATATCACCATAAGTGATCAGGACCTAAAAGATAAATTGGCCAAAGCTGGCGTGGAGAGTATGGGTGGTAAACTAGGAGTTTTATTGATGTATAGAGTGCAAGGCGTAGATTTTTTAAATTATTTATTGCAGGAGGCCATTAAAAGGTGTCCTCAAGAAGAGGCCGAAAAAAGGCCAACTATTGGTTTTGCTCAAGCAGCTCTTAACAAAGATTGGCGGGCCATGAGTACAGAAGAAACTTTTAAAGTGGCCAGCTTATTGATTGGTTTTGAAGAGTCAGAAAGGGTGTAACTGAGTCCAAATAATAGAGCTAGATTAATTGATTATTTACAGAGGCACGGTTTTGTTTTGGATCCACTAATTCTAGAAAAAATAAGGCGATCTATTAGGATATTGAATCAAAGTGGTTTTTATCACAATGATTTAACTGAGAGAAATACCATGTTAGAGTTTGATTCGGAGGGCAAGGTGATCACACCCTATGTCATTGATTTTGAAAAAGCTGATGATACTATGGATGAAGATTTTGGTGGTGACATGGCGATTTTGGGTAATTATCAAACACTGACCAGACGTCAAGAAGAATCCATTCAACAAACCATAGACAAAGATTTGCTGGGTATTGAAAAATTACGTGAAAATTTGCTTCGAAAAAGACCAATGGAATACAAGAGAATTGAGAATTCTGTTTTAGATACTTTGAAGTCGCCAGATGAGGTATCTTTGCTAGCTAATGAGTCAACAACATTAACTGAAGCCAGCCGTCTGTTCGGAGATAATTATTATGAAATAATAGCGGCTATTTTATTGAAGTTGGCAGTAGAGCATGGTGACTTAGTAAAAAAGTATATAGCAATCAGAGTAGCTGATAAAAAAATAAATTCAAGATTTTTTAATCTTCTGGCGCGGGTAAATAATAGAATATAAGTATTAATTTTTTAAATAAAAAAATCGAGCCCGTCCGCCACTGCATTTGCAGGGCGAGACGGGCTCTTTGCTCAGCCGGAAACCGGCGTCATCAACTGTAGGCGACGGATATCACCGATGGTCAGGGAAATCACCTCTTTCAACCCCAAAATGTAGAAGTTGATGAGTTCTCCAGTTGGATCGAAGACGACCTTCTTGATTAGGATCTGACGACCCTTCTTTTTCTCCCGTTCCCGGAAGAAGAACAAGGATCCCTTGATCGCGAAGGATACTGCCAGTGGCCTCCAACTTCTGATCTCGGCCTGTTTGATGATGTGAACCACGTCGGCGATCAGTTGTAGATTTAAGTCCCCAAGTTTTCGTCCGGTCGTGGACAGGGTGCTCATGGTGCGCGGATCAATCAGCGAAGCCATTGGTTTCACCTCTTTTCAGTGATGGGGCGCCATGGAAGTCAGCCACTGGATATGCCGGATCTTCAAGGAAACAGTTTCCCCAGCCGTCTGAAAATTGATGGTTCCTTCACTGGGGGTGTAGGTGACATTCATGATGCGCGTGCCGTTGCGAGTATCGTAACGTCGGTAGATGTCCAGAGCGTCTTGGATGCAGAGGAGGGTGGGCAGAATCATTAACCAGTCATTTGAGTGGTCAATTTCTGCCAACCAGATCACCTGGATCACTTCGGCAATGACTTCGTCACACGCGTATTTCAGAGGGCACTCATCATTAGCCAGAGCCTCCAAGGCAGTAGAACTTATGATTGTAGCCATTGGTGTTCCACCTCCCTCAAAGATAGTGGTGAGCATTGAAACGTTCTAATTTAACAATTACTTATATCATATATAAAATATCTTTGTCAATAAAATCGCCGAGCTGAGCTCGGCGGCGGATTAGATCATTTTTTTGAATTTTTCGATCCTTCACTACGTTCAGGATTTCGTTATAATAATTTTTTAAAGTTCTCGACCATAGGCACACTGTTTGGGTCGCGGTGATATTTTTCTGCTAGATAAAAAGAGACCCAGTCAGCAATCAGCATGCTAGAAAATATTTCTTGCCAGCGATTTTGTCCACGTAAAGGGATAGTAATTTGTTTTAGGCCTTCTTTTTTGTATAGATTTTTTATAACCCCAAATCTTTTTATTATACGCGGATTATCATGTTTGTCTTCTAGGTAAATAATAGTAAAATTGTTTGATAATTTTTTTGTCCACTCATTGCTATCAAAACCGGTCATTTCCTTGTGATTGAGTTCGGGCAGGACATTATAAAAAGCTGGTATCTTGGTATTCTCATTAAATTTTATTTTCCAAGTAAAAGCCAGGGAAGTATTTTGGCGTGAAGCATAGATAATTGGCACCTGGTTGGATAATTGCTTAGCTATTTTCTGGCCGGTTTTTTGTTGCTTAACGGCTTTCAAGGTTTTTGATAAATCGTAGCTTTCTTTGAGCATTTTATTTTCATTCATGGCCTTAAGCAAAGCGCGTAGGTTCAGACCAATGGCTTGACGGGGCTGAATATGCCAATTTGGTATTTGGATGTAGGGTAAGTTTTTGGTCTTGGCAATATTTATTAACTTACCACCAGTGGCAATCACCAAAACATTTAATTTATTTTTCAAAGCTAGATTCAGGCCGTCAATTACTTCTTCAGTATTGCCAGAATAAGAGTTAGCAATTACTGAATATTTTTTTAATTTACTTAAGGACCAGCTTGGCAGTCCATAATCTTGGTGTACATGTATATTCATCTCTGGCTTGATGGCTAGTAGCAGGTCAGCGGCTAAGTGCGAGCCACCCATGCCCAAAACAATAAAATCTTTACTGGCTTTAAAATATTTTTTGTTTTCAATTTTTGGCTGGTAGGAAAATTGTTTAGGAAAATTTTTGATAGCTTCTTGCATAGATTTACAATATATTTTTAATAGTAGAAATAATATGTTCTTGGTCTAGGCCATATTTTTTGTAAAGTTTTTCAGGAGTGCCTGATTCTCCAAAAGTGTCATTAACACCCATTATTTTCATCGGCACTGGGTAATTTTCCGCTAGTAGTTCAGCCACCGCACTGCCCAAACCACCATGTATTTGGTGATCTTCTAGAGTGACAACTTTTTTAGTTTTTTTCACCGAAGTTAAGATGGTTTTTTTATCTAGTGGTTTTATAGTATGGCAGTTGATCACTTCAACGCTTATATTTTGCAGAAGCAATTTTTTGGCTACCTGTAAGGCATCATAGACCAGCGCCCCACAAGCAATCAAAGTGACATTTTGGCCTTTTTGCAAAATATTGGCTTGGTCGATTTTGAAAATGTTTTTTTCTGAGGTGAAAATTGGAGTATTTTGTCTAGTCAGTCGTAGGTAGACCGGACCTTGATGCTTGATAGCCACAGCCAAAGCTTTTTGCGCCTCAATGTAGTCAGCCGGTACCAACACTACCAAATTTGGTAGACAGCGGGTGATAGCGATATCTTCCAATGCTTGGTGACTAGCTCCATCTTCGCCAGCTCCCAAGCCAGTGTGTGAGCCAATTATTTTGACATTGGTCTTGGAGTAGCAAACACTGACCCGCAGTTGGTCCCAATTTCGCCCTGGTGAAAAAACCGCAAAGCTAGTGGCAAGTGGAATTTTGCCAGCCAGGGCCAAGCCCGTGGCCACACCCATCATATTTTGTTCGGCCACACCAACTTCAATAAATCTGTCAGGATATTTTTTGGCAAATTTCCAAACTCGAGTTGATTCAGCTAGGTCAGCTGAAACCACTACAATATTTTTATCTTTTTTAGCCAAAGCCAAAAGCGCGTCTCCAAAGCCATCGCGTGTTGATCTAGATTGTTTTTCTTTTGGCATATTTAAATTGCTTGTCTTAATTCGTGCAGAGCTTTTTGCGCTTGCTCTTTATTGGGCGCTTTACCGTGCCACTCATATTTATTTTCCATAAAAGACACACCTTTGCCCGGAATAGTATGAGCTAGGATGGCCACTGGACCTTTTGAGTAATTTTTGGCCTGTTTGATAGTAGCTATTATGTTGCTATAATTATGACCATTCATTTCCAAAACTTTCCAGCCAAAAGATTCATATTTTTTTCGTAAAGACAACAGTGGCATAATGTCAGTCGTTTTACCATCAATTTGGATGTTGTTATAGTCCACAATATTAGTTAGATTGTTGAGGTGGTATTTGTTGGCGGTCATGACTGCTTCCCAAAGCTGACCTTCGTTATGCTCAGCATCACTAGTGATACAAAATATATGGTGCTTGGCCTTGTCTATTTTTCCCGCCAAAGCCATACCTACGGCCTGCGATATGCCCTGGCCCAGTGGGCCACTAGAATTTTCCACTCCTGGTAAAGACAAATTATGTGGATGTCCTTGTAGGCGACTGTTTATTTGACGTAAAGTTTTTAGTTCCACCAAAGGAAAATATCCAGCACGCGCCAGTGTGGCATAAAGCACTGGGCAATAATGACCGCAAGATAAGACTAAGCGGTCGCGAAGAGGGGAATTTGGTTTGTGCGGAGTGTGGTTTAATATTTGGAAATATAAAACAGCAAAAACGTCACTCATACCCAAAGCTCCGGCTGGATGCCCAGAACCAGCGCGCTCCAACATCATAATAATATCTTGGCGTATCAAGTTGGCTTGTTTTTTTAATTCGGTAATGCTTAGGGTTGGCATAGAGATATTTTAACATATTTAGGCATTAAAATAAATAAAAAATTCATCCAGCCCTCCTTGAAGAGCTGGATGAATTGGGGTGGTGTGGTGTCAGTGGTGACACCTATCACTTGAGGTGGATCTCCACGATTTGTCCCAGGGGAACATCGCGGAAACTGCCATCAGGAAGACCCAGGTGGAAAGTACGATCGCCGGGTTGGTAAAAGTCGACTCGGGGTTCAGTCAGGGGGATTGCGGAGTCATGGTCAGTGGCGAGGAGCAGAAGGTGAATTCTCTTGGAGTTGTCGATCAGGGTGTTCAGCGTCGCGCGTTCTTCTTGAGTCAAGGGTTTGGCGGACATGTTCACCTCCTAGTCGAAGTTTATCAAGGGAAAAATAATAAACTCATACTATTAGTTAATTTTGATTTTGTCAAATAAAAAACCCAACCCGTAACTACGGGTTGGGCAAGATTTTTTATTATTTCAACAAACCATCTAAAATTGTTTTCATTTCTGCGATTGGGTAAGCGCCATTGACTGGAATTTTTTGGTCACCCACCAAAATTACACTATAAGGTGTTCCTTGGGCACCAGCTGCTTGGGCTTGTTGGGATTGCTCAGTCACTTTGGCGGTGTATTTTCCGGAATTTAAACATTCGGTGAATTTAGCGCTATCAAGTCCTAAACTTTTTACTACATCAGGAAGTTGGGCAATAGTTGGTTTGGTAGTGACAAACAGTTTGTCCATAAAAGCCCAGACCTTGTCATTACCACCTAGCTCACCAACGCATTCAATGGCTTCAGCTTTTTTGGGGGCCTCAGGATGAAGTGATGGCAATGGAAAATGGCGGTAAGCTACTTTTATTTTGCCATTATAGTCTTTCAATAGCTGGTTGACAGTTTCATGGAACTTAGTGCAATAAGGACAGTCAGTATCAGAAAATTCGATTAAACTGATTTTAGCTTTACTGTCACCTTTTACCCAATCATCTTTGGTTATAGGGTTTATATTAATAACAGTTGGTTGATTGCCGTTGTTGGTATCAGCACCCAAGTTATTTACAGCATTGGTGTTGGCGTTGTTTTTGTTGTCATTACTTACCAATCCCTTAACATCGAATTTTCCGGCTAGCAAAACAAAGAAGCCAATAATGAACATAACAGCAATGCCCATAAATATTCCCAGCTTGAAAGCGGAACGTGACGGCATATTGTCGACCATGCCGGACTTATTATTTTCGCTCATATTTTTGTTTGGTTAATTATTATTTTGTAAAAAGTTAGTGAATTATAGCAATTTATAAATTTTGTGGCAAGTTTTTTCTTTATATTTTTTTGAATAGGATTTTGGCCCTTAGGATTGACAAAAAAGTGTATCTATGCTAATATTATCCATCCCCTAATACGGGGTTTTTTAATAGAAAAATATGATGAAAATTTCAAGTAAAATCTATAGTATTTTAGAGGTCGCTAAAATGACCGCTAAAAAGCAAGGAAAAAGCTTGATTTTGATGGTTTTCCTACCTATTTTCTTATTTCCTCAATTATCAGGATCTCAAGGGGTAGAAGCCCCAGTGGCTGGTCCAGTGATGACTCAAAAAATCGCTGCCTACCATCAGGGCCCAGCTTTACCAGAAATTGGTAAGCGAGAAGCCCGCAAAACCATGGTCATGACCGTCACAGCTTATTCTAGTGAGCCAGGACAAACCGACAGCACCCCATTTATCACTGCTTTTGGTACTCATGTCCGTGATGGTATTGTGGCTACCAACTGTTTGCCCAAAGGTTCTTTGGTACGTTTTCCAGAGGTCTTTGGTGATAAAGAGTTTGTGGTCGAAGACAGGATGAATGCCAGATATTATTATCGCATGGATATTTGGATGGCTGATACAGCTGACGCCATTCAGTTTGGCGCCAAATCATTGAAAGTAGAAATTTTATAAAATATCCGCCTCTGGCTGAGATAATAAATAAGCAGAAATCCTTTGTCCAAAACAGAGGGTTTTTGTTTTTTAGTTTTGTCTCAATAAAACCCCATAAACTTGGCTAATTTTAGTACCCATAAGACATTTGACAAGGTTTTAATTTTAGTATATAATGTCGACACCGTGAAAAACGGGCAAATTATTAAAAAAATAAGCTTTAACTATAATAGATGTTTAGCCAGTTATACAACTTAGAAACATAAAGGATTTTAAGTACAGTATTGCTGACTTGGAGTCCGCTAATAGCGGATTTTTTGGACCAAAATTTAGTAGCTAGCAAGTAGTTTTTAAAAGGTAGGCCTCTGAGCGACCGTTTAAAAACTACTTAGTGGCTATTCAAGCCAAAATGTAGTTTGACAATTTAAGACATAAAATTAGAGTAATTAGAGAAATCAGACGTATTGTAATTATATTATATAAAAAACTATCAAAAATTTTCAGAATTTTTGGTGGTTGCTACTAAAGAGTATATGGTGGATGCCTTGACATCAAAAGACGAAGAAGGACGTAGCAATCTGCGATAAGCTTTGGGGAGGTGATAAGCAACCTTTGATCCAGAGATTTCCGAATGGGGAAACCCTTCCGCTGGAAGAGCGGAAACCACTAAGTGAATACATAGCTTAGTTGGAGGCAACCCGGAGAATTGAAACATCTTAGTACCCGGAGGAAAAGAAAGAATTAATGTACTAATTAAAATTAGGGGCAAATTTATTTGTCTTTAGTTTTAATTAGTATCTCGATTCCCTGAGTAGTGGCGAGCGAAATGGGAATAGCCCAAACTTTAGGTAAGATAATCTACTTTGAGTTCTGGCCGCAAGGCTAGGATAAGAGGTGGGGCAATGACCGTGAGTCTAATGCTTATTTAGGGTGTTATAAGAGGTTATCGTTTTGGAACTTACGGATCCAGAGTGTGATTGGTAGTTGTTTAGCAGAGCGGCATGGAAAGGCCGACCACAGAAGGTGAAAGTCCTGTACGCGAAAAATAACTATCGCACTAGATAATTTTCTTGAGTACTACGAGACCGGAGAAATCTTGTAGGAAGTTAGCGTCACTATGCGCTAAGGCTAAATACTTTTGGTGATCGATAGTGAACTAGTACCGTGAGGGAAAGGTTAAAAGCACCCCGAGAGGGGGATGAAATAGTATCTGAAACCATATACTTACAAGGAGTCGAAGGCCTATGATTTGCGCAAGCAAGTAATGGCTAACGGCGTGCCTATTGAAGAATGAGCCAACGAGTTAGCTGTATGTAGCTTATTTAACTCCTTCGGGAGGAAGGTAAAGTGAAAGCGAGGATTAATAGTCCGTAACAAACTTTATACTTTGTTCACTTTATGTGAACAGGGTTTAAATTTTGTAGGCTGCATGCACTAGACCCGAAACCGGGTGAGCTTACCATGAGCAGGGTGAAGCGGCAGTAACATGTCGTGGAGGCCCGAACCCACTAGCCGTGCAACACTAGGGGATGACTTGTGGTAAGGGGAGAAATTCCAATCGAACTCGGAAATAGCTGGTTCTCCTCGAAATAGTTTTAGGACTAGCCTTGCGAGTTAAGTTTTGGTGGTAGAGCACTGGATGGGAAGGGGTGGCATTGCGTCCATACCTTTTCCAATCAAACTCCGAATGCCATTACGTATTTTGCAGGAGTCAGACCGTGGGGGCTAAGCTTCACTGGTCAAAAGGGGAAAAGCCCAGATCTCCGTCTAAGGTCCCAAAATCTAGGTTAAGTGTTAAAGGTGGTGAGATAACTTATACAACTAGGAGGTTGGCTTAGAAGCAGCCATCCTTTAAAGATAGCG
>CAZILH010000017.1:0-20338 GCA_964540095.1 uncultured Gammaproteobacteria bacterium | reverse complement strand
ATTTTATCTACAAAACGATTCTCCGCTGCGCCCCACGAAGCACGAAGTGCGTAGTGGGGTGGGGTCACCAAGGAGAGCTGGTTTTTTATTTCATTGACATTTACCCCCAAAGGTGCTATTATGATGAACAAACTATTGCTTAGCCAGATTTGAATAAAAAATGTCTAAATAATGGTTTATGCATGCACTAGCGGAAATATAGTCGAATTTCTAGCTTATATATGCTTTAATTCACTTTATTTCTAAAATTATGCAAGGCAAAATCAAGAAATTAGTCGAAGGCAAAAATTTTGGTTTTATCACCCCAGAAGACGGTGGAAAAGATTTATTTTTTCACGCCAATGAGTTAGATGGTGTTTCATTTGACCAATTACACGAAGGTGATGATGTCAGCTTTGATATGAGCGACACACCAAAAGGACCAGCTGCTGTTAAGGTAAGTGTGGTCACTGCCTAATACTTAGGTAAAAAAACATTTTAAAAACTACCCAGCCCTTCACGAAGGGCTGGGTAGTTTTTTGGGCTGGTATTATTTATTTATGTAGTTTTTGTAGTCGTTGCTATTTTGCCATTGGGCAAAAGGAATTGTTGGATGCACGGTCTTGCCAAATCTGATGGCCTGCTTGATGGCTTGTTCAGAATAGCCACTATAAGTATAGGCATTGACTAATACTGACCAATCTCTGGAATTTACATTGTAAGTGCCCAAGTTGTTTTTCAACCAATTTTTTAAATAGGCCGAGTTTTTTGATTCCAATGAATTAGGATTTTTTAAACGCAGTGCTATTTCAGAAATTGTGCGGCCATAACCATAGGGGTTGTATTTGTGAGCTACTTCTTCTTGATCAGGGTAGCCATCATAATCACTATCGTATTTGTCGTTATATATTTTATCTCCAGCTACCTGAGGCACAACAACAGCGCTCTGCTTGGGCAGAGTCATGAAGCTATGGCCAGTGACCTCTACTTTTTTATTGTAAATACCTTTTTCCACTACTATTTTGTAGTAGTAAGTAGTATTTGGTGTCAACTTGGTCAATAAAATTTCATGCTCATATCTAGGAGTCGGACTGACTTCAATTTTTTGTTTTAAACTATTGGCCTTGGTGCCATAGTAGATGGTGCTATTGGCAATATAATTGCTTGACCAAGAAAGTAAAGCCGTAGTGTCACCTATTCTGGTCAAATCTAATTGTAATGGCTTGATATTGCTAATGGCTAAATTAGCGCCACTTTGCGTGCCAGAAGAAGTGTTGAAAACAACATATTTGGTCTGGGTATTTTTGTCAGCATCAATAGCGGTAATTTCCGCAGTGTAGGTAGTATTGGCTTTTAGTTTGTAGATATACAAAACATGATAAGTAGAAAAGCCACTTTGGCTGACAGTTGATTTGCGACTGGTATCAATAATGTTATAAACAATTTTACTTTTAGTGGCCTCATCGGTGGTCCAAGAAATAGCCACAGCATTGCCAGTGGTTTGTAATAATTTATAGTCAGAAATAGTTGGTTGACGCGTGTCTTTCATATCCTTGGTAGAAAATGTTTGCACAAAAGTTTCTACTAGGTGACCGCCACTATCTTCAGCTACTATTTTGTAATAATAAGTTTGATTTTTGACAATTCCGGTCAAAACACTTTGATGATTGTAATCATAAGCCCCATAGCCCATGACCATGTTTAAATTATTTTCTTTTAAGCCATAATGAACATAGCCCTTGCTAGCTTGGTTGGTATCCCAAGATATGGTGACCATGTTATTGTGCGGGTCAAAGATTTTTATATTAGAAATAACAACATCAGCCCCGACAAATAGAGGCGCTATCAGGCCTAGCAATAAGGCGACTATTAAGCTGATTTTATTTATTTTCTTCATATATTTTTATTAAACACCTTATTTATTAATATGTAAATATTAGTTATTTTAGAAATTGGGTGGTCGGGGCGAGAGTGTTCTCTCGCCCCGACCTGATGGGGGGTTAGCGATTGGGTCTGAGAAGTATGATAGCCCAGACAGTCGTGTCGATGAAGGCGAAAACAATCGGTTGGCCGGCAGCAGCCAATGTCCAGCTGGGAACGGCCAGAAGGGCCAGCACACAGGAAATGACACACATTGTCCACGCCAGTTTGTTCTCGCGGCTCGGATCCTGCCAAGCCGACACGAACGTAGGCACCGACCCCAGCAAACCCGAACTGAGGCTGGTGACGATACCGATCACCGGATTGCCGCTGATCGCCCAGAGCAGCATGGCCAGAACCGTACCACCCAGGCACACCCTGTCGATCTTGGTCCATCCAGGCACGCCGTACTTGAGGGCCAGGAAAAATACGATCCAGGCGCCACAGATGGCAGCCAGGATCTGGCCGTTCATGGAGTGTTTGGCGACCATGCCAGCGAACACAACAGTGTCCATGCTGGCCCAGATGAGCCAGCTAGCCTTGGCGGGCTTGGTCTTTCCTTTCAGAATGGTGATGGCGTAAGGGACTAGTGCGAGGAAGAAGATGACACCGGAAATGGTGGAAAGCAGCGCTTTCATCTCTATATACCCCCATGTAAAGGTTCGTTTGAGCCAAATGGCTACGCTTGTGAATTTAACATATAATTATAGCATATATATTACATATTGTCAATATTAAGAAAAAGACCCCAAAATAGGCCTTTTTAACCCCTCCAACCTCCCCTTAACAGGGGAGGAATTATTTAAGCCCCCTATTGCCTCGCCCAGGGGGCGATCACCCTCTGGGTGAAAAGGGGGTTTGGGGGATTATTACAAAAATTATTTCTCTATTTTCAAATAATAAATCTTTTTCTTAGCTTTTAAGTGTTTTTCTTCAAAGTATGTTTTTATCATTAAATCAGAGCTAATTTTTTTGTGTGCGTAAATATCAATTATTTTTTTATTTATTTTAAATCCCTCAATTTTGGATGAAGCAATAGCAAAATTAAATAATTTTTTGTCATCAGTTTTTAAGTGTACCAAACCGTTATTTTTTAATAAGTTTTTATAAATTTTTAAAAATTGCGGAGAAACCAATCTTTTTTTAGCTTGTTTTTTTCGTGGGTAAGGATCAGGAAAAGTTAGCCAAATTTCAGCAACAGAGCGTTTGGAAAATATTTTGTTGAGATGCTCAGCTTGGAAACGGACAAAAATTATATTGGTTAAATTTTTTTCTTGAGCGAGTTTGGCGCCATGCCACAATCTTTCGCCTTGGATATCCAAGCCAACAAATTTTTTGTCAGGATTTTTTTCAGCTAAAGCCACACTGTATTCGCCTTTGCCACAACCTAATTCCAAAATCAATTTATTTTTTCGGCCAATAAATTTTTTTAGCTTTTGTTTAATGTTTGGATCACCGACTTCAAGCACATTGCCAAAAGTTTTCAATTCAATAAATTTTTTTAATTTATGGCGGGGCATATCCATAGCTTATAATATTTTTAATAAAAAGAAAATGGGGGGCGTACACTGTGTGCACGTCCCCCTCAAGCAATGTTGTAACCAGCTCGTTTCGTTACTCGTAGTGAATTTCGATGTTGCCATCAGGTTGACGCATGAAGCTCATAGTCTCTACTGCTTGGGCATCTTCCACTAACACATTGTGGATCAACGCTGCTGAATTGCGACCCTTGGCCTTGGTAATGACTAGGCCACGATCCAATAAGCCATGGTATCCTCTTTGAAGAGAAAAGAGTGGTTGATCTTTTTGTTTAGCCCAAATAGCCAATTCAGTTTGCGGCCGTCTCATGATGGTAGCTTCCCAGGCACCACCGACCCCTTGTTGGTGGAGAATTTCCAGTAACGCTTGATAAGCAGCATACTCATCGTGATTGAGTATTTGTTTGCTCTGGGGATTGATTGACGTTGGGCTGACATCTACACCGACTTCAGCAATTGATCCAGGCGACTGTAGACTAGTTGTCAAAGTAGCATTGAGCGCGGCCAATTTGCTCCCGTTTGCTTGGTCTTGCACGCAATTGCCTTGTGAGGCATTGCTCAGCTTGATATTTAGGCCACATTTCTTGATGCTTTTGCTTATTTTGCCATGCAGTCCTTGGACAGTTAGGCCTGAAGGCGGGTAGATAATGGCGCTGAGAGCCACCTTTTCTTCTGGGTGTCAGACACTTAAGGTTACGGCCTCTTGGCTGCAGTGCAAGCAGACGTGTATGGAATTTCTTGAGTTGCAAGGTGTACCGGCCTCAGCGTAATTGATGCGAGTAATGCCTGGAATAGACATTTTCAAGCTATCAATTAGCACGGTCAAGAGACTAAAGCTCGGGCTAAAGAAGCGTCTTGTTTTGGCCATGATACACCCCCCTTCATTTGTTGATACTTATTGGTCCTGTAATGAACAAATCCCGCTATATTTTTCATCATAATATCCTTTTTGTCAACTTTGACACGGAAGCACTTTTATCTTAAAATAATATATCTGCTATAATAAGAACATGAAGATTTTAGCTATTGAAACATCTTGTGATGAAACGGCCTTGGCAGTGTTGGGCGAGCAAAGGGGTTTTTTGTATTTAGAGAAAAATTTGGTCTATTCGCA
The DNA here is from genome assembly GCA_964540095.1 of uncultured Gammaproteobacteria bacterium. Taxonomy (GTDB): domain Bacteria; phylum Patescibacteriota; class Patescibacteriia; order UBA1558; family GWA2-36-10; genus CALMZN01. The sequence continues at coordinate 15,787 of CAZILH010000017.1, read as the reverse complement.
AGTCAATATTCACAAAAAATACGGCGGGGTGGTGCCAGAAGTTGCCGCTAGGAAACACCTAGAAACCATCATGCCCCTACTAGACCATGCTTTGGGTAAAAATAAGTTAAAAAAAATTGACTACATTGCTTTTACCCAAGGACCTGGGTTGGTCACTTCTTTGGTTTTGGGTGTGGCTACAGCCAAAGCTTTGAGTTTGGCTGGTAATAAGCCACTGGTACCCATCAATCATCTAGAGGGGCACATCTATTCCAACTGGCTGACGCACAAAGAATTGCAGAAGGATAGTAAAAAATATTTTCCCAGTGTCATTGCTGTGGTTTCTGGCGGACACACTGAGCTGATATTGATGACTGGCCACGGTCAGTATCAATTGTTGGGCAAAACTTTGGATGACGCGGTTGGTGAGGCCTTTGATAAAGTGGCTAAGCTTTTGGGTCTTGGTTATCCGGGTGGTCCGATTGTCAGTCGTCTGGCTACAGTGGGCAATGCTCATAAGTATGATTTTCCTAGACCCATGATCAATAGCCATAATTTTGATTTTAGTTTGTCGGGCTTGAAAACAGCCATACTATATTTTATGGAAAAAAAGCAAAAAATCAACCAGCAAGATGTAGCGGATATTTGCGCGGGCTTCCAACTGGTCGTCACAGAAGTTTTGGTTAAAAAAACATTTTTGGCCGCCAAAAAATATAATGCCAAATCCATTATGTTGGCTGGAGGAGTTTCTGCCAATACTTTCCTTAAACAAAATTTGAAAAACGGGGCTGATAAGCTGGCTTTACCATTTTTTGCGCCCGATCTAAAATTTACTGGGGACAATGCGGCCATGATTGGCGCGGCCGCTTATTACCAGATAAAAAATAAACAAGCAAAATTTTATCTAGGCGAAAAAGCTTACAAACTAGAGCCACTAGCTAATTGGCTCTTGGTCGAAAAATAATTTTTTGAAGTATTGGGGTCAGTGTTGTATAATTAGCTAAACACAGGGATAAATTATCTAATGTAAAATGAACCCCGTTAGAAATTGGAACACCCAATTACTTACGGGTTAAAAAAATAATAAGTATTAATTTCTAACCGGGTGAAAGAATATACATCAAAAAGTCAAGCCGAGACAGAAAAAATCGCCAAAGAGCTAGTTCAGAAATTGCAGGGTGGTGAAGTATTGGCTTTGGTTGGGAATTTGGGTGCTGGTAAAACAGTTTTTGTCAAAGGATTAGCCAAATCTTTGGGTATAGAGGACAACATCACTAGTCCCACTTTTGTGCTAATGAAAATATATCAAACTCAACATGAGAAGATAAAAAGATTGGTTCATGTAGATTGCTATCGCTTGGAAAAAACCGAAGATCTAGCAGAAATTGGTTTGGCGGATTATCTTAATGATCCCGAAAATATTGTGGTTATTGAATGGGCTGATCGCGTTGTTAATTTGCCAAAAAATGCGATAAATATTAATATTGACTATATTGAAGGTCAAACTAGGCGAGTGCGTGTTAGTTAAAATATGAATGATGTAGATAAAAAAATCGATTTACCAAAAGCTTACGAGCCAGCTCAGCATGAGAAAGAAATTTATCAACTGTGGCTGGATAGCGGTTTTTTTAATCCTGACAATTTACGCACTGATGGACCGGCTTTTACTATTTCTATGCCACCGCCCAATGCCACGGGTATTTTGCACATTGGGCATGCTGCCGGACTAGCCATTGAAGATGCGGTAATTCGCTACAAGCGCCTACAGGGCTACAAAGCTTTGTGGCTACCGGGTACTGACCATGCTTCTATTGCTACTCAAACCAAGGTGGAAAAAATATTAGCTAGCGAAGGCACTGATCGGCACACTTTAGGTAGAGAAAAATTTTTAGAGCGAGTAAAACAATATGTAGCCGACTCTCAAGGCACTATTCGTGAGCAGATTAGGCGAATGGGCTCAAGCTGTGATTGGTCTAGGGAGCGCTATACTTTTGATGATGGCTTATCTCGGGCAGTCAATGAGGCCTTCATTAGAATGTACAATGATGGCTTGATTTATCGTGGCTATCGGATAGTAAATTGGTGTCCACGCTGTACTTCTACTTTGGCTGATGATGAAGTTGAATACGAGGAACAGCAAGGTAAGCTGTATTACATAAAATATGGTCCTTTTGTAGTGGCCACTACTAGGCCAGAAACCAAGCTAGCCGATACTGGCGTGGCTGTCCATCCTGATGACCCTAGATACCAAAAATATATTGGCCAAAGTTTGGACATAGATTTGGCCGGGCACAAGATAAAAGTAAAAGTTTTTGCCGACAAAAGCGTTGATCCCAAGTTTGGTTCTGGTGTTATTGGCGTCACCCCAGCACATAGTATGGTTGACTATGATTTTGCTACCAAGTATGGTCTAGAAATAATCAAACTGATTGATGAGCAGGGAAAGATATTAGCTAGTGGTGGCAAGTATGTTGGACAAACTACCATTGAGGCTAGAAATAGTTTTGTAGCTGATCTGCAAGCGGTCAATCAAATTGAAAAAGTAGAGGATTTCAATAATAATTTATCAATTTGTTATCGTTGCCAAACACCCATTGAGCCATTGACTTCTGAGCAGTGGTTTGTGGCTGTTGATAAAAAAATTCCTCATCGAGATAAAAGTCTCAAAGAGCTGGCAATAGAGACGGTCAAACACAAAGACATCAGAATCATGCCACACCGCTTTGAAAAAACATATTTTCATTGGATGGAAAATTTGCATGACTGGTGTATTTCCAGACAATTATGGTGGGGACACAGGATTCCCATCTGGTACACTGACGATCAGCAGATAATTGTGGCTCACGATGAAGCTGAAGCCAAAGCCAAGGCCAATGGCCAAAACATCACTCAAGATCAAGACACTTTGGATACTTGGTTTTCTTCCGCCTTATGGACCTTTTCTACTTTGGGCTGGCCAGACAACACCAAAGACCTGCAACTTTATCACCCCACTGGCTTGATGGAAACCGGTTATGATATTATATTTTTTTGGGTAGCCAGGATGATTTTGATGACTGAGTATTTATTGAATGACAAGCCTTTTAGTACTGTATATTTGCATGGTATGGTACGCGACAAAGAGGGCAAAAAAATGAGTAAGTCATTGGGCAACGGTATTGATCCCATTGAGATGATTAATAAATTTGGGGCTGATGCTCTACGCCTGTCCACCATCATTGGCACAAGTCCGGGCAATGACTTTCGTATCTATGAAGAAAAGATAGCCGGCTATCGCAATTTTGTTAATAAGCTTTGGAATATTTCTCGTTTTATTTTTTCTTCTGTCCAAAAAATAAAAAGAATAGAAACTGAGCCCAAACCAAAAACCCTGGCCGATGCTTGGATTTTGTCAGAGTACAATGATCTGGTAGAGCAGATTACCAGTGATTTTCATAAATATGATTTATCAAGCGCTGGTGAAAAATTATATGAGTTCACTTGGTCAAAATTAGCGGACTGGTATTTGGAATTAGCCAAGTTTGAAAAAAATAAAGATGAAATTTTATTATATATTTTGGAACGCTTATTAATTTTATGGCATCCTTTTACGCCATTTGTCACCGAACAGATTTGGAAGCAGTTTGAAGCTCCGCATCTGATGATTGTAGAGCACTGGCCAAAAGCTGGCAAACAAGATCAAGAAGCCATCAAGGCCTTTGCTGAGCTAATGGAATTAGTGGCCATGATTAGGAACTTAAAAGCTGAAAACAAAATGCGGGGCGCGGACAAACCTGATTGCTATATTGAGAATGATTTTCTGATCAAAGAGTCAAAGTTAACGGCTGCTTATTTGGCTGGAGTCACTTTGCAGAATAGCGTTATTGATGGCGTAAAGTTCAATACCAGCCATGGCTATTTTATTATCAATCTGCACAAGCCACTCAAAGAACAAGAGCTGGAGAGCATGAAAAAATATATCACTGATTTGGAAGCAAAATTAGCCAACAAAGCTTTTACTGAAAATGCTCCACGGCAAATAGTGGATGAAACTAGAAAAAAATTAGAACAAGCCAAGAAAAAAATAGCCCCATGATTTTGGGGCTATTTTTATAGTTTATTTTTAATCTTTTACTTTACTAAATACTTCTTGTACTGAGGTGATTCCTTCGAGGGCCTTGAGTAGGCCATCCTGCAACATAGTAATCATGCCGTTTTTGACGGCCACTTTTTCAATTTCATATTCTGAGACATTGCCAGCCAAGATTAATTTTTCTATTTCGGGAGTCATCATAAATATTTCATAAATACCGACTCTTCCTTTATAGCCAAGATTATGGCACTGGTCACAGCCCTTGGCTTTGAAAAATTTTAAATTATTAATATCAGCGACAACGTGGCCAGATTCAGGAGCAATGTTGTTTAGGGTATTTAGTATTTCAGTGGTGGTAGCAGTGTCTATGGTATCATCTTCAACTTTGCAGTAGGCACAGAGGCGTCTGACTAGACGCTGGCCAATGATAGCGTCCAAAGCCGGAGCTAGCAAAAATGACTGTACGCCCATAGCCAACAAGCGGGGAATAGTAGCGGCCGCGGAGTTGGTATGCATAGTGCTGAGCATTAAGTGTCCGGTTAGGGCGGCGTTGATAGCCACATCAGCGGTTTCCAAGTCGCGAATTTCACCAACCATCACCACATCAGGGTCTTGACGCAATAAAGCTCTCAAGCCACGAGCAAAAGTATAGCGAGTACTTTTTTCTATTTCCGATTTAGCGTCAGTGTTGGATTTGTTTTCTACCTGACTTTGAATAATGCCAGCTAGTTTGTACTCTATGGGGTCTTCTAGAGTGATTATTTTTGTTTCCGGTCGATTGAGCTTGTTCAAAATTGCGTAAAGAGTGGTGGTTTTTCCCGAACCAGTCGGACCAGTGGCAATCAGCATGCCATTGGGCTTGCTCATTTGCTTGGCTAGGTCATTGTAGGCCTTGCCTTTTAGGCCTAATTCGTCAAATTGTAGTCCAGCGCTGGAGGCCCTAAGCAAACGCATTACAATGCTTTCGCCATAAGCCGAAGGGATGATGGATACGCGGACATCCACCTTGTCTTTGGTCAAAGAAATTGTGAAGCGACCATCTTGTGGTTTGCCACCAGTGTTTAATTTCAAACTAGCTAGCAATTTAATGCGGGAGTTTAATTTTTCATTGGCTTCTTTGGGCATAGATAGCGCATTGTACAAGGTGCCATCAATGCGGAAGCGGACTTTAACATCATTTTCTTCGGCCTCAATGTGAATATCTGAAGCCAAAAATTTCATTCCAGCCGCGATTATCAAATTAATACTTTCAGTCAAGCTGGTTTCTTTGACTAAGCTTTGCAAAGCGTCAAAGTTGGTTATTTTTTCGTCAAATTTGCTCAAGGCCTCCTCAGTGATATTGATGCCCTCCAGATGAATGATAGTGGGTATTTTTTCGTATATTTTGTAGGCCAACTGCCAGCTGTTTTCTGAAATCATGTACACTTTGATGCGGGCGTGGTGGTTGTCCCCTAGCTCTTTAGCCAGATTGGATACTTGAGGGTTGTTGGGATTGATAGAACCGAGGCGAATTTCTTCGCCAGTAAATAGGAAACAAATAGTTTGTAGGGCCTCAGCTTGTTCTTCACTGATCAATTTTAAGGCCTCTTGGGAAATGGGAAATTTTTCCAAATTAATATATGACAAGCCAAGGGCCGTGGCTTTTTTTTCTACTTCATTTTCTTTTTCTTTTGTGGCAATATCACCAAGCTTGGAGCTTAGTTTTTGTGTCACTTCATCAGAAAATGGCGAAGCTTTTTTTGGGTCGTCCATAGATTTTTTTTGGCTTATATTTCTAAATTATACTTTTGCCAGAGCATAAAGTCAATCAAAAAATCCACCCAATTTATTGTAAGAATATGGATGGATTAGGAATATTATTAATATTATCTAGTCAGGGCTGGCAAGTGACGATGCGCTAGGCGGTGTACTTTGCTGTAGCTTGGTGTTTTGCCATTGAGGCGCAAGAAAATATTAGCCCACAGTAGATTGTAAAAGGCGCCAAAAAATGAAGTAATTAGCAAGAATACCACCACTGTGACAAAAGCGCCTAAGATTACTAAGATATAAAATACTATTGGGCTGATTTGCATGAGCAGAGCCAAGACAATAAATGGAGCAAAAATAAAGGCCATAGCGGCTAAACCCAGAGCCACATAAATTACCGTAAAAATTAATATTGTGATAGCACTTTCAATGGTGATTATCCAGTTGGCTCTAAATAGCTCCCAGCCATTATTAAAGGCCTTCCAAAGCGGTTGGTTGTAGATTACTATGTAGGCCATACCAAAACGAGTAGCAAAGGAAAGGGTGACTATCAGTGGCACTAAGAAGAAAAAGACGATCAAAGAGAGTAGAAAATAAAAAGTCAGACCGTTATTTATGGCTATCAGACCGACTAGTGGACTGATTATGAAGGCAATAAAGAAATAACCAATGATGGTATTGATTAGGTTAATACCCAAGAGTGGCCAAAATTTATCCAAAGCCACAGCGAGTCCGTTGTTTGTTTTGCCTCGGCCATTTTTTAAAAATTTGGAGGCATTGTATATTAGAGCACCCTGGGAAGAAACAGCCAGTATCATTATAATCGCAAAAATAATAAACAGACCAATTAGTATAACAAAGCTATCGGCCTGCGACCAGTTTATAGTAGTGTTGCCAGCTAGTTTTTGGATGTTTGTCCACCAAGTGATAAGCCATGATCCCAAGAAATCAGGCGTGGCATTTTGAAAATCAAATACCATCTTGATTTCATTGAATCCTAGCAGTGAAGCAAATAGTCCAAAAAAGAGTAATTGAAAGTTTTGTTTAATTAGTTGCCACGATTGGCTGAAAATTTTACGATAAAATGGTTCCATAGTTTTTATTTTAGCTTTTATTTTAGGTCGTTATTATTATAACATATTTTGCTGATATATAAAAGAATAGTCAGCACTATTGACTAGGATATTTTTTTGTTAGTTTAAATTATTTTTTCGTGGGAATAAAATATGCAAACCATACAAACCAAACTAGCCACACGGCTTGTAGCCAATCCCCATTTAAAATAGCGGGTATTCCTTGTATACCCATAAATCCCAAGAAACCTAGTGTCCAATTTTTTCTCATAATTTTTTTATTAGTAATATTTTAATACCGCTAATAATAAAATTTTTGAAACTTACTCCTTCTTTTTTAAAACAGGAAGGATATTTTTTTATCAAATCGAGTCCAGATATATCTAGCGTCTCCTCGTAATTTTTTATCTCAAATTTATCAGCCACTTGCTTCCAAAGCGAGCTAAATTTTTCAATAGTGTAGCCGTTTACAAAAGGTAGCTCCCCCCAATTTAGCTGGTGTAAGTCAGCGTATTTTTTAAGATCGTCAATTTTGAAAAGAATCTGTAAATAAGGGATATTTATTTTTCTGTAAGCATGCAATCCACGAGGAGAATAGTACAAAGGATCAAAATCGGCATAAAAATAGCCACCCGGCTTGAGAATTCTGTTTATTTCGGTCAGGACTTTTTGGGGGTCATTAAAGTGTTCCATGGCGTTATATGAAAAAACAGCATCTACAGCATTATCATTGAGAGCAATTTTTTCCGCTGGGGATTTTATAAAAGGAATAGCATTATTTTTAGCCACATCGATTCTTTGGTCCCTAATGTCGAGAGCAATCGGATTAAAACCATTTTCTTTGAGGGCTACTGAAGTCATGGCGTCGGCACAGCCCAATTCCAGGATTGTTTTTTCTCTGGGTAAGTCAGAAAATAATTTTGCCAAAAAAAGTGCTCGTTTATTTCCTCTTTGACGACAGCTTTGTTCGTCATAATTATATTTTTTCACTTCTGGAAAAGATCCAAGCAAATTTTTTATCTGTTCTTGGCCAAGCCAGGCCGGCTCCAGAGGAGCTTGTTGAAATTTAACTTTGGCTGGCATTGTTTTAACCAGTTTTACACTTTTCCAAAGGGGTTTTGGTATATATTTTTTTAATTTTTTTTCCATCGGGCAAGTTTTGGTATCTGTCTTAGGGCCAGCCAGCGAAATATTTTGGGAAATTTCATTTCATTTTTTAAAACATCATCAACAAGTTTTTTCATTTCCTCTAAAGACATATTTGGTTTTTTAAATTCGCCATTTTCATAGCAAGAACTACAATACACCTCACTTAGCGTGCCATCTTTTTCTGAGCCACCACCTTTTTTGTCCTGTTTTAGTGGCATACCGCAGGATTGGCATTGTTGGTGTATTTTTTTCATATTTTTAATATTAATTTTATTAACTCAAGTTCGTTGCTCATTTAAAATGGTTTATTTTTTTAGTTTTTAAGTTTCTTCCCATTTTACGCCAGACTGAAAAGCATTGACATCTTCTTCATATTGTTCGCGCTTGGCTCTTATTGTTATCGAATCTATATTTAGTTTTGAGCCATATTGCTCGAGGAGTCCTTTGGCTGACCGCGCTTTTTGAACATTGACCCAGTCGGCAATAATTGAAAAATGTAATAATGGATTGCTTTTTATTTTATCACGTAAAAAGGCGACAAAATCGTAGTAATCCATTAAGTTGAATTTTAAGCCAAGCTCCTCGGGATTTAGTTCGTGTGCATCTGATTCAATTCCTGGTTTTTCCATATTTGTATTATAAATAATTTTGTTTAGTCCGCTCTTTGGATATCTGGTGTTGTTGTGTGTTAAGTTTGTTTTTATTTATTGCTGACCTCATTGGGAATTGAAGGCCAACGAATTGTAATAACTGTAGTATCTTCAATAAACTCATAATTATGAAATACTCCAGAATTCCATAAGGCAAAATCGCCTTCTTTTTCAAGGATAGTAGTTTCATTAGTTTCAGGGAAGAAGATACATATTTTACCACTTAGTAATATTGCAAGCGATTTTGCCTGAGTGCTGGCCTTAAGTGTAGAAATTTTTTCACCCTTTTTATGAACGCCCCATTTGATTTCAATATCAGTGCTATGAAATAATGATTGTGATTCAATGAAATGACCAAGAACCCACCCTCTTCTTTCGGGCGTTTCAATTATATTGGCATTAAAATTTCCTGTTTTTATTGATTCCATATTTAAAAAAAATTTAATTTCCACTTATCAGATAAGCGTATGAGAAGTCCCGAAACCTTCTTTTATGATATAGTTTTTTGTCCTTTTGGGCAAACATCATAAAAGTAGGTGAGGGATTTGGACGGAGGGATAAGGCTAATCTTGACATTATTTTAATAATATGCTATACTAATATGTTTCCGGTTGGATGGTGTTTGAACAATGAGGAGGGTTATCATGGCGCGATCCCCGGAGCAGCTCGTTGCGGGAATTCTCGGATGCATTCCCAATGAGGAAGGCGTGAAGCAGACCCTGAGGGGTCGTCTCAATGCCATCATCGAGATGCGGCTCGTTCCCAACCACAAGTTTGCGGCACCCGAGGTTTTCCAGGAGGCCAACGCCAGGAAGACCCAGCTCATCTGCGAGGCCTGTGAGGAAGTCCTCGGCGACCCGAGCGCTTGCGCGTGGAAGCAGAAGGTCGTCAGCTACCTTTCCGGTCGCTAGTCCTAGTGCTCTGGAAGGCAATCGCCCTCACCTGAAATCAAAGTAAGGTGAGGGCGTTTTTTATTTATAGCATTATCCCGTAGTCTCATATCCGGTGTTGCCCGCCCGCCAAAGCCCCGCCTGCCATGACCGGCATGTCGGGTAGGTACGCTTGGCGTAGCGGGCGGGGGCGATGTCGTGTTTTTGTTTATTTAATAATTTCTAGTGTGATTATATATTGACAGAATATATATTGTATGTTATTATATTTTGTTCACAATCGATACTGGCGTCTAGTCACGGAAGGAGGTTAGTCATGCTTTTTCGTGATTTGCCGGATGGTTGCTTGTTCGTCTTGGTGCAGGCGGATCAGAGTCCGCTTCTGATCAAGAGACGTGGTCATCTGGAGCCTGAGGTTCATGAGCTGGTGTGGGAAAAGTGTCGCACCAGCAGTGCCCAGGATCTTCTCCAGGGTCCGCCACACAAGATCGATCCTGATGCACTGGTTCAGATGGTTGATCTGAGAGGGTATCACGATGCCTTCAATCGTTCCTGACCATGAATCTGAAAGGGTTAGACGCCCAACTCCTACGGAGACCCAAGGAGTATAAATAAGGGTCTCATATTTTTTTCTAAAAAATGCGATTTCGCCTAACAGGACAGGATTGCCGAAGTTTCACTTGAGCGTTGCGGTATAATTTTGCGGAGCAAACCGCAAAAGCGAAAGTGAAATTTGGATGAGCGAACTAAAATTATTCGTTTATCTTATCTGCTTCTCTGTAGAGCAATATAAAGCCTAAAATAGGAAGTACAAAAGTAATAAAATAGTAATATTTAAAGCCAGTTACATCATACACTAGTCTAGAAATAAAATCACTAAATAAAACTACGCCCGTTGTTAAAAAAATCAGACTTAAATCATACATTAATTGTGCTTTTGCTTTTTTGTGTCTTTTATTCATAATATTTTAGTTCGCGAATCGGCAATCCGGTGTTAGCTGATGTATTCCTTTTTCTAGGATTTACTTTCTAAATAATTTAAATTTATTTTTTTCAATTTGGGCGAAGGGCAGAGGGGAATAAAAGGGGTGAATGCCCTGAGCCCAAAATATCTTATTAAATATTTATAACCTTATTTTGAACTTTTATCTACCAGCTTAGCCAGTAAACTAATATAAGCAATAAATTCCAATGCCATTTCTGGGTCGTCTTTAATAATTTTATGGGCGCGCGGATTTCTTAAGCCAGCAACAGCGCCTGAGAACATCATCATAAATCCCTTTTGTTCATCAATATCCGAGATGTCCGTTAATTTATTAAATTTTAGAATAGGATTTTTCGGACTAAATACTGTCTCCATAAGTGCGCTTCCATCCTTATCCTCAACACTGCTTCGCATCCGAACTAATGCGTTTAGTGCTTTAGTTGCGTCCTCAACAGCGTTTGCATAATGGCCATCTCTATATAAATTACCAACCGCACGTTCAATTTCGGGATGCAATTCAAGACCCTCATATGCTTTTAGTGTTTTTCCAGAAGAAGTTAATCCAGCATCACCCAATTCTTCAAGAAATCCTTTTTTAATCGCCTCTAAATGTGCTTTAGCAGTAGCGATACCACGACGAAGCCCATTACGGACTTCTTGAATAGGGGTTTGGTGCATCATGTTTATTGAAGCAGTATCCAATCGTGTAACTTGCCAATGATAACGGTCATACTCAACTGTCCCCGCGCCAAAAATTGAAACTAGTAGCGCGTCTAATGATTTTTCAAGTGCGTCAATTTTAGCATCGCTTCTATCGTTTACAGAATCAACATCAAAACCTTCAAGATCAGCTATTCTCCTTTCAATTTTTGGAATAGCCGCTTCCATCTGTTGATAAGATAGATTTGCTTCAATAAGTTGTAGTTGTCTTGTCTTTGCCATAGATTTTTAAATTAAGTGCATCTGTATTAATATCCAAGTAATATTTTTGACACAATTTTATTGTGTCCTACAGAGGATGAGTAAGAGCCAGCATATTCACCTCTTTCTTTTTTAATATCCGAAACCTTTACTCGCCAAAAGTCTAACTTAAAAGTATTTTTTTTGGCGTTTTCTATTTTTTCTTGAATATCTTTTAGAATTTCAGATTGAGTTTTTGGATTAAGTATTGTATCTTTTAACCCTTTTTGATTAATCATTTTTACTAATAATAGGTGTAGAGAAAAAACACCAACTGTCTTCATTAAAGAATAATCATGTAAATTATCTATAGCTTCCGGATAGATTTTATAAATAGTTTGCCAATAATTATTTATAAAACTTGCCCATGTTTTTATTAACTTTGGTAACTCTTTATTATCGACAACAAAAATAGCATCTCGGCCTATAAACATAGGTTTAAGAGACGATACAAAGGAGGCTTGAGATATAATTTTTCTCTTACGTAGATCTAAGCCGTCGTCAGGTAAAATAATGTGGTCATGCCAGATGGAGTTTTCAGTTTCTTCGTTTAATATATCAACAATTTTAGTAGCATACATTGTCCATTTTGATCTTTCTGGGATCAACGATTCGGTTTTTTCATGACCCGCAAGGCTCAAGAAGTTTCTTTGTGCTAAGTCAGTTTTAATTCTTTTTTGCCTTGAGTTAATAACATAAAATTGTTCAATTTCGTCAATTTTTTCAAACCCAGAGAGAATAACGACTGGAAATTCATAATCTCCAAAAACCTCTTTTAGTTTATCGTCGTGCATAAGTTGTTTCCAAGCTTCAAATCGATGTTGTCCATCGATTATATATAAAGGTTGATCTATTGTAAGTTGGCCACACGGATCATTTAAGGCTTCAAATTTAAGCTTATACCTCGCATTGGCTAAAATACTAGTTGGTAATATAGGGTATTTCACCTCTTTTAAAATGTAATCCTTAATTTTTGAGACAGAATTATGCGCTAATGGTCTTTGATATCCATCTTCTTTACCGTTTTCTCGTCTATAGTAATCAATGATGAAACGTTCGTTTTCACGAGTCATGAATTCTTTTGCTTTTATAACAGCCATGTATATAGCTTGGCCACGTTCTTCTCTTTGGCGGACTCTAATAGCGGGTAGTTGGAAGTTTAGTTGATTTGTAGTCATTTTATTTTATTTTAATTAATCTTAATACCATATTAGCACATGTATATTATTTGTCAAGATGTCAATTATAGATAAATATTCTAGATCTAAAATATATTTAATAATATAGCTAAAATTAGCAAAAAAACGAGGTGTAACTCGTTTTAATGTGTTTTTATAAATAAATCGTTTCCGTAGCGTAGCGGAGGAAACACCGTATTTCCCCTCTATAATAAAGAAAAAGAAATTTGTTTTTAGGTTTACAATAATTGCTATTAAACATCAAGAAAGAAAAGGAATATTTCAGCTAGCAGGATGGCATACGCGAAGTCGCGAGTGTAAGTGGCGGTGGTAAAATAGGCGAACGGAGTGAGCAGACCACCGACACGGACGAGCGATTTGCGCGAGCTTAGTATATAGTTTTTAAATTGCAGGAAATATGCTCTTTATTTGAATTTTTCTTGATATTACTAGCTCGCCGCGTATGCTGTGTTGTGTGATGTATTTCCTGAAAAATACATTACACCTTTTTTATAACTTCTTCAAGTAAACTATTTAAAAAATAAAGATGTTTTTCTGTCCTTCTTTTGCTGCCAGTCGGCCCCATATCCCAGTAAGCTAGATGTCTCACATTGCGAGCAACATCAAATATTGCTCCAACAAGTCTTTGAAAAATCATTAGCCAGAACTTTTTTTCAAAGTCATCAATTTTTACTTGTTTTGGCTTCATTTTTTTAGTCAGCTTCATTAATTTTTCAAGATAGACTAAATGTTCATCAATTTTATCAAACTGACTAGTTTTCATTTCTACCCATCTTGGCCAAATAATCCAACCAAGATCATAAGCAAAATATCTTAAGCCAACATTCGCATTGTCTATGAACCCAATTTTATCATTAGGTAGCATCAGTAGATTATCTGTGGCAAATTTCCATTTTGAAGGATAAAGCTCATTCCAAAAATTTTTGTTTTTGGTAAATATTTTTTTGACGGTTTCAGAAGATTTTAATAGAGGAGCGGCTATTTTTAGATGTTCAATGAAGATTTTATTTCCGCCATGCTTTTTTAATTTGATGTTGCTCGCAACAATTTGAAATTCCCAAAAAGTAACTATTAATTTTTTTAGTATTTTATCATCTACTTTGCCCAGTAAATGATTTTTCATATCTACATCACTTACCATGGTATTGCCTAGATATTCTTCAATTTCAAATATAATATCTTTATTATGAGATTCATATAGTTTTGGGATAACTAAATTTTTTCCAACATAGCCATTAGGGAAGAAGTTTTTTGGATGAATTTCTCCAATACGCAATATTACTAAATTACCAGTAGTAGTTTTACATAAAGAAACATCTTTTTCGCCAGAAGTATTTTCTATAGTGTCAAATATTTTGACTATTGAGTAGTTTTTTTCTTTGACAACACTATTTCTTTTGTTAATTAGTTGTTTAGTAGTAAGTTTCATATTTTTATATTTTTCAGGAAATATTTCATACAACAGACGAGCGTATCTGAAGTTTTCTGTGAAACGACGCTGCTATAATTATTGCGCGAAGTGGAGCGGAGCGCAAGGGCAGCGGAGTTGAGCAGAAAATTTGGGCGAAGCTTTCATTAAAAGAAAATTTATTTATTCATAACAGATTTTCCGTGCGTATATTCATATTCTTTTTTTTGTAAATCTTTTCGATGTTTAAATTTATAATGGAATTTTATTATAGGATCAATTTCTGTAATCAAAGAAAATGACCCATCTTTATTATATAAAAATGCTGTAAATAAAAAAGCTTCCTTATTTTTTTGCCCCTCTGTGAATTGATTTAAGAAAGATTTTTTGCTATATGGAAATATTTTACATAATATCAACGCCATTATTGACGGGTTATGTTCCTTACCGAATTTTTTTAGTTCATTTTCTTTTTCTACTTTTTTATGAAAGTCTTTTATAATTTTTCTTTCAAAGCTCGGGTAAATGTATGTAGAATAGTTTTTTTCATCTTCTATAATAAATGATAATTTAATATTATCCTCCACATCTTCAACATTGTTATAGTTCCACGCTTTAAAAAGTGTAAAAATTTTTTGAGCATATTCTTTTGAATCAAAAGCAGGGCCTATCAAACTAAGCTTGTTAAGATTATTACTGTCCGAAATTAAATAACCCATACCTCTCCATCGTTCGCCATCAATAGTAAAATTAGGAGGGGGCTGTATAAAAATAGATGAATATATAAAAATAGATTTTTCAAATAAATATTCTATAATAAATATTAATATGGAAAATCCGAGACTCATTAACCATGTTGGGAAGATAATAACACTTGATAGAATGCTAATAATTGCTAAGATTCTTAAAAAATTTTTACACTTTTTTTCGTATTTTTCGTGGATTACTAAATTAGGTAAACATTTTTTAAATCTTATAGAAAAAAATTCGGTAATGTGTAATTCTTTCTTTATAAATCCCATAAATAAATTTTCTTTTAATGAAAAAAGCGAAGCCAGATACGCGGTGTTGGGCGATGTATTATTTTGAGCTATTTTTTAATAGATTTAATTTTTTCAAGCAGATATGTAGAAAAATTGTCGCCATATTTAGTTTGTAATTCTAATAGTTTCCAATCATTTTCATTTAATTTTCCTCTACAATTTTTTGAACCACAATTGCAAGTCATTTTTTCATAAGCATGTATACAGGCAAAACTCATGGCATAGTCCTGTGTTATTTCTTCACCAGGCATTATGTTGCGTAGAGCAATATAGGTTATTTGTCCATCAAAACCAGCGTTTGGATTGCAAGAATGGTTAATGAAAATAGCATTTTCTTCAACTTCGTCAATTGTTTTTGGTCCAATAAAAAAATTGTCTTCTATTTGTAGGCAAAATTCTTTTGGTATTTTATCTAATTTCTTGAATTCTTCTAATGATAAAATATGGCCACCTTTTATGGCGACAATTTCACCTTTGTTTATTTTCTCAATTGCGAAAATACCCCTTCCTTGGATATTACTCTTTTTGACTATTGTTTTTGGTGAACGATAAGTTATCATATATTTACTCAAAATAATATTTCGCCTAACAGGCCAGCGTATCTGAAGTTCCGAAGCGAGTGGCGTGGTAGAA
>CAZILH010000016.1:0-22431 GCA_964540095.1 uncultured Gammaproteobacteria bacterium | reverse complement strand
CTGAGCCATGCGACCATGGTGACCCCACAGGGAATCGAACCCTGATTACCAGGTTGAGAACCTGATGTCCTAACCGTTAGACGATGGGGCCTTGAGCACCAATCCGCCTAGGGCTGGATGGGGCTAAAACACTGGATATTAAATCAAAAATTTAACTAAAAGTCAAAGTTATGCTATTTTTTCACAGACCCCACTAAATATTCCCCGGCCTCCCAAGGCCTGCTCATAAGTTCATAAACTATCTGTTCCATTTTCATGCCCCGCGAACCTTTGACCAAAACAACATCGCCGGTTTTTAATCTTTCCTGCAAAAAAATTCCGGCTTCCAGAGTTTTTGGAAAATGAAAAATTTTATCTTCACTCATACCGGCCTGTATAGCGCCTCTGGCAATGTCCCTAGACCGCTCACCAACTACAAACAAATAATCTATTTTCAAGTCATGAATTATTTTACCAACCCGGCGGTGATCGTTTTCACTTTCCGCACCCAGCTCAAGCATATCACCAAAAACAGCAATTTTTCTGCCTTGGCTTGGCAACTCGCTTAAGATTTCCAAAGCCACTTTGGAAGATTGTGGAGAAGAATTATAGCTATCGTCAATCAACCAGCTATTTTTCACCCCCGGCAAAAGTTTGGTGCGTCCTGAAGCTGACTGATAATTTTGAATATTTTCCGTGGCCTCTACTAAATTTAGACCCATGACCAAAGCCACTGTGCAGGCGGCCGCTGCGGCCATGGCATGCTGACTACCCAAAATATTTGGTAAAAATACTGGTAATTCTGATCCTTGATAATGTATCTTGAAATTGGTGCCGTATGTTTCATTATGAAAAGTAAGGTGTACGTTGGAAATTCTGACATCACAAGTGTCGCTTAACCCAAATGTTTTGACTGGTGCCGGACTATTTTTTTTCAAACTTTGTAAAAATGGATCGTCGCCATTGAAGATTACCCAATCATGACTGCCCAGACGCTTAGTAATACTAATTTTTTCTTTGGCAATATTTTCTACTGAACCAAAATATTCCAAGTGGCTTTGGCCGATAGTGGTAATAATGGCAATGTTTGGCTTGGCCAAACTAGTCAAATACTGTATATCTCCCGGTCGGTCAGCACCCATTTCCAAAATCAATACTTGCGGATATTTTTTATTTTTAAACAAAAGCAAACGCCAGGCCTTAAAGATTATACCAAGCCAAGAAAAAATATTCTTACCACCGCTTTTTTTTGAACCCAAAATAGCCAAAGGCAAACCCAATTCATTGTTAAAATTTTTAGCACTGCGCCCCACTCTATATTTATTTTTTAAGGCCGCAAAAACCGCCTCTTTGGCCGAGGTTTTGCCCACAGAGCCCGTAATACCAATAATGCGTGGCTGATATTTTTTAATTATTGCCTTGATTAATGGCTTCAAAAGCCAAGAAATAAGCTTACGATATTGTCTTTTATTCATATTAGCGTTCTGGTGCTATCTTATAATATTGTATTAAAAATTGGGCAATTTCTCCAAACAAAGGAATGGCCGTGCCTTCAGAATATTGTGCTGTCTTCGGATTGTCAAGTTTGGTCATCAAGGTAAATTTTGGCTTACTAGCCGGAGCAAAGCCAATGAAACTATGAATGGTCACGGTACTATCATATTTTTTGGTACCAATATTAGCTACTTGCGCTGTACCTGATTTGCCAGCTACATAATAACCCGGCACACGAGCAGCTACCGCGTGCTCGTTGTCAACCACATTGACCAACATAGCGGAAATTTGCGAAGCTGTACTAGCGCTAACCACATTTTGTCTAACTATTTTTGGTTGATAACTTTCTATCACCTGATCATTATACCTCAATTCTTTGATAATGTAGGGTTGCATCAGATTACCACGATTAGCCAAGACATTAAAAGCGTTGATCATCTGCAATGGAGTGACGGTAATGCCCTGGCCATAAGAAGCAGTGGCCTTGTAGATGTCTCCTTTTTTTTCAAGCGAGCCAATGTCGCCGGCCGACTCTTGACTCAACAAAATATTACTTGTTTTGCCAAAACCAAAATTATTCATGTAGTCATAGAAAACTTTATTGGGCACATCTTGCGTGGCAAAAATAATCCCCGTATTGATAGAATAGGCCAACACTTTTTTCATATCTGACCAGCCATATATTTTTTTGCCAGCATTGCGAATCACCTGACCAAAAGCAAATTTTATTTCACCAGTATCCTCATAGCTGGTCTCCGGAGTCACTTTTCCTTCATTGATAGCAATAGCCATGCTAATGGCCTTCATCACTGATCCGGGCTCATAATTTTGAAATACTGCCAAATTATTATAAACCTCTGGACTTTCTACCTTGCCGTAATCATTGGGGTCAAAGCTAGGATAATCACACATGGCGCGAATAGCCCCAGTGGCTGTTTCCATGACAATCACTGTGCCACTGTCAGCCATATTTTTTTCCACGGCTTTTCGCAAGGCCTGACAAGCTTTATATTGGACAGTATGATCAATAGTCAGTACCACATCCACTCCTGGCCGGGCTTGTTCGCCTTGACTATCAGAAAGTAGTACTCCGGCCACATCTTGTTCGCCAACAATCTTTCCGGACAGACCAGACAGTTCATTATTAAAATATCCTTCCAATCCATATTTGCCCTCTCGGCTTACGCCATCTTCATCAAAACCCAAAAAACCCAAAATGTGAGCACCTACTTCTTTATCGGGATAAAAACGTAAGACCGATTTCTTAAGACTTACACCCAAATCCTGAATAGCAATTAATTTTTTTGACTCAGCCAAGCTCTTATTAACATCCTCCAATAAAATATTAAGCTCATCCTTGATGCGACTAACCTTATCTTCACTGACGTTTTTGGCTATCACTTCATAGCGCTTGTCAGTAAGCTTGGCTTTTTCTTTGATGACATTGACATCTATTTCCAAATTCTTACCCAAAATATCGGCAATATTTTGAGGCCTAGTAATCATTTTGGGGTCAAGAGCTATTTCATAAAAAACTTTATTTACGGCCAAAGGGTAAAGCTCGTCTTCGCTTTGGCTAGCCAAAGAAAAAATACGCCCTCTTTCGGGAATCACCTCTTCATCAACTGTTCGCTGATTTAAACCCAACTGCACATAGTAGTCGTGCTTGATAATTTGTAGATAAAACAAACGGCCAATAATTATAAAGACAAACAAAAAAATAATCCCTTGTAAAACATTGATCCTGAAAGCAATGGTCTGTTCTTGATTATTACGGCCGATATTCATAATCTATGCGGCACTTTTGGGATTATTTTAAAGCCACTTTGTCTATGGCTGTACTCAAATAAATTATATTAGCATTATCAACTTTTACCAAATTTAATCTCTGACTTTCCTGCTCAACTCGTTCAATTGACTGCAAAGTGCCAATCTCCGCATTCAACAAGCGCAATTTATCTTCGGTCTGCCGAATACTACTGGTCAGTTCACTGCGCTGCAAATTTTGGGCATTGCTGTAATTGGTCAAAAACAAGCCAGTCATCCAAAAAACTATGGTCAAAATTAGAAATAAATGACTAAACTTCTTCATGTTTTCCCAAAGTGATAATTTGTTAATTTTGTAAGACATATTTTTATTTTTATTTTTGTTTTATATTTTTTGAGTAACACGCAGTAAGGCACTGCGACAACGCGGATTAGCTTTTATTTCTTGCTCATTTGGCTTGATCGGCTTCTTGGTCAAAACTTTTAAGCTAGCTTGCCTATCACAGACGCAGATAGGTGAGTCGGGCGGGCACTGGCAGAGCCCAGTTTGCTCTTTAAAAAAATTCTTCACTATCCTGTCTTCCAGCGAATGGAAACTGACCACTGCCAGGTGCCCGCCCGGGGCCAAGATATCAACTGCCTGTGGCAAAGCTAATTGTAAATTTGCTAACTCCTGATTTACCTCTAGACGCAGAGCTTGGAAAACTTTGGTTAAGGGATGGCGCCTAAATTTTGGCAAATCTGTTTCTTTTATATTCAATATTCGGAGTATGACGGAGACAAGCATGGAAGTTTTTACAAATTTTTGTTTTTGTTTATTGAGTTGCCGCCAAGCTATAAGCCCGGAAGCAATCTTTTTGGACTTCACTTCTTCGCCATACTCCCGCAATATTTTTTCAATTTGTTTTTCTGGGTAGTTCAAAACAATATCCGAAGCCGTCAATTTTTGGTTTTGAGCATCAAAACGCATATCTAGATCCGCACTGTCTTTGAAAGAAAATCCCCTGCCAGCTTGATCGAGCTGATCAGATGATAATCCTAAATCAAATACTATCCCAGAAATTTCACCTAATTTATCACGGTTTTTTTCAACCGCTGACTTTAAATGTACAAAATTATCGTGAATTATTATTAAACGATCTTTATACTTTTTTAACTTCTGCACGCTGTGCAGTATGGCCCGCTCATCAAGCTCCAGAGCCAAAACCTTGCCGTGCGGACCATTTTTTCGCAATATTGCCTCACTATATCCTCCGCCTCCCAAAGTACAATCAATATAATTCTGATTCTTCTGTGGCGCCAATTGTTGAATCACCTCTTGAAGCAAAACACTGCGGTGCTGATAATCCATACTAAATGCCTAGATCAACTAGCCCTTCAGAAATCTGATTGCTGTCTTTTTCAGAAACACGCTGATATTTGGACCAAGCTTTTTCATCCCAAACTTCTAATCTATTGTATAAGCCAGCCAAAACGACCTGCTTATTGAGATCGGCAAACTGCTTCAAATAATCAGGCAAAATAATACGGCCTTGCTTATCTAAGATTACATCCATGGCTCCGGCCAACATCATTCTGGAAAAAGCGCGGGACTTGGCCTGAGAAATTGGCAAATTACTGAGCTTATCAACTAATTTTTGCCATTCTTTAGCAGTGTAGATGAAAAGACAATTATCCAAGCCCTTGGTAATGACTGCACCATCAGGAAAAAGATTCCTAAATTTGCTAGGAATAGCCAAGCGGTTTTTGTCATCTAGATTGTATTTATACTCGCCAATAAACATAGCAACAAAGGTTATCCACAGCTTTAATAATTAATCCCCCACTTTTCACCACTTTTTTCTATATTATTTACATTATACCCCACCAAGACATTTTAAGCAATAAAAAAAGACCTTATTTATCCACAGATCAAGGTCTTATTACAACATAAATTATTAAAAATCGATCATCATTGCGAGGAAGTCGAGCTCAGCTCGGCAACGAAGCAATCTACAAACTGTGGATTGCCACGCTCTCCGCCGGTTGGCGGATCGCTCGCAATGACATTAGATACTAGATATATTACTTATCCACACCCACACAATTCGCTATACTTCTTGGGTAATAAATTTATTGATAACTAGAATTCATTCGCATACCAGTAAACAACGCACCCAATATTATAACTAAAATGAAAATTACCCAAAAAATTATTTTTAAATATTTTTTGTCATTGTTTAACATTTGACTTGCAAACCAAATTCCAAAGACAATACCTATAATATATGGTATAAAGCCACCAAAACCAATAGCTTTTGCTATACTTATTCCAAATATTAACCCTATTAATTTTTTTTGTTTATATTTTTTTACTCCTGTTTTTTGTCTCGCTTCATCTTCGCATTTGTCACAATAAAGTTGAATGTTTTTAGATTCTTTGTATTCTTTGCTTATTGTGTGTCCAGTATCTTGACCACAATTGTCACATTTTATTTTTTCACGCATTTGTTTATAAATTAATTTTTTAAATAAATTTATTACATTTACTAATCGGCAATCCGATGTTGGACGCCGTGCATTATTTTAATTTTTACTAGAATATCTTTCATGCTCATTGGTTCCAAAAAATTTTTTGTGAAAAATTTCGTATACATATTTATTAAAATTATAATGTCTCTTATACGTTAAATCTAAAGTATAATAAAATGCTTTAGACTCATATCCTCTAATTCTTTTATCAAATCCTAAGAACATTTCCCAGTATGACATTCCAAGTGGTTTATCGATAACGTATTTGCTGGTAAAAATAGAAATATTATCGGTTCCAAAAAATTTTATTAATCTCTCTTTTTCTTTTCTTGCATTTTGATTATTAAAATCAATAACTTTTTGTAATCTAGGAATCATTGCTCGAGCCTCATGTTTTATTGGTCTATAATGAAAAAAATATATTATGATTAATATGGGCAATGAGCTTCCAAGTGTTGTAAACAAACCATTTATAAACGGACTAGATGTGGTTGGACATAATATTATAATCATTAAAATAAATATTAAACTTAAAACTAGATTAATATTTCTGTAATACTTAAGAAATTTTTCACTATTTTTCATATTATAGTATTGTGCATGGCGACTAACAGGTCGTTTATAATATTTTAGGTACAAACGCTTATTTTACCAGCTGAAATTTGTGTTTTTTTTGGCTAATAGTAATTTCCGGCGCTCGACTATAAACAACTTTTAATGGTTTGAATTTTTTAATTTTACTAATTTTCTTAAGAATTTTATCTAAAAAATCGCTGACCTCGCCCACAAAACTATAATCAGCATAAACTTTGGCTTCATTTTGCCAGGCCAAGGCATTGATCATGGCAGTCATGACTTTGACTTGAGTCAGTGAAGCATCTTGCAATAAAAGCGCCAATGATTTTATTTGACTGATTTTTAGCTTATTTTTCTTTAACAAAAAAGCCAGTTTAGTCAAAACCTGATCTTGATCAAACTGGAGGGCAAATAAATGGCGATAAAAAATTTTATTATTTTTTACCAGTAACCACTCCGCTTTCTGCCTGTTTATAATGTTTAAAACTAATATCATCTAAATAATTTTTACCAATGTCCTTGGAGATTCTATCCACCACTACAATGCGATTATAAGCAAAGATATCATACACAAATTTATCAACTATCTTTAAGCGGTAAATATAGTCCTGGGGTGTCAAAAAAGTGACTCGCAACTCATGCGGCAAACCTTGGGCTATTTTCTTCAAATACTTGTCAAACTCTGCTTTGCGTACTTTACCGACTATCAAAACATCGGTCTGGGTTGGCGCCTTGGTCAGCATGCCCGTAAAAACCAGCAATTTCAAACCAGTGACTTTGGACATCTTGTCAGCAAAAAACATATCATCCAAAGTTGTGGCCTTTAGTATCAAATTTTTTATTTCCAAAAACAAAGGAAAATCTTGATTAACCTCATAATACTTCTTGCCGTTTTCTTCAAGAGATTTCAAAAACCCAAATTTTTCCAAATTATCCAGCTCCCGTCGTATGGAGTTGAGCTGTAAGCCCAGACGGCGAGTCAGCTCACGAATAAAAAACTTCTCCTGCGCGTTGATGCAGAAAAATTTTAGAATCCTAGTGCGGGTCTCTGAACCAAAAATTTGCTCAAGCATAAATTTACTAAATGAGTCAAATATAGTATAATATCAATTGAAATAATTGTAAAATGCCGAGTTTCAAAATCCAAAGAATCTTGCGCTATGACTCATTGGCCGCCCGCACTTACTCGGAAAATTACTTGAGTGAAGTGACGAGCTGTGGCCAGCTTTTTGTTGTTTTGGAACTGCCCAAAGTGGATCGTTTTGACCAACAGCCACTGATCGATGAGCTGTTGAATCTCTGCTCTACTCTTTTTTTGTCCTCAAAAAATACTGATTCTTCGGTACTTTTGGAGGATATTATCAAAAAAGTCAACGAAATCCTGCCTGAGCTCAATGCTCGTAGCCGTTTGCGCAATTGGTTGCAAACCCTAGACATGGCCTTTGGCATTATTCAAGGCAATAGCGTTTGTTTTACCAATATTGGCCATATTGAGGCCTGGCTGATTAGTCACAATCGCTTTGAGCAGGAGGCGGCCAAAAACGAGCACCTCAACCCTATCAAGGCCTTTTCTGAGACAGTCAATGGCAACCTGGAAGAAGGCGACTCTTTGATTGTCTCTACCAGCTCCCTCTTTGATTATCTAGCCAAAGAAAAAATTCGTCAGTTAATCAAAAAATACACCCCCCAAAGCGCTGGTGCCAAAATAAACGCTCTATTGCAAACTGTCCCTGATTTCGTCACTTTTAATTCGCTGATTATCAAAAATCCCAGTGACACTGATCGTGAGCTACGGGCCGATGAATTGACACCCAGCATCCAAGATGAAGCAGTCAATAACGACATTATTGAGACCCGAAAACAAAATACTCCTCTGCCTCGCACCAAGACCGTGCTTGACTTGCGAGCTACCCAGCGAATCCCGACTGTCAAAAAAATTACCAAATTTTTTATTTTAGCTGGATTCTATTTTATCTTGGTCTACAAGACAGTGAAATTTATCATTGTCAAAATAAAAAACACTATATTATTTATATTTTCCAAAAAATACCGCCAGAGTAAAGAAGATCAGGCCTTGAGCCAAGTAAAATCAAAAATTTATACTCGCTATAATTGGTGGCGGAATTTAAACAAAATAAAAAAAATTGCCGTTATCGGGCTAGTGCTGACTGTCTTATTGTTTATCCAAGGCGTGGTCTACTTAACCCAAAAAAAATCCGTTGAAAAAAAAGATCAAATTTTTCAAGAAATTATCCAAAGTGTCAATGCCAAATTTTCTGAAGCCGATGCCAAGCTGATTTATAACGATGAAATAGCGGCCGAACAAATACTGCTAGAGATTGAAAAATCATTGGCTAATTTTCAAGCGGCCAAACCAGCCCAGCAAGCAGAAATAAATAGTATCCGCGAAAAAACAACTCGGGAGCTCAACAAAGTGCGTCATATTTATGAAGTGCCAAATCCTTTGGAAATTGCCAATCTAGCCAGTATCAACGCGCCCACTCAAATTGTCCAAAAAGATGGTAAATTTTATATCTTAGGCCAAGACAAATTATATCTTTATGATAACAAAGAAATTTCGGCTCTGGTTGATTTTAGCGGTGGCACTCTACTCAATGACTGGCCCAACAAAAATCTTTTACTCTTGAGCAAGCCAAACCAATATTCTATTTATGATATTGCTAGCAAAAAAATAAGTCCTGTCAATCTAAGCAGTCCTGACACTAAGGCCAATATAATTGAGCTCAATATCTATGGCAACAATCTCTACGCCCTAGACAATGGTAATGGACAAATATACAAATATCCAGAACAGGGTCAAACTTTTGGCAATCCTAGCCCTTGGATCAAGGATAGCACCAAAGCCAATGAAGCTAATTCACTGGCTATTGATGGCAGTGTTTATTTCATCCAAAACAATGGAGAAATCATCAAATTAACCAAGGGCCAAAAAGACAATTTTAACTATCATGCTCCCCGACCAGTCATTGGAGCCAAAAGTAGCATCCAAACTTTCAAGGATGCCAAATACTTGTATGTGATTGATCCGCAAAACAAACGGGTAATTATTTTTGAAAAAGATGGTTCAATCAAGAGCCAATATACCTCCAGCTCTTTTGACAATCTACTAGATTTGGCTATTGACCCAGAAGAAAAAGCTATTTATTTGCTCAATGGCCAGCACCTGTATCTCTTGGCTGTGAATGAATAATATAAATGTCATTGCGAACGCAGTGAAGCAATCTATAAGCTTGTAGATTGCCACGCCCAGCTAAGCTGGGCTCGCAATGACAAAAAATAAACAACCAAAAAACACCCCTGCTTAAGGAGTGCTTTTTTGTTTGAAAAAATTATTTCAAAGTGACTGTGGCACCAGCTTCAACTAATTTAGCTTTGATGCTTTCGGCCTCTTCTTTGGCCACGCCTTCTTTTACTACCTTAGGAGCGCCATCAGCCAAATCTTTGGCTTCTTTCAAGCCCAGTTGGGTAATCTCACGAATAGCTTTGATGACACCAATCTTATTGGCACCGGTGGCCGTCAACTCCACATTAAATGAAGTCTTCTCTTCGGCAGCAGCGGCTGGAGCAGCGCCAGAGGCGACACCCATCATCATTGGAGCAGCGGCGGAGACGCCAAATTTGTCTTCCAAAATAGAAACCAATTCGGCTAAGTCCAAAACGGACATCTTTTCAACTTCTTCGACAATGCCTTTGAACTTGGCGGGCACTGTCACTTCCTTTTTTTCTTCTGACATATTTTTTACTTTCTTAGTTTAATTATTTAATTAATTTGATTTCTTATCTTTGATAGCGTTCAAAACATAGACCAATTTGCGAGTATTGCCACTCAAAACATTGACCAAGCCCGTTATTGGACTGTTCAAGGTGCCCACCAATTTGGCTAGTAATTGCTCTCGGCTTGGTAAATCAGCCAAACGCTTGACCATATCTACCAAAATATACTTGTTCTCCAAAATACCACCGCCTAAAGCTATGGCTTTGTGATCTTTGGAAAATTTGTTCAAAATTTTGGCGGCTGAGACCTCATCTCCATAAGAAAAAGTCACACCCACTGATCCAGACAAATTGTCCAAATCCCCTTCAGCCAAAACATCCTTAGCGGCTTTTTTTAACAAGGTTTTTTTGGCTACCAAGTATTCAGCATTGTTTTTTCTCAACTCATTACGCAAAACCTCAACTTCCTTGACTTTCAGGCCTTGGTCAGTAGTAAAAACAACACCCCTACTTGATTCCAATTTTTCTTGGATTCTCTTAATAGCTTCTGATTTTTGTTCCTTATTTTTTGGCATATTGTTGTGATAAAAAAATCTGCGCTTAACCGCAGACATATTCTAAGTAAATAATACTTAGTTTTACCTCGGTAGGATGTTTAATTTTGGCTAATATTGGCCAAAAACCCACTGTCTACGGTGCTATTTAATAAATTGTGTAAATATTATAAAGCATTAAATAATATTTGTCAAATTTAAACTATTGACAAAATATATAATATGTGATATAATTCTATATTAACCATTGGCTGATTCTGGCTATGGTTAGCTCTTTTACAGCTTGAAGGAGGCGTGATGACCGCTTTTGTACTTTTTATGTTCCAGGTCATCATGGCTTGGATCTACATGGTGCCGCAGGTCACCCAGATCATGCGCGGCAAGACTGGTGGTTTGACACTGGCGATGTGGCTCATCTTCATGGGTTACCTTTTCGTCAGTCTCTCGCTGGCCATGTTGGCCTGGCGAGAAAAGAAGGAGAAGATCCGGTTATACACTGTAATCATCTTTGCACAGTGGACCATTTTCATCTTGGCGCTGTTCCTCATGTGCGTTAAGTCGGTTCACTGGTCATCTGGTGATACGGTTGTATGCATCTCTGTGGTAGTGCTTTCAGTGATCACTGTTTTCCGCAACGGCATCAAGGACCCAGTCACTCGTGGTTGGCTGGCAGTTTGGTGCAAGGGCGTTCCGCAGCTTTGGATGGCCTACACTATGTGGTCAGCCCACAGCGCTGAATGGTTGCCGACCCTATCCCTGCTGGCTACCAATGCTACTGCCCTGCCCCGACTAATCCAAGTCTACCTGCAAGGCAGACGCGGTGGCTGGGACAAACCAACCAAGGCGCTCATGCTGGGTGAAAGCTCCAACGTCGCCACCTGGCTGGTGGTCACTCTAGTGTGGATCATCCTTAGAGCAAATTAAATTCAAGACCCGAGCAAGTCTCAAGAACTGCTCGAGCCCGACGCAACACACGCGCCGGGCTTTTCTTTTTATAAAAAATACTTATAGCAAAATAAAAAATTAACTTGAACAGCTAATTTTTAAACTATAATTTATTCTCTTTTTAATTTCTGCTCACGTTTAACTTTATTAGCCCTGATTGCTTTAATTCTATTTTTATACAAATAAACCCAAGCCAAGACACCAATAGCTTCTGACAAGGCCTCTTTTTCCTCAGTCTTAAAATCGTGATTTTTCAACATATTGACCAAAACATCAGCTACTTTTTTGTATTCCATAAAATAAATATACCAAAACCTAATTCAAATATTTAACCTTTAAATAAAATATTTTTTATTTCTATAATATCATCGATCAGATAATCGGGATTAGATGAAGCTAAAATATCTTTGTGCTGGAAGCCCCAAGAAATACCAATAGTCTTGACACCAGCATATTTACCAGCTTCTACGTCACCAGATGTATCGCCAATATAAAATGTCTTATTTTTATCAAGATTATATTTGTGCAATAAATGTACTATTGTATCTTTTTTATCATGAACTTTGTTAATTATTTCTGTCATAAATTTTTCCAGACCCAATCTTTGGACTTCTGAAAGCAAAACATGATCAGAGCTTAGAATAAAAATTTTGAAATCAAGGTCATGTAAAAAATTAATTATTTCTTCAACATTGGGATATAGTTCCGGATATTTATCTATAAGTTTTGTATATTTTATATTCAATTCATCTTGCCTCTCCTTGGTCAAATCTGGAAAATATTTATTCCAAAAATTCATATAGGGCAAGGTAAAATTCCTTCTGATCTCCTCCTCGCTAATCGGTTCTTTCCCCAACTCCACAAACATCCTGTGACAAATTTCCAAAAAAATACGACTATTATCACTCAAAGTACCAGACCAATCAAAAATAAATGCCTTATTCATGGTGTTTAATCCAAATATTTGGCCTTATTCTTCAGGTGTTCTTGATAGTTGCGACTATAGATCACTTCCCCCTCTTTGGTAGTCAAAAAGAAATAATAATTATTAGCAGTCGGATAAAGTACTGACTCAATGCTCGATATTCCGGGATTGGCTATTGGCCCTGGTGGCAAGCCATCATTACGATAAGTATTGTAAGGCGAGTCAATTTGCAAATCCTCACGGCTGGGCTGAACCAAGCCCTTGCCAGTGATAAAATTGATAGTGGCATCGGACTCCAGGCGCATACCATCGCGCAGACGCTTGATAAAAATATCGGCAATCATTTTTTTGTCAGCGTCATTGGGCACTTCCCGCTCAATGATCGAGGCCATAATTAAAACCTCGTATATTGATTTATTTTGTTTTTTAATTTCGGCGCGCAAATCAGTGGTCAATTTTTTGTCAAAATTACTTAATGTTTTCTTGATAAAATCATCAACCGTGGTATAGCGATCAGTAAAATAGGTGTCAGGAAAAATATAACCTTCTAAAGTGGCATTTTTTGGAGCATCGGACAAAAATGAATATTTTTCTTGCCAATCTTTCTTATTGTCAGTGGCTGACAAAAAATCTTGACCACTTAAGCCATTTTTATCCAAAACCTTGGCAATCATATGGCGGTCATAGCCCTCGGGTATCAAAATAGAGGCCTGAAAATTACTCGGCAGTTTAACCAAATTACGACTGAGCTGATAAATAGAAATATCGGCTGGCAAATCATGAATGCCGGCTACTACTCGATTCTCGGACTTCAACAACCACAGCCAAGTTTCAAAAACAAATCTGCTTTTAATCAATTTTTGATCATGCAAATTTTGGCTAATTTCATTGACGCCTTGTCCAGTTTTGACCACAAAAGTAGCGGCTGGCTGACTATTACCAAAAAGCAAAAGATAAGCAAACCAAACAGCCGCCAAAACAATAAGTAAAATACCAGACCAAAAAAATATTTTAATTTTTTGCCACATTATAGTTTAAGAATAATTCCTAATATTAAAGTATAAATAAAAAACCAGTAAAATTTGTCCTGATTAACTATTTTTTTAAGCAAAGCTAAACTAGCAAAGCCCACCACAATAGTTATAAGCAAACCCCACAAATAAATCGGCTGCCAGACAAAATCCGTAAGTGATAACACAAAAGAAGCAACAATAGCCGGAATGGCCAACATAAAAGTATAATCAAAGGCCTGTTTTTTGTTCAGTCCAAATAGTAAAGCGGTTGACAAGACCAAGCCACTGCGTGAAATACCAGGCAAAACAGCCAAACCTTGCACCAAACCCAGTAAAATCGCTACCCAATAATTAAATGAACCGCCACCTTTACCAAAACGAGAAGCCAAAACAAAAGCGCTGGTAATCAATAATCCCGTTGAAGCAAAACTAATGGTACGATAATTTTCGATATGCGGATAAACAAGCAAACCAACAATAGCGGTGACTAAAGTGCTAATAATTAAATAAAACCACCATTTTTTCCTGTCTGCTGGCCAAGTATTGGGGCGATGAAAAAAACTTTTTAAAAATTCAGAAATCTGTTGACGAAAAAACACTATAATCACCAGCAAACTACCAACATGCAAAAATATATCAAAAGACACTGGCACACTCAAATGCATTAATTTTTCAAACAAAACTAAATGCCCATCACTAGAAATAGGCAACCACTCGCTAATACCCTGAACAATCCCTAAAATTGTTGCTTGTAAAAAATTCATTGTTTTTTATCTACGTTTTGCTATAATTAATACTAACCAATATTTTATGAATTATCAACTTTTTCTTATACCACTGCTTATCATGATGATAAACCAAGTGGTCAAGGTACTACTGGAGGTGCGCAAAGGAAAATTTAGCTGGCCAGTAATCTTGAGCTACGGGGGCATGCCTTCTTCGCACGCGGCAGTAGTCACTTCACTGACCTATGCCTTGGGCTACTATGAGGGCTTGGAATCACCCAGTTTTGCCATATCGCTAGTTTTGGCCTTATTAATATTGCGCGATGCTACTGGCATACGCTGGCAACTTGGCAACAATAGTAAAGTTATCAACCGCCTGATCAAAGAATTGCCCGATGATCGTGAATATACTTTTCCGATACTCAATGAGCGCTTTGGACACCGCAACATTGAAGTTTTTTTCGGAATAATTGTTGGCCTTTTGGGCGCTATGCTCTTGGTCAGAATTTGGTAAAAATTTATATCAAAGAACTGCCGGTCATAGCCGGTGGTTTTTTTAATCCCATTATTTTCAAAATAGTCGGTGCCACATCAGCCAAAACTCCCACTGGCGTAATATGACTCAAATCTGTGCCAGCTACCCCAGTCAAAACACTCTTGCCAGCAAACTGCTGACCAACAATAAACAAAGGAACAGCGTAATTGGTGTGCTCTTTATTAATTTCTCCGGTCTGCAAATCATACATTTGCTCAGCATTGCCATGATCAGCGGTAATCAAAGTGACGCCCTCATAAGACAAGACCGTTTCTACAATCTCGCCAATCAGCTGATCCAGTGTCTCTATGGCTTCCACCGTAGCTTGAATATTGCCAGTGTGACCGACCATGTCAGGATTGGCAAAATTTAAAACAATAAAATCAAATTTTCCTTCTTTAATGGCTTGCGTGACTTTGGCTGTAATTTCTCGGGCTGACATGGCTGGCTTTTGATCATAGGAAGCCACTTGAGGCGAAGGCACTAACAATCTCTCTTCGCCATCAAAAATTTGTTCTTGACCGCCATTGAAAAAATAAGTGACATGAGCGTATTTTTCTGTTTCGGCGATATGCAACTGCTTCAAACCGGCCTCAGCCACTACTTTGGCTAGCGGTGTATCAATTATCAAAGGCGGAAAAGCTACCTGAACAGGCAAATCTTTTTCGTATTCTGTCATGGTGACGAAAAATAAATCTTTCAAATATTTCCTGGGAAATTTCTCAAAACCAGGCAAGACCATGGCCGTTGTCAATTGTCTAGCTCTATCCGAACGAAAATTAAAAAATATCACTGCATCATCGTCTTTGATCTGACCACGCGGTTTTTTCAGGTCATCGACAATTACAGTTGGTGGAATTTGTTCATCATAGACACCTTTTTTGTAATAATTTTCAATGGCCACCAGTGGATCTTCAAATTTTTCATCTGACTGACCGTCAATCATGGCACTATAGGCCTTTTGAATCCTGTCCCAGCGATTATCTCTGTCCATGCCCCAAAAACGGCCACCAATAGTGGCAATAGTGCCAGCCCCAATATCTTTTAGCTTATCTTGCAACTTACTAATAAAATTGGTGCCACTATTGTACAAAGTATCACGACCATCAAGAAAAGCGTGAATGTAGACCTGGCTGACTTTGTGTTGGTGCATTAATTCAATCAGAGAATAAAGATGCTCATTGTAGCTGTGAATTCCACCATTGCTGACCAAGCCCACCAAGTGGACAGCGCTATTTTTTTTCTTGGCGTGATCGATGGCTGACAGGAATGCTTCGTTTTTGGCAAAAGTGCCGTCGGTGATGGCTTTGTTGATGCGTGGCAAATTTTGGTAAGGAATCAAACCAGAACCCAATGACAAGTGACCAACCTGACTATTGCCCATCTCACCCCACGACAAACCAACTGCTTCGCCAGAAGCGGCAATAGGCATCACTGGATAATGCGCCGAAAATTTATCAAAATTTGGCGTCTTGGCCAGTGAAATAGCATTGGCGCGAGAAGGTGGCGCAATACCAAAGCCATCAAGAATTATTAATACTACTGGTCGTGGTCTATTCATTTATTTTTGTTATTAATGAATCCGCTGTCATTTCCGCTGGTTTTTTTATACCCAAAACATCCAAAATAGTTGGCGCCACATTACCTAAACTGCCGTCATTTTTTAATTTATATTTTTCTTGATCATTGATCAGAATAAAAGGCACTTTATTGCAAGAATGTTCGGTCTCTACTTCACCGGTTTTCAAATTGATCATATCCTCTACATTACCGTGATCGGCCGTGATAATGGCCGTGCCTTTTTTCTTGAGCACTGCTCTGACAATAGCACCCAAGCATTCATCAACTACTTGCACTGACTTGATAGCCGCTTGCAGATTGCCAGTGTGCCCAATCATATCCAAATTGGCAAAATTTACTACCACAAAATCGTATTGTTTTTTATTCAAGGTCCTGACAACATATTTGGTAATTTCTCTGGCTGACATAGCTGGCTTCAAGTCATAAGTCGGCACAACTTGCGAAGGAATATTTACCCGCTTCTCACCAACAATCGCTCGATCATAGCCACCATTAAAAAAATAAGTGACATGAGCGTATTTTTCGGCCTCAGCAATGTAGAGCTGACGATAATCGGACATAGCCGAAACAAGCGTGTCTTTCAAATCCACACTAGGAAAAGCTGTCAAAATACTATCGAGATCTGGACCAAAATCAGTCAAAGCCACAAAAAGTAAATTTTTTATAATATTTGGTCGCGCAAATGCTCCGGGATTTTTTTGCTCAAAATTGTTCTGCACAAAAGCTTTGGTCAGCTGTCTAGCTCTGTCTGACCGCAAATTAAAAAATACTACCGCGTCATTTTCACCGATGGCGCCTAGTGGTTTATTTTGCTCATCAACAATTACAGTCGGCAATATGAATTCATCGCTTTCTCCTCTATTGTAGGCCTGACTGATAGCATCCTCAGCGCTATGAGCTGTCTGTCCATGACCTAATATCATGGCTTCGTAGGCCATTTTGGTCCTATCCCAAGCTTTTTTGCGATCCATAGCATAAAATCTGCCCATGATCGAAGCTATCTGCACACGCGGATTTTCAAAGACCTTGTGGTAATGATTCAAAATTTTTAAAGCCGCAAAACGCGGACTATCTCGGCCGTCAGTAAAAAGATGCAAATATATTTTTTGCTTGTTTTTGTTGACAAAAAAACTTAACAAAGACAAAAGATGATCCATATCCGAATGCGGGCTAGTAGCATTGCAGATCAGACCCATCAAGTGCAAATCAGAATTGTTGGTTTTGGTATGTTTGGCGGCCTGCAACAGAGCGGCATTCTTAAAAAATGTGCCATTATTGATGCTTTTGGAAATTATGACCGCGTCTTGCTCTACTATTCGGCCCGCGCCGATATTCATATGTCCAGCTTCTGAGTTGCCGGGTTGATTTTTCGGCAGACCAACAAATTCACCAGAAGCATTGAGCGTACAACTTGAATATTCTTTAAAATAATACTTGATATTCGGCGTCTTAGCCAAAGCAATAGCATTGCCTGTCACCTCACGGCTCATGCCCCAGCCATCCAAAATCATCAAGACAGCCGGTAATTTATTATTTTTAAAATTCAACATTATTTTAGACTTTGTTCAATGTTTAATAAACGATTGTACTTGGCAATACGCTCACCGCGAGCCGTCGAGCCAGTTTTGATATAGTCGGCATTGACTGCTACTGCTAGATCCGCAATAGTGGTGTCATTGGTTTCGCCACTGCGGTGAGAAATTACTACTTGATAATTATTTTTTTTGGCCATGGCAATAGCCGCCAGTGTTTCAGTCAGTGTGCCAATCTGATTGGGTTTGATCAAAATAGTATTGGCCGCACCAAGATCAATGCCTTTTTGGAAGCGCTCAGTGTTGGTGACAAACAAATCATCGCCAATAATTTTTACTTTATTATTTTTGACAAAATCATCATTGGTAAAATGCTTCCAAGCTGACCAGTCTTCCTGGTCAAAAGGATCCTCCAAAAATCGCAAATCATAAGTTTGCATCAGACGCAGATAATATTCCGTCAACTCTGTGGCCGAAAATTCCGCCTTGTCTAGTGGTAATTTATAAACATTTTTGGCCTCATCGTAAAAAACTGAAGCTCCGGCGTCAATGCCCAATAATATTTCGGCTCCAGGCTTGTAGCCAGCTGACTCAATGGCTTGATGTAAAAGATCAAAAACCTGAACATGAGATTTGACATGTGGCGAATAACCACCTTCATTGCCCAAGTCAGTGTCTAAGCCCACAGAATCCAAAACCTCGCCTAATTTATGAAAAATTTCTGAGGCCTGACGCAATTTTTCGGTAAAACTTGGAGCATTATACGGCACAAGCCAAAATTCTTGAATATTTATATTAGTACTGCCATGCTTGCCGCCATTGATGACATTGACCACTGGCGTTGGCAACACAAAGGCAGTTAGTTTATGGTCATAAAGCTGACGCAAATATTTATACAGAGGTTGAGCATTGGCTTTGGCCGCCACATGAGCACAGGCTAGCGACACGCCCAAAATCGCATTGGCTCCTAATTTGCTTTTGTTTTTAGTGCCATCGAGTTTGATCATCAGATCATCGATTTTTTTCTGCTCAGTCACTTCCAGACCAACTAATTCTTTGTTCAAGATGTCATTGACACTGTCGACAGCTTTTTGCACTCCTAAACCAGCGTATCTTTTTTGGTCATTGTCCCGCAATTCAAAGGCCTCAAAGCGTCCAGTCGAGGCGCCCGAAGGCACGGAAGCTATGTCTTTGACTCCGTTATTTAACTCGATCTCCACTTGCAAAGTCGGATTACCTCGCGAATCAAGAATCTCAGTGGCAAATATTTTTTTTATTTTTAATGGCATAAATTAAGTATAAAGTTACAAGTAGAAAGTTTAAAAGTTAATTATAGTATTTAATTGGTCATTCTGGAGGGAGCGTCTACTTGTCATTGCGAGACAGGGCACTTTATTGTCATTCTGGAGGGACCCCGAGCGTAGCCGAGGGGGACCGATAGAATCTACGGCTTGAATTAATCTGTAGATTCTATCGCTTCGTCCTTCGGACTTCGCTCCAGAATGACAAGGTTAAAGCTTATCGCATAGATCCTCCCATTCTGGATTTTCTTTTTCAATTAATTCTATTTTCTTTTTTCTTAATAAATTTTTTATCTGCTTTTCCCTAGAAATTGCTTCATATATATCCTCAAATATCTCATAATGCACCAATTTATGAATTCCGTATCTGGCTGTAAAGCCGGGAACAATGTTATTTACATGTTGCCAAACTCTGCCTTTCAAGTCACTGGTGACACCAACATACAATGTGCCATTTTTATACGTGGCTAAAATATAAACATAATATTGCTTGTTGTCCATAATCGCTTTTCTTAGTAACGATTTATTGAATTTAAACTACTTCATTTTCAATCTCTCCAAGGCCGGCAATTTTTTTCCTTCCAAAAACTCCAGCATAGCCCCACCGCCAGTGGAGACAAAAGTGACTTTTTTTTCTAAATGCAATTTTTTTAGCAACTCCACTGTTTCGCCACCGCCGATTATGGTATTGGCTTTGGTTTTTAAAATCGCGGTTAACAAATCTTTTGATCCTTTGACAAATAATTTATTTTCAAAATAGCCCAAAGGTCCATTCCAAACAATTAACTTGGCTTTTTTCAAATACTGCAAATAATATTTTATGGTTTTTGGTCCTAAGTCCAAAATATAGGCATTTTTAGGGACTTTATCCACAGGCATATTTTGGCTAATATTAGCCGTTAAACTAGAGGCGACCACTACATCTAGTGGTAAAAGCATTTTTTTGGACACTAATTTTTTGGCCGTCAAAATATAATCTTTGTCTAGCACTGACTGGCCTACTTCATACTTTTGGCTTTTCAAAAAAGTATTAGCCATGGCTCCGCCAATCAGAATGTGGTCAGCAATTTTATTAAATTTTTTCAATAAATTAATCTTGGAAGAAATTTTTGCTCCGCCCAAAATGACTGCCAAGCCCCGCCGACTAGCCAAAACAGCTGATAAATTTTTGACCTCATCCTGCAATAAAAATCCAGCATAGCTTGGCAAATAATAAGTGATAGCTAGCATCGAGGCGTCTGGTCTGTGAATATTACCAAAAGCGTCATTAACATAGATGTCAGCTAGCTGACTCAATTTTTTGGCAAATTTTTTATCCCCTTTTTGCTCACCAGCATAAAATCGGATATTTTCCAACAAAACTATTTGTCCGGGTTTTAATTTTTTGCTGGCTTCAAAATATTTTTCAAAATTATCCGGCCAAAAAATTATTTTTTTGCCCAAAATTTTCTGTAAAGCCAAGGCCACTGGTTTTAAAGAATATTTAGCTAGCACCTTGCCCTCTGGTCGCCCCAAGTGCGCCACAATAAGCACGCTAGCTTTTTTGGC
The DNA here is from genome assembly GCA_964540095.1 of uncultured Gammaproteobacteria bacterium. Classification (GTDB taxonomy): domain Bacteria; phylum Patescibacteriota; class Patescibacteriia; order UBA1558; family GWA2-36-10; genus CALMZN01. Next base: position 1,710 of record CAZILH010000016.1, on the reverse strand, counting down.
TAACAAAAATTTGATAGTAGGCAAAGCCCGAAGAATACGCTCTTGACCATCTTTTGGCACTTGGCCATCTTTAAGCGGTACATTAAGATCCAGGCGCAAAAGTACGCGCTGGTTTTTTAGTGATAAATTATTGATTGACCGTAATAGCATATTGTTGGCTAGGAATAAATATTTTTGTTATTTCTGGAAACTGGACTAGTTGACACACACTTTTGGTGGGAATTTCTAAACGACCATAATCCAAAATCCAGTTGCTGTCATCAATCTTGATGTCTAAGTCCTCTATTTTTTTGCGCAAAACTTCGTCTATGGGCGTGCGCTGAAAAGCGACTAAGGCGCCAATAGTCTTGGTATCAGAGTCCAAAGAAGTGATGGAAGTGTCAATCTTTTCTGAATGGCAATCCAAAGATTGCAGTAAGATGCGGTTGGCGGCGGCTTGGTGCTGCCTAAAAAAGAAAAAAAAGCCGTAAGCTACTACCATAACGACTAAGAAAAAAATAATAGAATGCCCAAATTTCATAAATTTTATCTTAAAATTAACAAAAATACACTTGTCTTTAGTGTATGGTATTATAACATTTTTTTGAGGCAAATGGAAGGTGAAAAATTTGACTTTACGTTACTCTTTTTGTTGCCAAAAAGAGTAACCAGAAAAAGCACCTCGCAGTAGAAAAATCTTTGAATTTGTTGCTCCGCAGTGCTAAAACTGTGAATTCACCCTATAAATTCTACATGGTGATTATCTGTGATTTTTAACCAATCACACCCGCCATGCATCAGACCTTGCATTGAACCGATAATTGCATAATCCCTCCATTTTCCGGACTGCTTGTCTATACCAACCAACCCAAAAGATTTTAAATCTTCCTCAATAATGGGAATATCTCCTTCTTGCATTGTGTAGAATACCATTAAATTATCATCTATATTTTTTGGTGATTTATAGGAGGTAAAAAAATTTTTAAACTCTTCGCTGATTGAATCTCTGTTAATCACAATAGTGTAAAATCTTAGTTGAATCATGGGTTTATTTTATTATATATTTATTAATTTCACCTATAATATTTGAATCATGCACTATAATATCTTGGGCGTAAGAAAATTTTTGATCATTTATATCATGCACGGATATCGATCCTTCTTTCATGCTTTTATTATAACATCTTGGGCTAATAGTCCAAAACTAAATTTAAAAAATATATTTCTTTCTAGCTATTGACTCAAGGCCTTGAGCATGTCCTTGGTTGAAAGCTTAAAAATATTAAACATTGGCTGTCCTCCCTGGTTGTATATGACCACCGGTTCTATTCCGGCATTTTTTAAACTATCAGCTATAAGATCAGGGTGAGGATTCATCACGGTAATATTGGGGCGATATAAGCTCTTATCAACGCCGTTGATAAAATAAATCATAATATCCTGCTCCTTGCTAGCCAAAGATGGCAAGCTTTTGCCTATATCATATATCGGCCCTGTGAGCCAGCCATGATAAATTGATCTTCTCATTATGACCCACTTGACTATATTGAGATTTAGCCGATGATCATAAAACAGCATAGCCGGATAATATTCTTGATTCTCTTGTCGGCTAAGAAATTTTTCTCGAACAGCGGTAATTGCTTTATTTTCCACGTTTGTTTTTAGGGCTGATTTCTTGCCTTCCAGTTCTTCATTTAAATATTTATCCAAAAAGTAAACACCGTCATTTGG
>CAZILH010000015.1:0-23214 GCA_964540095.1 uncultured Gammaproteobacteria bacterium | reverse complement strand
GTTGTGTCTTGTTCAAAGAGGCGAACAATTGGAATAGCGATCATACTATTTTGAACGTCAACTACGATAGTGCCCAAAGCTATGCTCTCAATGTTTCTAGTGGCGCGGCAGTTGGCCCAGTATCTTGTGATCCGACAGACACCACCCTTGATCCGGCTTGCAATCTTGATTCCAATGTTTTGCTCAAAGTTGGTAAAGACCGGCAGTGTAGCGAGTGGCTGGCTTGTCGCTCTTCATCCGTTGTCTGGGACAAAGATAATAATAGATACAAAGTTGTTTGTACTGACATAGGAACTTGCACGGAATTTGACAGTAAAAATAATGTCACTAAGTGCGGTGAGTGGACAATACCGACAACGCAAGCCCTGACTATTGATAATTATCAAAGTAGGGCTACTGGAGCAAATGATCACCTGCAATTTGGTGATGAGGAATACACCGGCTATTCTATACCTAATATGTTGCCTATAGCTACCTTAGGTGTGACTAACACCACCCCAGTACCACAACTGGTATATAGCGGTTCAAGCTGTAGCGGAGAGGGGACAATTTGTTCAACGACTGTGGCTGGTGATTTGTTTAATGGTACATGTCGCAGTAGTCGCTGTTTGCTCAATCCTATAGTTGAGACCAATAAAGCTTTGGGTGTAGAGACCAGAGGTTATGCTCAGGCTGGTTCACCTTTCCCCGGGTCTATATCGCCAGATTCTGGTCGACTCGATCGCTTGCAATCCTATGCTGGTGCCAATATATGCGAGGTTGATCAGGTGGAGCCAATCACTGCTTCGCCCAATGGTTGTGAAGCCACCTATATTAAAGTGACCTATGGCGCTGGCGGGACGGTTCGCTATTATCCAAAAAATTTCCCCAGTCCGGGTGGTATTTGTAGCTCGGGTAATACTGACACCAATGTTGACTGTGTGGACAGTGCTGGTTTTGCGCAGAATAATTTGTGCGATACTTACAACACTGATGGTACTTCCAGAAGTGATGGCACCTGTGATAAAAAAGTAAAAGCCGAAACTATTTTTAATTGGTCAGGTATTTGTTTGGAGTATGATGCTAACTCCAGGATCGTCAATGATACTGGCGGCACGAATTATTGCAACCAGTGGTATCCAGCTGACCAGATAGTTGGCACCAGCTCATTGTATGACAATTACCGCGAAGCTGGATATTATGAACCAGGTGGCCGAGACGCGCTTTTCTGCTCAGTGACTGAACCTTATGTTTTGCAAGAAGATAGAATATATTGCGGTCGTCGTGGTGGCACTGACCCTCGGAATTGCAATTTGTTGATACGCATACCGGCTGGTTCAGAAATTTTGGTAAACAGTATAGCTGGCAATAGTAGCTTGATAAGCTACAACTATTTACGGCCAGAGAGAATGAATCATTATGATCCACCAAGCACTCCACCTTACACTTTTGAGTATATAGAAAAAGCTGATTTAAGCGCTGGAGTTTCTTATGATGGCGCCAAATTTTCAACCGATGACTTTGTCTTGACACCAGGTAATGACTTGTCCAAGATGCCGGTTGTTGACAAGTCAGTTTTGAGGAATCTATTTGACACCGGAGAAAATAAAATAGATTTGTTTTACTACGACGAAAATATAAACAGATTTGGAGATGGAGATGAGGATGCCAGAATTTATGTTGGTGATACAACGAGTGGTGCCACTACCGGATGCATCAGCTCAGTCAGCACTGAACCTGATAGGCCAGATGACTCTTCAGACGCTTGTACAGGTGGTACAGGCGATACGGCTTGCAACGATGGGTTTTATCATCAAGTTTATCAGGGGTTCTGCAATCCTGGGTCTTGGAATTATTATGTTAAGGCCGAGTTAGCTCCCACTATTAGTGGAGTTGGGCCAATATGCGAAGCGCCATCAAAAGGGCGAGCTTGCCTAATGACTTCAGATCCCTATCGGGCTCTGGAGGCCTCATGTGGGTCAGACTCTGTGCCGGGGTGCGCTTTTGTAAACTGTGTGGAGGATGTTTCTGTGGTTTCTCCTTATTTGTGTGTAGATTATGGCTCTATCAATTATGGTACTGACACTTGGTTAGCAAATGGCACAACCATGCGTGATGTAAATTCAGTAACTGGTTGTCTCCAGTACATCTTAGATGTCGAGCAAATAGGTATAGCTAGTACTAATGGTGGTTTAAAAATAAGAGAAGGTGTTGATCCTGGTGATTATGATCTTTATAATGATTTGATAGATCAAGCCCTTGGCAATGTGACAAGAGTAGTAGATGGTCTTGATACTTGGCTAGTGGATGAGAGTTCTAGCGACGGCTGTCTGCAGTCAGATGTATTTAATAATGTTACGACAGTCTCAAATCCAACACCATTTCCTGATATGTCTTGTGATACGCCATGTGATGCGGATTCAGCATTTTATACAGCGGAAATGTCTGGTCGGACTTGTACAGGCATGGGTTGTTATCAGCAGTGCAAGATTGTAGCTGAACTTGATCCAGAGGGCGACCGGTCTTGGGTCAGGACAGATATTTGGTGGCGCAATGAAATCGGTAGTGGCAATTCAGGCCGCAACAATTATCCTACGCCAAATACTTGGCTATCGTATTATTATAAGTCCGGGTTTATTCAAAATGCCAATGTTAATTATGCTAGTATTACCGGTGAAAGTAACAAATTTACTCATTTTGGTTCGGCCCTGGGTTATTTGGGCAATGATGTGGTCAATGTCCGTGTGCCAGTAAATGCCAGCACTTTTTCACCACTAGCGGCGGCTACTTTTTATGCTTCCAGTACGGGTAATTTATCAACTGACTTGGCAACGGCTCATACTCAGTTGGCCTACATATTTTATCGGGTTTATAATATGCAGTGGAATAGCACCAGTAGCGCCTATGAACCATATAGTGAAAATAATATTTATGTTGGTGCGGCCACAACTCGTGGTCAAAACACTCAAACTGGGCCAGATTTTGTGCCACGGATTTTGACAGTTTGTGGCTCTGATGTTTGTCGCGATGCAAACAAGGTAGTGATTAATGGCGTCACAGTCAATGACGTGTCGGGTGGCAGTATTGAATCTAAACAATCTCTCTTTGCTTCGCTTAAGTTTTATTATTATGCTCATCCTGATCACATGCCGGTCAAAAATATTGAGGTTAACTGGGGAGATGGCAGTGCTATTACCACCATACCGGGTAAGTACAAAAATAATATACCAGAGTGCAATGTTGACGCTCCACTGCCTGGACAAACTGCTACTACCAAGCAGGGCTTTGGTGGCACTGAGCGAGCTTGCCGTGAGGCCTACAAGACCTTCTATCATGATTATCAACTTGGTGGTCAAGGAGATCAATGTGATGGCGATATTTCCGCGCCAATGGATGAGCCCTACATTGATCAGGCCTCCTGCTATAAGCCGACAGTCAGAGTGCAGGACAACTGGGGAAATTGGAGCGCTTGGACTTCTTTTGCCGGGTGGATTGTGGTGCTTCAATAGTCGAAAAATATCATTAGAATAATAAAACATATTTATGAATTTATTTAAAAAGCCCAAGTACTTATTGATGATTTTGTTGGCTAGTTTTACTTTTGTCACTTTTGTGCCGCAATTTGCTGGAGCACAACGCGTTCCATTCATGCCGAATGAAGATACTATTCAGCAAGCAGAACAGAGAACAGCGGACGCTGGAGGAAAAGTTGATTCACCAGATATAGTCACTTGGCTAGCCACACAGCTTGGACATATTGTTTATCTTTTCACTATTAAATTACCCAGTATTATTTTGTTGTTAGAAATAAAAATTTTTAATAGAGTTGGAACCTATAACGGTTTCACGAGTCAGCCACAAGTAGCCGCGGCTTGGGTGACAGTGCGCGATCTGGCTAATATGTTTTTTATTTTGATCCTATTACTTATGGCTTTTGGCACTATTTTGCAGGTGCAGGGTTTTGGCTATCGTCAGCTTTTGTCAAAACTTTTGCTTATGGCTATTTTGATAAATTTTAGTAAATCCATAGTTGCTTTGTTAATTGATTTTTCCCAAGTAATAACTTTAACATTTTTAGCGCCAGTTCTTGAAAATCTGGCGGGTAATTATGTAGTGGCTTTGGGTTTGCAAAATATAATGAACATCAAAGAGGGTGTGGTAGGGACGTTCACTGGTATCACATATTTAATGGCCATGATTTTAGGCGGTATTATGATGATTATTACCACGGTTATTATGGGTGTGATACTGATTATGTTTGTTATGCGTATTATTAGCTTTTGGATTTTGATTATTTTGGCGCCACTGGCTTTTTTGGCTCGGGCTTTTCCCAAAACGAGCAGTTATTACGGACAATGGGAAGCTGAATTATCCAAGAACTTGACCACTGGTCCGGCTTTGGCATTTTTTATGTGGCTGGCTTTTAGTATTGTGGGGCAAGGTAATATTGCTACTTATTTCCCTGAAGATGCAACAGCTCCTGATGGCACTAAATACGTTAAAGATTCCGAGACATTTGAGACAGTAGTTAGTGAGGTAGCTGACACAGCCAATATGTTGAATTTTGTGATTGCTATTACATTGCTTATGGCTGGCTTGAAGTTTGCTTCTCAGTCAGGCGTGGCTGGCGCTTCGGTGGCTGGCAAGGCCTCGGCTAGTTTGCAGAAATGGGGCAGTCGCATTGGTCGGGGTGCTACTATTGGCGCCGCCGCTGGCGTTGCTGGCGCTGCTGGCTTTGTGGCTGGCGGAGCAGCTCGATTGGCTTGGCAGGGTACTAGTGGCGAAGGCGGCGCCAAAGGCATCATCGGCCAAACTAGAGGTTTTGCTGGCCGGGGCTTGGCAGTGACCGGTGAGGCCCTGGGTATTGGTGCTATGCAGAGAGCTGGTTTGGGCTTGAAGAATAAAGAAGATGCTAGGCGTGAGAAAAAGAAAGCTTATTTTGCTAAGCGTCTGGAGGGTATGAGCTTAGATGAGCGGCAGGCATACTTAGATACCTATAAACAAGGTAAAATCAGTAAACATTTATTGGGTGCCAGAGAGGCAGCTGGTTTGTCGCAGAAAAATAAACTGGATCGTGGTATTGAGATGGCGGGCATTGATCCGAGAGATATGGATGATGCGCAAAGAAAGAAGGTGTATGGGACAGACAAGTTAGAAGAAATAGACCAAAATATAGTCAATCAAAAAATGGCTGCAAGGGCTAAGGAGATGGCTGCAGATTTTGAGAGATCTGGTGATAAAGCTTCTTTGGATAAATTAAAAACCCGTAGCGCAGCTGTTGCCACGACTGATTCAATTCGTCAACTTATAGACGAAAAAGATGTGACGGCTTTGGCTAGGGTAAATTTTGCCGGAGCATCTGATCAAATTATTGATCTTGTTTTATCCCAAGAGTCAAAGGCCCTAGGAGAGATGGTTGATAAAATGGATGAAAAGAAGCGCGATGCTTTCATGCAAGTCATTCAAGCTAGGAAGGCGGGTGTTGGCTATACAGGAACAATAGAGGATGATAAAACTCAAGCCGGTAAAGCTTTTGTTTTGCAATCGCGTTTTGCTAATGATCGCACTGGTATGTCTGATAAAGTAGCAAGAGCCGCAGTAGCCGCAACAGCCACAACAGCTGCCATACCTGCTCAAGCGGCCATAACTAATAGTGTCACAGCCCAGTATCAGGCATTGAGCCTTGCTGATCGTGAAAAAGCAGCTCGTAATGTGCAGTCAGCCGCCAGTGGTGCGGAGTTAGCTAGGATTAGTAGGGATACCGTTACTGGTCACACAGCTTTATTTGATGATACTACTGGAATTGCCGATGATACTCAAACTACCGCAATATTGAGTTCAAAAGCCACTGCTAAAGGTGGAGCTGCTCGAGTAGAACAGATAGTCAAAAATCAAGTTGCGTATGGTAATGCCGACAGAATGTTAAGTAAAGGCCAGACCATGCATTATGTTAATGATGCGGATGTGCTGGCATGTATTGCTAAAGAAAAGGCCAGGGGTCGCACAGATGAACAAATTGCCAAGCAATATCTAGGTCAGGCACATTTAGTATTTGCGGCCTCAGCAGATTTTGCTAGATTTGTTCTCACCCTTAATAAAGCTCAATTAAGCAAGTTAGACCCAGCTGAATTAAGAATAATTAAAGCACATCCGCTAGTAGCTAGTGACCCGGCAAAATTAGCCATGATTAATGATGTTGTTTAAAAAATAATAATGATTTTGGAAGATATACAATTATTACCACAAGAGATACAGGATTATGTTTGGTCATCAGTCATACCAGATTTTAATGTTCGGTTAAGTGATAAATTTTTTTTGAACCCTAAGCAAAGATTTTTTATAATAGATCTGGAAGATCTTATTTTTCAGAAAAAAATTTCTGTTTTGGATTTGCCATCTCGTTTGGAGGAAATGGATTCTGCCGGTAAACGTGATCTACGAGGCATTGCTTTAGAAATTGCCACTGGTCTACTTTGGCCTATCCAAGATTATTTAGGCAATGTTGATCGTCTTATTTTGCGTTTGGGTGGCAAAGTACCCAAAGCCGTGCATTTAAAAAGCGTCACTCTCCAAAAAAAATTATTTCCCGAGCATGCTCACGGCACTGTCAAGCAATTCATGTCTGATTATGATGATTTTGTAGAGCTAAGGGTATCCGCCAAAAAGATTGCTGGTACTGACTTTCGGCGTCTGATGCCTACTCTAGACAACTGGATCAAGGACTACGTGCATTATCTTGGCGCTGGCTATCACAACTCTTTGCAACGCGCCCAATATCTAGCCAAAAGCCCCAATGCCCTAGAGCTTGACTCCAAAGAGCGAGAATCTTTGCGTTGTTTTTTGCTGTCCTATGACGAAAATATGCCCATTGATATTGTAAATCAAGATGGTGTTTTGTGGGCTGAGTTCAAGCAGGAAAAAGATGAACAAGTTCCCGAAGTAATTAATATCGAAACAGCTATTGCTAATCTTAATAATAATGTCAATAAATTAGATCAATTGCTCTTGCCGGAAAATTTTGTTTTGTCAGAAGCCGGAAATGATATTTATAAAGTGCGGGATATTTTGTGGAATGCCGTGGCTATGAATGACAAAGAAAAAGTATTGAGTTGTTTGAAAGTACTGGTCAGCCACAAGGCCTTGGATAGTTTGATTAGCGAGGATAGCCGTTTCATAAGTATTTTGAAAAGATTTATTAGCGTGCGCTATGGTAACGATATTGGTCTGTGGTTTGGTAGTAATCAAGACAAGCTCTTGGGCCGACGTTTATTTTTGGAGCTAATCTTAGCCGAAAAATTGCGTTTGTCAGAAACAGAATCAGCTGTAGCTGCTTTTTATCTGACCAGCCAGTGGGCGCAGTCCGGGCAAGTGACCTATCTTGATCAAAAAGATGGCCAGCTCAAGTGGCGTAATTTACAGGTGACAAAAAACCAACTTAGTTGGCAGGATAATTGATTCCGTCGTCATTCCAGCGTCTTGCACCGTCATTCCTGCGCAGGCAGGAATCTAGCGTCTAATTATTTTTGGCTAGATCCCGCAACAAGTGCGGGATGACATACTAATAATGTGCGCAATGACAAAAATTAAATTTTTTCCCAAATAGTAATTTGGCGGGACACTTTTTGTTGCGGGCGTTGATAGACAATCTGCCCGTTTTTTGCTGATTGGAAATTTATCGGCAGACAAATATTTTTGAAGCCAATTTTTTCTATTCGTTTTATGTCTAGAGTGTCTATTTGTGTATTTTGGACATTGAAAATTGGAAAAACAAAAATTATTTTAGCTTGTGGTTTTAATATTTTATAAAATTCTTGGAAAGAGTAGAAATAAAGCCCAGCTAATTCTTGGCTCAAATCATAAAAGTAATTAAAATTATTTTTTTTCATGATTTCCGTGGCCGAGCCCATAAACGGCTCGCTTACTAAGCAGTCAATAAGTTGGGGTGATAAATATTTGCTTAAATTTTCGGCCTCAGCTTTTATAATTTTGGCTTCAAAAGAATATTGGTATTGTTTTTTTAGCCAAGCTAGATTTTTTTGACTATCCTCAATGGCTTTGGCGCTCTTGTCGGTGCCCAACAATTTTTTGTAGCCCAAAATTACAGCTTCTTGCAAGACAGTGCCTGAGCCACAAAAAGGGTCTAGTAAAATTCCTTTGGTTTCTACTCCCAACAAGTTGATCATCATTTTGGCTACTTTGGGTGGTAGCATGCCCGATCTATCGTCGCGTCCGGGTCTATTCATATCGCGCTCAGCATAGTCCTCAAAATCTTGTACGGCTTTGGTCAGACCAATGATGTATTTGTTGGAATCGGGGATGATTAATAATTCATTACCTAGTAAATTATTTTTTTTGACCACTACTGAGGATAGTTCCAATTCTTGGCTTGTGACTAGACGACTCTTATACCCTTGGGCTGATAATTCTTTTTTTACAGCCAGAGCGATTTTTTTTATTGTTAGATATTTTTTATTTTGTCCGCCATAAATGCTAAAGCCAAAATTTATTTTATTATTTTTTTGATCCAAGTTTTTTGCCCACCAATCAGCTGTCAACTGGTTTAGATTATCAAAACTAGTCAAATATTCAGCTACTTTGACAGTACCACCCAGAGCGGACATTATCTGGTCGGCCTCTAAATCAAGCTCCAGTAAGCAATAATTAGGGTGAAATTCTAGGTTTTTTGCCTGTTTATTAAAAACAGACCAGATTTCAGCTTGGGCTAAATCTCGCGACTGGCCAGTGATTAAAATATATTTTGGCATGGCTTAATAATAGTAAAATTTGGCGGATTAGGCAATAATATGGCTTATTGACTTTTAGTTTTCATTGTGGTAAAGTAGGCAAATCCAAATTGCTCAAAAATTTGGGTATTTAATTAACCATGTGGCCGAGCTTGCCTCGGTTGACCCTTGCCTGATTTATCAGCTAAGGTAATTAAGAACCTCAATATATGCACTACGAATTAGGTTTGATAGTCAATCCTAATGTTCCTGAAACCGAACACAAACAAGTTCAGGAGCAGGTTTTGGGCTATCTAAAAAAAATCAATGCCAAAATTGTGCACGATTTTTATCCGGGTGGCCGGCGCAAATTGGCTTACCCGATTAAGAAACAAAAGCACGGTTTTTATTTTTACGTGGAATTTTCTTTTGACGAGACCGAGCAAAAAGCTGTTAAGTTGCTAGATCATGATTTGAAGCTAGACAACAACATTTTGCGTCACTTGATAGTCAAGCGTCAAAAAGTTGCCACTAGCTCAGAAATTTTGCGTTGGCAACAAACCACTAAGCCAGATTTTGCCAAGAAGACCAGACGACCAATGGCTCGCCCTTTGCGACCAATGGCTCAGGTCAAGAAGGTGGAGGACAAGGCGCCAGTAAAAACAAAAATTGTTTTAGATGATATTGATAAACAATTAGACGCGATATTGGCCAAAGAGCCAAAAGTTGATTAATCATAAATAATATGAACCTCAACAAAGCAATGATTATCGGTAATGTGGTGCGTGATCCAGAAATGCGCTCCACTCCTGGTGGCCAAAATGTTACTAGTTTTTCTGTGGCTACTAATCTGGTCTGGAAAGATCAAGCCGGCGTGCGCCAAGAAAAAGCGGAGTTTCACAATGTTGTGGCTTGGCGTCGTTTGGCAGAGATCACTAGCCAATATTTGAAAAAGGGCTCCAAGGTCTATATCGAAGGTCGGATGCAGACCAGATCTTGGGATGATCCCAATGGCGTCAAGCGTTATCGCACAGAGATTATTGCTGAAAATATGATTATGCTTGATCGCGCTGGTGGCAATCAGGACTACCAAACTCCGAGCGCGCCACGGTCTACTGACCGGCAACCTAGCTACACCAACAATATGCCCAATGTGTCCGAAGGTGTCCAACCGGCGCCCGAGTCCAATGAGGAAGAGATTAGTATCGAGGATATACCATTTTAAAAATTTAATTTTATAGAATATGCATAATAAGCAAAGTAATACTAAACACTGCAATTTTTGTGTCAACAATCAATTAGAGATTGATTACAAAGATTGGCAACAAATACAGAAATATGTTTCTTCTTACGGGAAAATTACCCCCAAAAGGAGAAATGGTGTTTGTTCCAAGCACCAACGCAAATTAGCTCAAGTAATCAAGCGAGCCAGATTTATGGCTTTATTGCCTTTTGTTTCACGATAATATTATGGGCAGTATGAGCGATTTGAAAGTCGGTAAGATTATTGTAGTCAACAACGATCCTTACCAAATCATATCCAATCAGCACATTAAGGTGGCTAGAGGTGGAGCAGTAGTCAAAACTAAGTTGAAGAACTTGGTCAATGGCAATACTTTGGAAAAATCTTTTTCTGGATCCGATGTTGTTGAAATTGCCGATACAGCTCGACGTCATGCCAGCTATCTTTACGCTCAAGGTGATGATTATTTTTTTATGGACGGCGCTGATTTTGAACAATTTCAGTTCAACAAAAAAGAGCTCAATGACATGGAAAAATATTTGAAAGAAGGCCAAGAGGTTGATGTTATGCTTTTCAATGACAAGCCAGTGGCTATATCTTTGCCATCCAAAATCAATCTAAAAGTCATTTCCGCTCCCGAAGGAGTCAAAGGCAATAGTGCTGGCGCTGTCACCAAGGCCGTGATTTTGGAAACTGGTTTGGAAGTCAGGACACCACTTTTTATAAAAAGCGGTGATACACTGATCATCAATACGGAAACAGGCGAATACGTATCCAGAGCTTAATATAATTTTTTACTAATAAAAATTCTCTCTTTAGGTGGTGTACTTGGGGAGAATTTTTTTATTGGCTTGTGTGCCTAAAATATGTTATAATATAGCAATATAAATGACAGCCAATGCCTGATTTTTTAAGCCAAACAAGCACCAATGTACCTTGGGTTGATGATTTGCTGGTTAAGGATTTGTCTGGACGCCTAAAACCCTATCACCAGACAAAAAATACTCCACCTAGTGATCTAAGGCCCGTAGATAGCAGGACTGTTTTGGAAGTAGCTCCTCCCCATGAATTGACTACCCTCAATATTGCTCCGCTTGATGCTAATTTTGATTTTTTTCATGGTGGCGGACAGGCGCAGGAGCCAGCTATTTTTGTTTTTCATCCAGAAGATCATGAGCAGATTGAAAATTTTAATTTAAATTTACCCACCGATGATAGCAAGAAGTATAGTTTGGAGAAAATCACCCAAAGAATAGCGGAAAAAAATAATTTGCTTTTGGATAAAAATAACCAAGAAATTTTTAATAATATTTTGTTTGATTATTTTCGTAACCGCAAGAATTATATTATTACTAGGGGATATTTGATTGAAAAGGTGTTTTCCAACGGCCACAATTTATCCCATCAAGTGATTGACCATATTGGTTCTATAGTCAAAGGCATCAAAGAGAGGATAGACGCTGAAGGTGGTTTGGTAGTCAGACAGAGCGACATCAAAAAAGATCTAGTTTTGGAAGCCAAAAAAGAAGTCCCGCCAAAAATAATTGACTCGTTTCCTCCAGTCAAAATGGCCGCTGATCTAGTGGAAGCCAAGAAACCCGAGCCACCAAAAATTGAGCTACCGAAGCTTGAGCTTAAACCAAAAGTAGAGGAGCATACTCCAGAGATAGTCAGCACTCCATCCATGCCCAAAGTCATGCGTGGGGAGCAGATTAGACCAGCCAAACCATTGATGTCTGATGTAGTGGCTAAGGCCAACCTAGCATCAAGCCAAGAAAAAGCCGTGTTGACTGGGCCGGTGCAAGAGTTGGAAAATATGCTTTTGTCTACTTTTAGGCGCTATGGTAATACGGCCTCTGAAAGAGCTCAGAAGTTGTTGCAGAAAATCAATACTTTGGAAAAGGAGTCAGTGACCAAAAAGACCATGGGCATTGCGGCTTGGCGCAAAAGTCCGGTCTACAAGCTGTATTTGGATCTAGGCGCTTCCAGCTTGATAAAAGGTCAGGAGGTGTCTCAGCTGATTGCCGAGCAAAAAGCCGCTGGCCAAGAAGTTTTGACCATTGAAGAGTTCAATGCCATTGGCGATTTAAATAAATTATTACGCTTTTAGTTTTTATGCAAAATCGTTTTATAGTGCCACAATTTATTGATGCTGAGGACAGGATCTGGGGACCGATTACCGTCCGGCAGTTTGCCATTGTCATTATTGGGGCGCTTTTTATATTCATAAGTTATCGCTTGGCTGACTTTGCTTTGTTTTTGACGCAGACCATAGTTATTGTTTTGTTAATAGTAATCTTTGGTTTTGTCAAAATAAATGGCGCTATTTTTCCCATGTTTTTGTTGTCCCTTATCCAGACCTTGAAAAGGCCGAGATTGCGTATTTGGAAAAAAGAATATATTAAAATTGAAGAGTTTAAAAATAAAGATGAAAATTTTGTGGCGCAGACAATAGTTCCCAAAACCATGGTGACTGGCAAAAAATTATCAGAACTATCTTTGATTATTGATACGGGTGGAGTGTATCAAGGAGAATTATTGGCCAATACCATGAATAATTTACCAAACAAGCAAATAAATAAATAATAATATGCGTAGTAAAAAGTTGGCTGGCAATAAGCCACAAGTTTCCACTCAAAGATTTTTGGATATTGCGGAAATTCGCGATGATCTAGTGATTTTGAATGACGGTACGGTGCGGGGAGTACTCTTGGTTTCCTCTATAAATTTTGACCTCAAATCAGAAGACGAGCAGTCAGCTATTATTTCTGGCTATGTTAGTTTTTTAAACACCTTAGATTATCCTTTGCAAGTATTGATTCAGTCGCGACCGCTCAACATTGATGATTATTTCAATCGTCTGAAAAAAGTAGAAAAAGAGCAGACCAATGAATTATTACGCATCCAAACCGCTGATTATCGACAGTTTGTTTTAGAACTTTTGACCCTAGAAAAGATCATGAGCAAAAGATTTTATGTGGTAGTGCCCTATAATCCAGTAAGCGACAAGGGTCGTAAATTTGCTAATCGTTTTGGAGCAGTTTTTTCCTCAGCCAAAATAGTGCGTTTGAGCCGTAAGCGACTTGATGAATTTAGCGCCCAATTGGATAAGCGTTGTAGCTTTATCCAATCTGGTTTAGCCAGCTTGGGCTTGCGCAGTGAACGGCTCAAGACCCAGGAATTGATTGAGGTCTATTACAACAGCTACAATCCCAATTTATTTCAAAAACAGCCCTTAGAAGATATAAGTAAATTAAATATTGAGACCAATGTTTGAAGCTAAGCAAATAAAACAAGCCGCCGTCGATAAGAACGCTGAAGAAGGAGCGGTGCGTTTTCAGGCCCTTAAATCCAAAACTAGCCAAGCGCAAAAAGAAGAGAGCGACAAAGAGCTTTTGGAGGCGGAAAAAGTTTTGCGCGAAGGCATTGTTTCGGTGCGCGATATCATTGCTCCAGCCGCCATGAAAATTGAGAGCACTTTTTTACAGCTCAATGACATTTTTTTGCGCACCATATTTGTGGTCACTTATCCGCGTTATGTGTCTATTGGTTGGTTTGCGCCGATTATCAACGAAAGTTTGACTTTGGATATTAGCATGTATTTTTATCCCATGAATATACGGCTGGTCTTGAAGCAATTGAGAAATAAAGTCGGTACCATGGAAGCGCAGATTATGGCTGACGCGGAAAAAGGAGCACCACGCGATCCTATTGCCGAGATTGCCCTGAGAGATATTGAGGGTTTGCGCGATAGCTTATCGCAGGGTAGTGAAAAGTTTTTTCAATTTGCTCTTTATATTACCCTGTATGCCAAAGACAAAACAGAGTTGGACTTGGTTTCGGATCGCATAGAAAATTTACTAGGCACGCAATTGATTTATTCTCGTCGAGCTCTCTGGCAAGCCGAGCAGGGCTTCAACTCCACTTTGCCTTTGGGCAATGATGAGCTGGGGATCACTACCAACATGAACAGCTCGCCGATTGCTTCGTCTTTTCCTTTTGTATCTTCCGAGCTGACTTCAGATCAAGGTATTTTGTATGGCATCAATCGTCACAACAATAGTTTGATATTGTTTGATCGTTTTAGTTTGCAAAATGCCAACATGGTTGTTTTTGCTACTTCGGGTGCTGGCAAAAGTTATGCTATCAAGCTGGAAGTATTGCGCTCCTTGATGTTGGGTACTGATGTGATTATCATTGATCCGGAGAATGAATATCAGCACTTGTCAGAAGCAGTCAACGGCGCCTATATCAATGTATCTTTGAACTCTGAAAGCAAGCTCAACCCCTTTGATCTACCGCGTGGTATTGGTGGCGATAGCAAGCCAGAGGATATATTGCGTAGTGCAGTAATTACTCTCAAAGGATTGATTCGCTTGATGATAGGCACGGTCACTAATACTGAAGATTCTTTGCTGGACAGAGCATTAATCGAGACCTATGCCAAAAAAGATATCACGCCAGCTAGTGATTTGAGTAATATTGAGCCACCACTAATGTCTGATTTGGAAGAGGTCTTGCTTAGTATGGAAGGTGGCGAGGATATGGCTCTGAGAATTAAAAAATATACGGAAGGTACTTTTTCCGGTCTATTCAATAGTCCAACCAATGTCAAGGTCAACAATCAATTAATTATATTTTGCATCAGGGATTTGGAAGATGAACTCCGGCCAATTGCTATGTATGTTATCGTCAATTATATTTGGAATATTATTCGTAGTGAATTGAAACGGCGTATTTTGGTGGTTGATGAAGCGTGGATTATGATGCGTCATGATGATAGTGCCAAATTTATGTTTGCCCTAGTCAAGCGTTGCCGTAAGTATTATCTTGGTGTCACTACCATCACCCAAGATGTCAATGACTTTTTGACTTCGCCATTTGGCAATGCCATTGTCACCAACTCCTCAATGCAAATGTTGCTCAAACAATCGCCAGCCGCTGTCAACTTGATTCAAAAAACATTCATGCTGACCGAAGGGGAAAAATATTTACTGCTGGAATCAGGAGTGGGCGAGGGCATATTTTTTGCTGGAGCCAAGCACGCCGCTATCAAAGTGCAGGCCTCATATGCTGAACACTTGATCATCACTTCTGACCCCAGACAGTTGCTAGAGATAGAACAATCCAAAAAAGAGTTTGAAGAATCTATGATCGCGGAAGAAAAATAATTTGTTTGTTTAAATAAATATAAATATATGGATGCAGTAAAAAGAAAAAAAATAATTATTATCGCTTTGGTGGTTATAATAGTTGCCGTGGCTCTGTTCTTGGCCTTCAAGTTGACTGATTTTGGGCAAAAGCCCGATGATAAAAATGGTGGCCAATTGCCAGAATTTAAAGCCCCGAGCGCCAATTTGCAATATAAAGAAGTTCCGCCAATTGTTAACAATGACGAGTTGTTGGCTATCCAAACAGCTCTGAATTTTGCTGAGCGTTATGGCACTTATTCTTCGGATTTGCCAGGAGAAAATATCAAGCAAGTCCTTGGTCAGTGTACTGACAAGATGGCTAGTTATTTGAAAAAATTAGAGATGGATTATAAGGTTTCAAGCTATACTGGTATTACCACTAAGAGTATTTCCCATAAAGTGAATAGTATTTCTGCTAGTCAGGCAGATATTACAGTCCAGACCCAAAGACAGGAAACAAAGTCCGTGGATGGCAAATTAGTTTCCAATACCTTATATCAAGATATAAAAATTAATTTAGTAAAAAGTGATAAACAGTGGTTAGTTGATGCAGTTTATTGGCAATAATTATGGCGGAAGTTTTGCAAGCAAATTACCAAAGAGATTTGGCGGCTGCTCGTCGAGTAGCTTCAAGTCCTGTGGCTGAAAAAACGGAGGAAGAGGCAGATCCAATCGCCGAACAGGAGGAAAAAAGCCAGGGATTTTTGCGTCGGCGCTTGCAGTCATTGAGAGGCAAAGCCAAACAGCAAGAAGGCGAAAAGAGCACGGATGTTTTGCAACAGCAGGCCGAAGAAAAAATAAAAAAAGAAATAGCCCAAAAATTGACTTGGCGTATGGTCAATATGACTATGGGGGCTACGGTCATTCTGGCATTTTTGACGGTTTTGATTTGGACTGTGCAGTTTATCGCTGGCAACATCTTGGGCTCCAAGATTATTCCGAAATTGGGCATGGGGGAGATAATATTGTGGCTTATTGGTTTATTAGTGATTTTTACGATTTTTAACATGATCATGCTAGGCATCACCCTCATGGTTCAAGTTTATGAAAACCCCTTGGATACTCTTATAAAATTGAGTGACATTTTTTGGGAATTATTTTGGGGTATTTTAAAAGGGGGATAAAAAAATTATTATATTTATTTAGCAAAATTTTACTTTAGTTATTAAAGATTTAATTATATAAATTTTTAACCCGATGAATTCAAAAAAAATATTGATTGTGACTCTGTTTGTGCTAGTGGTTTTGGGTTTGGGTTTTGCCCTTTACTGGGTATTTTTTCGATCGGCCACACCACTTACTCCGGGCAACAATAATATTGGTGGCGGTAATCTACCAAATATCGCTACTGGCACGCCCCAATTTTCTAATAGCAATGGCAGTACTATACCGACTTTGCCGGGGCAGCAATTTGATAATAGTAAAGTTTCCAAAGTAGCTAACGGCGGACTGACCGAGGTTAACAAAGTTGTGGCTGATCCAGTAGTTGGCCTGGTCAAAAGCACTAGTGGTATCAATTTTTACGATCAGACCAAACAGCAATTTTTTAAGATAAACGCTAATGGTCAAATAGAGCTTTTGAGCGACAAGTTATTTTATGGTGTGTCGGGTGTCACTTGGAGTAATAGTGGAGAAAAAGCGATTATCGAATACCCAGATGGTGCTAATGTTTTGTATAATTTTAAACAAGAAAAACAAGTGACCCTGCCCAAAGAAATGGAAGAATTTTCTTTTAACAAGCAGGGCGATGCTATAACCGCCAAATGGTTTAGCGATGCTAGTCAGAATGATTCGGATAATAATTGGATTATATCAGCCAAAGATGATGGCTCTGGCCTGGCTTTGATAGAAAAGCTCGGCGACAAGTCATACAGTACGCAAATAGCTTTTTCGCCAGATAATCAAATCGCGGCTTTGCATCAAAAAAGCATTGATAATTTGCGACAAATGGTGTATCCCATTGG
This sequence comes from uncultured Gammaproteobacteria bacterium, assembly GCA_964540095.1. Classification (GTDB taxonomy): domain Bacteria; phylum Patescibacteriota; class Patescibacteriia; order UBA1558; family GWA2-36-10; genus CALMZN01. The sequence continues at coordinate 6,113 of CAZILH010000015.1, read as the reverse complement.
CTTGAATGGCGAAAGTCTCCAGGCCTTTGAGGTGGCTGGTTCTGGTTTTGTTTCCAAGTGGTCGCCTAGTGGCAATTCCTTGGTTTATAGCGTGTACAATACTCAAACCGATTATCTGCCCAATTTGTGGGTGACTAGTGGTAAGACCGGAGAAATGGGTGACCTCAAAGTATCACTCAGTATCAATACTTGGCCGGATAAATGCACCTATACTGACGAATCAACTATGTTTTGCGCCGTGCCCCAAGGTCTGCCTCGTGGAGCGGGTATTTATCCAGAAATATCTTATCAGTATCCAGACAATTTTTATCGCGTAGATTTGAATTCTGGTGTCAAGACACTGCTAGCTAGTCCAGTTGGTTCAGAAGGCGCCTATTCGGCCTATAATTTGTCAGTTTCGGCTGATGGCAGTATCTTGTATTTTATGGATAGAAATAGCGGGACATTACAAAGCATAAGATTGAAATAATGCTAAAAAAGTTTTTAATATCTTTTTATTTTATAACAGCAATATTTTTGCCGCTTTTGGTGATGGCCATAGAATTCAAACCTAGCATCAATATACCTGGTAGCCAATTTACAGCCACAACAACAATTACTGGCTCCAGCTTGGCGGAGTACATCGTGGCTATTTATCGTTATGGCGGTATGTTTGCTGGCGTGGTAGCTATGTTTATGTTGGTCTATGCTGGCTGGGAGTGGCTACTGGCCGGTGGTAATTCTTCCAAGATATCTAGTGCCCGAGACAAGATCAATGGCACGTTGATTGGTTTGGCACTTTTGTTTGGGGGCTATATATTACTTTCTTTGATTAGTGAGAATTTAGTAAAATTTAAACCATTAAACACGGATTTACCAGATGTAAAAGCAATTTGTATGGCTTTTAATAAAGAAGAGGAGTGTACTAAAGCTAGATGTGTCTGGACAAAGGCTACAGCTGAAGATCTAGCAAAAGATCCGGCAGTTTTAGGCCGCTGCAGTGATGTTTTGTCGCTGATATCAAATGGTTGTCCTTCAGACAATTTGGTTAAGGCCATTAATATTCCGGGTATTACTATCAGTAGTGCTTGCACTGATCCCAGGTTGACTGGTCCAACAATTGCCGCACTGACACAGGCACGGGCATCATTGTTGCCAGGTGAGAGCTTGGTCATAACTAGCGCCTATCGCACGACAATTTTGCAAAACTTTTTGTTTTCTTGCTACCAAACTAAATTAAATCAAGGTTATTGTCCCATTGAATGCGGTAAATGTAATGAGGCGGCTGAGCCAGGATGTGACGCACCCCATCAGACTGGCACGGCTGTTGATATTTGTTTAGTTATTTCCGGAGGAGTGAATACCTGTGGTTATATAAGTGGGGCATATAGCTGTACATCAGCTGATAGACCAAGTATTTGTGGAACAGTGCCTGGTTTGTATGCGGCCGAAGATAGATTGAATACAATTATGACTGGTGCTGGTTTTAGTGATCTAGATAGTGAGTGGTGGCATTTTCAATTGAAATAATAAAATTTTTCATGAAGTATAAAAAAATAATTTTATTATTAATTTTTTCTCTTGGTTTTTCTTTGGCTAATATTGTAGTGGCCGCTGATAAGGAAAACACTACGCCATTAAGTTTTATACCATCCATGACTATTCCTGGGCTTTATACAGCCGGAGAGTCATTTCCTGTTGATGGTTCATCTTTGGCTAAATATATTGTAGCTATTTATCGCTATGGCGGTATGTTTGCTGGCGTGGTGGCTATGTTTATGTTGGTCTATGCTGGCTGGGAGTGGCTACTAGCTGGTGGTAATTCTTCCAAGATATCTAGTGCCCGAGACAAGATCAATGGCACGTTGATTGGTTTGGCACTTTTGTTTGGGGGCTATATATTGTTGTCGTTGATTAGTCAGCGCTTAGTATCTTTTGAACCACTGGACAGGGACTTGCCGAAACTCACTTGCTCGTTATTTACCTTAGAAAAATCTTGCCCAGCGCCTAGTTGTATTTGGGTAGCAGCTACTCCAGCGCAGATAGTTAGTGATCCCGAAGCTACTGGTAAATGTTTGGATACAACAGCAGTAGCTGCTACAGTACCAAGCACGGTCATAGATTGTCTGCAGTTAGAGTTTCCTATTTCATCAGAAAGGACTTATTCCTCAAGTGGTTATGAAGGGATTAGATATTTTATGGATGCTTTGGATGAGCCAAATTGTCAAGCTAATGCCTGCTATGGTAAGAATTTTAAAAATGGCACCTCCCCGTTAGCTGAGGTTTGTTATTGGAACACAATTTGTTCAGATTTAAGAACGAAAACATGTTCCACCAACAGTGATTGCCAAATTGCAAATAATCCAGATTCTAGAACCTGGTGTTGCGAGGACATACCTTATCGCGCTGATAAGTGTGCGCCAGTAGGAGGTGAGTGGGGCATAGACGCTAGTCGTTGCGGAGATGATTAGTCTACTCCAAATGCATTTCAGTTTTTAGATCCTCTAGTAATTTAACAACTTGAGCTTGTGAGCGATATTTTTTATTAGCTATTATTTTCCGAGCCCATTCTTGGGCTTTTTTTAATAAGACAGTGTCAGTAAGAGTGGCGATTTTTAGAGGCATTAAGCCGGTTTGTTTGGTACCAAATATTGAGCCACTGCCCCTAAGCTCTAGATCCAGCTCCGCTAACTTGAAGCCATCATTCTCTTTAGCTAAAATTTGGAGCCGTTTGGTGGCAGATTTTAGGGGGTCGCTAGTAAAAAGCAGGCAAAAACTTTCCAAATCATTACGACCAACTCTTCCCCGAAATTGGTGCAATTGTGACAGCCCGAATCTTTCCGCGCTTTCAATGATCATCAAAGTCGCGCCCGGTATGTCCACTCCGACTTCAATGACAGAGGTGGCTACTAATATTGAACTTTTTTTGGCTTTGAAATCAGCCATGATAGAATTTTTTTCTTCGGCTGGCATCTGACCGTGGAGCATGGCAATATTTAGATCTGGAAAAATTTCATTTTTTATTTTTTCATATTCCTTAAGCACAGATTTGGCTCCCAATTTATCACTCTCGTCTATTAGCGGGCAGATAATAAAAGCTTGTTGGCCGGTCTTTATTTTTTCGCGGATAAAATCATAAGCCGCCAGACGTTTTTTTTCTGGCACCAGAAAAGTTTTTACTGCTTGCCTACCAAGGGGTTTGCTTTTGATCAATGAAATGTCTAGATCACCATAGAGGGTGAGTGACAGAGTGCGGGGAATGGGCGTGGCGGTCATGGATAAAAGATGCGGTACAAAATTGTTGTTATTTTTTGTTTTCAAGGCCTGTCTTTGCTTGACGCCAAAACGGTGCTGTTCATCGATAATCACCAGCGCCAAATCTCGAAAAGAAATTTTATCCTGAATCAAACTGTGAGTGCCAAAAACTAATTTTATTTTACCGCTGGCTAATAATTTAGAAATATTTTGCTTGGTTGATTTTTCTTCCAAGCCAATTAATTGCTGGCTATTGCTTAGTAGGGCGGTATTTTCGGCCAAAGCTTTTGGCCATAATTTCAGAGCATTTAGATAGTGCTGGCGAGCCAATATTTCAGTTGGCGCCATAAAAGCCACTTGCTGGCCGTTTTTTATGACGCTAAAAGCAGATAGTAGAGCCACTACTGTTTTGCCCGAGCCAACATCGCCCTCTAATAATCGATTCATTGGCTGGACCTTATTGATATCGCTCAATACTTCGTCTAAGGATTCTAGCTGATCAGTGGTTAGTTGAAAGGGCAAGTTTTTGATTATTTTATTTAAAAATATTTTATCAGTTGGTATTTGATAAGTAGGGTTGTTTTGATAGTCTTTTTTAGCTAGTTGATATTTGAGTTGTAAATAAAATAGTTCTTGAAATTTTAATCTTTGAATGGCTTTTTCTAAGTTGGCCAAATCACTGGGAAAATGAATTTGTTCTAGAGCTTCAAACAACCAGGGGTATTTTTCTTTGTTTAATATTTCCACTGGAAAGGGGTCTTCGACGCTAGGGGCGATTTTTAGGGCTTTATCAGTCACAAAACGCAATTGTTTTTGGGTTATTTTTCCACTGAGATGATAGTTGGGTACCAAGCGGGCGCTGTGCAGTGGGCGGTCTTTGACTTTTTCATAGCTGGGGTTGGACATCAAATATTTGTTGCCTTTCATTTGCAATTTGCCGTTCAAAAAAATTTCATCGCCGATTTTTAATATTTGGCTGACAAATTTTTGGTTAAACCAAGTGGCTGTCAGTTGCGCATCGTTATCAGTAACCATGACTTCGGTAATCATTATTTTTCTTTTCCAGGAGCGAAAAGAGCGTATTTTTAAAACAGTTACTTTGATAGTAGTCAGTTCATTGTCAGTCAGCTCGCTAATTTTTTTTACTTCACTCAAGTCATCGTATCTAAAAGGAAAATACCACAGCAGATCGCCGACAGTTTTTATTTCCAGTTTATTAAAATCTCGTTGCAAACTATTAGTGATAGCGTGCAATTCAGAGAGAGGAGTGTGATAAAAAAAATTTTTTGCCATATTAGGCCAAATAAGCTGAACGTGAGGTTCAGCTTATTGTTAGAAGGGTGTATTAGTAATTATAATTTTAAAACTTTTGATAAGGACTCGCTGGCTGGCATCTCTTCCTTTTCTAGATTTTCTTCGAGGTAGCGCAGTAAAATTTCTCTGATTTCAATGGGATTTTCATTTTCCAGAGGCACAACAATCACTGGTCGCAGTATATTTTTGGGCTGTAAGTATAGGTTTTGTATTTTGGGTGGGTAGTAGACAAGGTAGAAATGATCCAAAGAATTGTATTCAATCAATTTGTTATTGATGACCACGCCATCTTCAGTCAAAAATATACTGACACTTTCTATTTCTTTGCGTTCATAGTAAAAATATAATATTAGGAACAAAACAATCAAAATCACAAACAAATAATTACCCTTATCAATAGTCAAGGCAAATGGTCCGCCGGCGATTCTAAAAAAAGTAATGTCTAATCCAACAATTGAAACCAAAATAATGGCCGCTAGTATTAGAAAAAAGAAAACATACCATTTTAAGCCATGTTCGTGTTTTACGTGTTCAGGAAACTGCCAGGAAGCCAAAATTTGTCCATAATCGACATAATTGCCGTTTTGCTCCCTAGTTTCTGTTGATTTTTTCTTTTCATTAGCCATATTTTTAGGTTATGCCTATATTATAACATATTAGTCGGAAAATAAAAAAGGCGGCGGCGATCCACGCGGATCGCCGCCGCACACACAAAGGGCTCACGCTAGCCAAAAGAACTGTGCCAACAGCTTAGGAGGTTCCTTGAGAGCGTTGATGAAGCGCCCTCGGCTAGCCACAAACCTGATCGTGGCTTTTGGCAATACGCCTTTTCGACGATATTGCCAGAGCAACAAACGCAAGCGGGGGATATGGTACCAGCTGGAGACGAAGATGATTTCGATTTCTCCCTTGATGGTTTTGGCATGGAGCATGGCTTCTTCCATCTCGGCTCGGCTACCCCAGCGGGGCTTGATAGGGGAATGCAAACAGTTGTCGGGCACTCCCTGTTGACTTAGATATTGCTGTTGCAGGAAGAACATAGCCATGGTCTGTCCAGGAAAAATTGTCCTGGGGGCCATACCAGCGCCAGAGATGAACAGGACATTCTGGCCCATAGTGCGTTTTCTGATATATACACCATAGGCCTTGACCAGACACCACTCGGACTCGGGTCCAAGTTTACGGCCCTGATCAGTTAGATCGCAGGCCATAGGCACGAGCAGACAGGTCTCTTCAAGCATTATTTGCCCCTCTCATAGGAAGCGTGATTTTGGTAGGTTCTGATTGATGACGAATTAATATACCATGTGAAAAAAGAGCTGTCAATCTGGCTTGTAAACAAAAAATAGCTCGTTTATTTTGAGTAGCACCACCCTTGCCAAAATCAACAAAATATATTATTATATAAGCTGATTTCTAATCTCGGAGAGGTGGCTGAGTGGCTTAAAGCAGCAACCTGCTAAGTTGTTGACCGGGTTAAACTGGTCCGCGAGTTCGAATCTCGCCCTCTCCGCCAAGTTTTACATTCAGCGAAATTGAAAGATGTTGCCTCGGCGCAAAGCGCC